>NZ_JABFCI010000003.1:0-264068 GCF_017566105.1 Akkermansia sp. GGCC_0220
GCCGGCTGAAAGACTTGGGAGAGGTGTACCATGACATCTCCCTGGTTTCTTCCAGTCTCTTGACGGATTCTAAATCCGCTGCGTGTTTTTCTTTTTCTCAAAAAGCCAGGTTAAGAAATTGTCACAAACCCGTAGTAGACCTGGAGCTTCGTTTTTGGGATACCATGCGGTCAACGGCGCAGGACGCGCCATTTGACCGAACATGACTCCGCATCCAGCCGCCGCCGACCAGACCGCCGTAGAGGTGGATTCCCTGGATTTTTGTTATGGGAGCAAGCAATCCCTGTTCCATGTCACCATGAAGGTTCCCAGGAACCGGGTGACGGCGTTCATCGGCCCTTCCGGATGTGGAAAGTCCACGCTGCTGCGCTGCATCAACCGGATGAATGACCGCATTCCGGAGGCCCGCGTCACGGGCGGCTCCATCCGCATTGACGGGGTGGACGTGACTTCCCCGTCCCTGGACCCCATCCATTTGCGCCGGGAGGTGGGGATGGTTTTCCAGAAGTCCAATCCCTTCCCGATGACTATTTATGAGAACGTTTCCTACGGGTTGAAGCTGGCGGGGGTAAGGAACCGCGGCATTCTGGATGAAGCGGTGGAGGAAAGCCTGAGGCATGCCGCCTTATGGGATGAAGTGAAGGACCGCCTGCATGCTTCCGCCAACGGCCTTTCCGGGGGACAGCAGCAGCGCCTGTGCATCGCCCGTTCCATTGCCGTGAAGCCTCGCATCCTGCTGATGGACGAACCTTGTTCCGCCCTGGACCCCATTGCCACAGTGCGGGTGGAAGAGCTGATGCACCGGCTCAAGGAGGAGTTCACCATCATCGTGGTTACCCACAACATGCAGCAGGCCACCCGCGTTTCCGACCTGACCGGTTTTTTCATGCTGGGAAGACTGGTGGAGTTTGATTCCACGGAGAAGATTTTTTCCAATCCTTCCATGAAAGAAACGGAGGATTATATCACGGGAAGATTCAGTTAACAGAGAGTTGTTTATGGTTTTTTCAAAGTTTACTTCCAGAAAGGGAGCCGGGCATTTTTCCCTTTCCTCCGGCGTTGTACGGAGGCTGGCCGCATCCTCCGCCAAAAGGAACAGCCTGCGCCGCCAGCACATTTTTTACCATGCCGGCAAAAGCGCCGCCAGTCATCAAGCCAATATTCCTAATCATGAATCACGACGCGCACACCCTGAGGGAGTTTGACGCCGCCCTTTCCTCCCTGAATACGCATTTGCTCCAGATGGCCTACAAGGCGCAGAGCGCCCTTGACCTGGCTGCCGCCGGGCTGCTGCAGCAGAATGAATCCGCCTCCAACCAGGCCATTGCGGAGGATGAGGAGCTGGATGAGCTGGAAATGACGGTGGACCGGGAAGGCCTGCATCTGCTGGCTTTTTTCAGTCCCGTAGCCTCCGATCTCAAGGTGGTGCTGGCTTCCATACGCATGTCTTCCATGTATGAACGGATCGGGGATGAGGCCGTGACGATCGCCAAGAGGGCCAACAAGCTTAACAAGCGCCCCCGCATCCGGGAGGCTGCCCAGGCGGACCCCGTTTACCGGGAGATGGCGGAGCAGTTCAGAGCGGTGAACAAGGCCGTCTCCTCCTGGGACGGGAAGGCTCTGGCGGAGCTGGTTCCCGCGCTGGAGACGCTGGCGGAGCATGCGGCGGCCATGACGGATACGTTCACGCGCCTGCCGGAACAGTATCAGGACAATCTGATTTCCGTGGCGGACCTGATTTTTGTGGGCCGTTCCATGGAACGCATGGCGGAAGGCCTGCAAAAGGTGGTGGCGGAAGCCCTTTATGCGGCGTCTTGACAGCGCACGCCTGAAAAGCTGAAAGACGGGGTTCCGGAGTTTGGCGCGCCGGAACATTTCCTGCCTTTCCCGCGCAGGGGACTGCGGATATGCCTTTTACCTGACGGTCCAGGTGATATTGCGCGTGGCTGACTGGCCGGGACGCAGGATGACGCTGGGGAAGTGGGGCGTGTTGACGGCATTGGGGAAGCCCTGGGCTTCCAGCGCGATTCCCTGGCGCGCCTGGGGCAGGTATTCCCCGGTATACACCTGGAGGCCGGGCGCGTCCGTCGCCACGATCAGGCGGTGGCGGGATTCCGGGTCCAGAAGGATGGCGGCGATTTTGTCGCCGGGTTCGGAATCCAGCACGTAGTTGTGGTCCAGTCCGGCGGCGGTGTCCGGATGGGCGGCGGAGTTGCGTTCTCCCAGCAGGGCTGCCTTCCGCAGGTCAAAGTCCGTTCCTTCCACGGGAAGGATGCGGCCGTCCGGAATGTTGGTGGCGTCCACCGGGGTGTAGGCGGAAGCCCGCACCTCCAGCGTCATGGAGTCAATGGTGAGCTTGCCGGAAAGGTTCCAGTAGGCGTGGTTGGTGAGGTTGACGATGGTGGCCGCGTCCGCGTACGCTTCCAGCCGGAGGTGGAGGGTTTCTTCCACCACGGTATAGGTGGCTACCACTTCCAGATTGCCGGGATAGTTTTCCTCCCCGTCTGCGGAGTGCAGGGTAAGCACCAGCGTGTTGCGCGTGGCTTCCTGCACCTGCCAGATTTTGCTGTCGAAGCCCTGCACGCCTCCGTGCAGGTGGTTGGGGCCGTTGTTGACGGCCACGGAATGGGAGTCTCCGTCAATGGAGAACCTGCCTTTTGCGATGCGATTCGCGACACGGCCGCAAATCGCACCGCAATAACAGGTGTCTTTCAGCATGTCTTCAAAGTGCTTGGGCCCTACGATCATGTCCATGCCGTCCTTGACGACGGAGATGATGCGCCCCCCGTAGTTGCTGATGCGTACCGTCAGCTTGTCGGAAGACAGTTCAAACAGTTCTACTGGAGCGCCGCCGGGTAAGGTGCCGAAGATCATGCCGGTATGTAGCTGGTCAGTGAAGGAGGGCCAATTAGTAGGCCAGCACGCGGGAACCGTTGTTGCCGATGATCACGCGCACGCGCTGTCCGACCTGGATCGGGTTGTTCCTGCTGGCGACCTGCACGACCGTGTAGTTGCGGGTGCCGTTCCTTTTCTGGTCCAGGCGCACGGTGATGCGTTCCCCGGTCGTGTTGTTCACGGCCTTGTCAATCTGGTTGCCGGCGATGCCGCCCAGAATGGCGCCGCCCGCTGCCGTGGCGTACTTGGCGTTGCCGCCGCCGAACATGGCGCCGGTCAGGCCGCCCGCCACTGCACCGATGCCGGTGCCGGTATTGGCGTTATTGGCCTGGATTTTGACGTTTTCCACACTGGTGACCGTACCGGTATAGGTTTCCTGTGCGCCGCCGATTTCGTTCAGGTTGTAGGCGTTCGGGGAACCGAAGTTGGTGCAGGAGGTGATGGACAGCGCAATGGCCGCACAGCCGATGGTAAGAATGGAAGTCGTTTTCATGATGACAGTTTATAAAATGGGTTGAAGGTTCAAATCAAGTAATTTCATGGTCAACGGGACGGACGGTTTTACGCCCACCCGGTGGAGAAAACCCTTGCCGAAAGGGTTCGGCAAGGGTTCGCGTTCATTGTGATGGTTTCCGTGAGGTTAGGCCTTGGGAGCTTCTTCCTTTTTGGAGCAGTCGCAGGGCTTTTCACCTTTGCTGCAGGGCTTGTCGCATTTTTTGCCGCACTTGCCTTCCTTGTCGCATTTCTTGTCGCACTTTTTGTCTTTCTTGCAGCACTTCTGAGCAGCGGGGGCGGAGGAATCGGCCGGAGCGGCGGCTTCCTGGGCGTAACCGTTGACACTGAATGCGAAAGCAAAGGCTGCTACAGCGAGGATCTTTTTCATATGATGATGTGTGAGGTTGGTGTTGTTGATGATAAACGGCACATAATCTGCCGTTCTACGACTGATAGAGTAACAGAGTTTAAGATTTGTTCAAAAAAATGTGCAGTCAGCATGTTTTTTTTAGGGAGGTTTTCGATTCAACTGCGTTTTTTAAAACCGGGGTAAGTCTGACAGTGCCGCGGCGTGGACGGAGCGGCGGCTTGCATGGCCTGCCGTCTTAAGGCACGCTAAGAAACATGAGTTCAGCCAAGGAGCCTGTGACGCGCCGTTTCGGAAACGGTTTGACGGTTTTGATCAAGGAGGACAAGTCCCATCCCGTAGTGTCCCTTCAGTACTGGGTGGGCACCGGGTCCATGAATGAGGGCCACTGGCAGGGGAGCGGCCTTTCCCATTTGCTGGAACACCTGGTGTTCAAGGGAACGGAGCATTATTCCGGGCAGGACCTGGCCCGCAAGGTCCAGGAACGCGGCGGCCACTGGAATGCCTATACCAGCGTGAACCGCACCGTGTATTATATAGACGGCCCTGCGGATTCCTGGCAGATTTTCCTGAACCTTCTGACGGAGCTGGTGTTTTTCCCCACGTTCCCGGAGGATGAACTAGAGCGGGAGAAGGGGGTGGTGCGCCGGGAGATGGCCATGTACGCGGACGATCCCGATTCCGTGGCTTACCAGCTTCTGATGCAGACATTGTATCTCAAGCATCCGCGCCGCTGGCCCGTGCTGGGGGAACCCGCCGCGTTTGACTGCCTGACGCGCCAGGACGTGCTGGATTACCATGCCAGCCGCTATGTTCCGAACAATGTGGTGCTTTCCATCGCGGGGGATGTGGATGCCGCGGAGATTTTTTCCCATCTGGAACTGCTGGTGGAAGATTTAAAGTCCCGCCCCCTGAACCGGGAGCTTATTCCCCATGAACCGCACCAGTTCGGTTCCCGCAGGGTGCGCAAGGAATTTGCCGTGCCTTATTCCAAACTGAACCTTGCCTGGCGCCTGCCCTGTTCAGGCCATCCGGATACGCCGGCTCTTTCCGCCCTGGCCAGCATCCTGGGCGGGGGCCGTTCCGCGCGTTTTTATGAAAAGTTCCACGACCGCCTGGGGCTGGTGTACAGCATTGAGGTGCATTCCAACCAGTCCGAGACTGACGAAGGGGCGTTCACCATCAGCATTGACGTGGACCGCGCCCAGCGTGACAAGGTGCGGGACCTGGTGCTCCAGGAACTGCGGAATCTGGCACAGGAGGATTTTACGGAGGATTTGAAGAGAGTTTGCAAGCAGACGCGGGTCAGCCGCCTGCGCCGCAGGAGTTCCGCCGCCGGAGTGGCCTCGGAAATGGGGGCGGACTGGTTCGGGGCGCGCAATTTGAACCTGTCTTCAGAATGGCAGGAAGCCATTGAACGGGTGACCACGGAAGACCTGCACCGCGTGTGCTCCACCTGGCTGTCCTCCCCGAATGTGACGGAAGTCAGCCTGGATCCCGTGGGCAGCAACGCCGCGGAGGAAGACGGTTCCGCCGCCGGGACGGAAACGGCCCTGAGCGAGCATGTGCTTGGCAACGGCATGAAGGTGGTGATTCGTGAGGACCACCGCCTTCCGCTGGCCTATGCCTGCCTGGCCTTCAAGGCCGGCTGCCGTGCGGAGAATGAACATGACGCCGGGGTGACGGATTTGATGTCCGAATGCCTGCTGAAAGGGACCGCCACGCGTTCCGCAGGGGACATAGCGCGTTTTCTGGAGGACATCGGAGGGGCCATCAATACCTCCACAGGCAACAATTCCCTGAGCGTGGGCTGCCAGATTCTGGCGGAAGACCTGGATTCCGGACTGGAGCTGATGGCGGATGTGGTGATGAATCCCTCCTTCCCGGAGGACGCCTTCCTCCGGGAGAAGGAGTCCTTTGTGGCGGATGCGGAGGAGGATTTGGAAGATCCGCTTTCCGTGGCGTTCCGGCAGGAACGGAAGGTGGCCTACGGCCATGTTTCCTACGGGAATTCCCCGTCCGGCACGCCGGAGAGCCTTTCTTCACTGACAGTGCGGGACGTGAAGGAACAGTATGAACGCATCATCTGCGCCTCCAATGCCGTGATATGCATTTCCGGAGATGTCAGGAAGGAGGAGGTTCTCCCTCTTCTGGAAAAGCGTCTTGGCGGAATGAGGGCCGGAATGCCGCCGGTCCTGACTCCCACGCCCGCGCTGCGCGCTGGCCGGGAGGTGTCCGTGCTGGATAAGCAGCAAGCCGTGCTGGTGGTGGGAATGCCGTGCGTGGACGTGGCTTCCCCGGAAATGGCGCAGGCGCTGCTGTTCCAGGCCTGGTGCAGTGACATGGCCGGTCCCGTTTTCACCAACATCCGGGAGGAAGCCGGGCTGGCCTACTATGCCAGCTCCTCCCTGTTCATCGGCATGGACGCCGGAGGCATCTGCTTCTACTTGGGCACCTCTCCGGAACAACTGGAGGAAGCCGGGCGGCGGCTGGAAAAGACTCTGGAGATGATTCATGAGCGCGGCATGACGGAAGAGGAGCTGGAACGCACCAAGGCGTCCGCCCTTTCCTCCCGCCTGCTGGCCATGCAGTCCAACGGAGCCCTGTGCCAGATGCTGGCTCTGGATATCCTGTTCGGGCTGCCCCTGGATGCGTTTGAACGGCAGACAGTCGCCATCAGGAACATGGAGCTGGACCAGGTGAACGCCTTTATCAAGAAGGTGCTGGACCCCGCGCAGCCGCGTTCCTGGTCCATCGTGCGTCCGCCCCTTTCCTGACTTTCCTGAGGAAGCGGGATAACGGAGCGGCTTTTGCTCCACCTCCCGTTTTTTGCCCTGTTGGCGGCCAGGTTCCACCGGAGGCCTGGCCTGCCTGCCGCAAAAGTGGGAATCGGCGTTCCGCCCGGGAATGAGGGCCTTCCGGTCCTCATCAAGTGCGGCTGCGGGAGAAAGGGAAGAAAGACCAGCTTTGCTTCGGACGGACGTAAATGCGAAAGGCGGGAGCCTTCCGCTCCCGGATGGGAGTTTTCCGTCTTTACCGGTTTTTCAAGCGGAGTATTCCTCTTTTTCTGCCGGGCTGCCCTGCCACCGGGCGTAAAAAAGCCGTTCCCTCGCGCAGGAAGGAACGGCTTGATGAAAAAATGAGGTTCGCGGTTTTAACCGATTTCCGTGCGGCCCAGCAGGTGGGCGCCTTCTTCCATGGCGAGGCTGCGGGTCTTCATGTCCCCGACGACGCGGGCCTGCTGCTTGAGTTCGCAGCGGTCGGAGGTGACCTTGCCTTCTACGTTGCCGTAGATGCGCACGTCTCCGGCGGTGATGTCGCCCTTGATCTGGGCGGTTTCTCCGATGGTGACTTTTCCCTTGTCGGAAATGATTTCACCTTCGATTTTGCCGTCGATGTGCATGTCGTTCTGGAAACGGATGGTTCCCTTGATTTCAATGCCGGAGGCGAGGAAGTTTGTTACGTTGTCTGTCATTGTCGTAAAATGGTTGGGGATGGATGGTTCTGGCTCAGATGGTCATGATGTCCTTTTCCTTGACGGCCACCAGCTCGTCAATGTCCTTCACGTACTTGTCCGTGAGCTTCTGGATCTGCGTTTCCAGATCGCGCTGGCCGTCTTCCGTGACGATGTTGTCCGCCTTGAGCTTTTTGGCGGAGTCCATGCCGGCCTTGCGGGCGCCGCGTACGCGCACGCGGGCTTCTTCCGCCTGGGATTTGACAAGCTTCACGAGGTCCTTGCGGCGTTCTTCCGTGAGGGCGGGAATGGGCAGGCGGATGGAGCGGCCTTCCACCAGCGGGTTGAGGTTCAACTTGCTTTCATTGATGGCGCGGCCGATGTCATGGACGGTGCTCGGGTCAAAGGGCTGGATGAGGATGAGGCGGGGTTCCGGCGTGCTGATGACGGCCAGGCCCTTCAGCTTCATGACGGAGCCGTAGCTGGAGACGTGCACGTCCAGGTTTTCAACGAGGCCGGGGGAGGCTTTTCCCGTGCGCACGCCGGAGAATTCCTGTTTGGCGAAGTCCACGGCCTTGAGCATGGATTCCTCCGTTTCCAATATTAATGTTTCTGCGTCCATGATTGTGGTGGGTGCTAAGTGTTTTTTGTAGGTTGGAAAAAGGGGCGTGCGGAGTTCAGCTGATGGTGGTGCCGATGGGTTCCCCGAGCAGGGCGCGCGTGATGTTGCCCGGCGTGTGCATGTCGAATACGATGATGGGCTTCTTGTTGTCCATGCACAGGGTGAAGGCCGTGGAGTCCATCACCTTGAGCTGGCGTTCCAGGCATTCCTGGTAGGAAATGGCGTCAAAGCGCTTGGCGTCGGAAACCTTCTTGGGGTCCGCATCATAAACGCCGTCCACGGAGGTGGCCTTCATGACCACTTCCGCATTGATCTCGCTGGCGCGCAGGGCCGCCGTAGTGTCTGTGGAAAAGAACGGATTGCCGGTGCCGGCGGCGAAGATGACGATTTTATTGTTGTCCAGGTAGGTGCGGGCTTTCAGGCGGATGAAGGATTCCGCCACGTTTTTCATTTCAATGGCGGACTGCACCACGCAGGGGACTCCCGCGCGTTCCAGCGCGCTTTGGAGGGCCAGGGCGTTCATTACCGTGGCGAGCATGCCTACGTAGTCCGCCGTGGCGCGGTCCATGCCGCGCACACTGGCTTTAGCCCCGCGCCAGAAGTTGCCGCCGCCCACGACCAGGCCGATCTGCACGCCGGCGCGGTGCGCCTGGGCGATTTCTTCAGCAATGCGGGCGACGATTTCCGGGGAAATGTTGTCCATGCTGCCGGGGCTGCGCAGGGCTTCTCCGCTGAGTTTCAGGAGGATTCTTTGATAGGCGGGTGCGGATGTGTCAGACATAGATGCGGATTTTACGCAGACAAGATTGAAATTTCACGGGGCAAAAAGAAAGCAAAAAGAGAGCACCTACTGATTTTTCTCCGCCGTGCCGGAGATTTCCACCTGGATGGGGCTTCTGCTCTCCAGACTGCGGGTGGGGAAGGGGAAGGAAATGCCCTCTGCCGCAAAGCGGTGCTTGATGTCGTGGGCAAGCGTTTTCTGGCAGTCCAGAAAGTTGTCCTTCAGGCACCAGGCGCCGATTTTGAATCCCAGGGAGGAATCCTGGAATCCGGTGAACATGATGACGGGAGCCGGGTCGTCCAGGCAGAGCTTGTTCTGTTTGACCACTTCCTGCAATATGCTCACGACGTGTTCAATGTCGCAATTGTAGTCCACGCCCAGGTCCAGGTCACAGCGGCGCGTGGAAAAGCGGGTGATGTTGCTCACCGGGTTTTTGATGATCATTTCATTGGGTATGCGGACCATGGTGTTGTTCGGCAGCCGGAGCTGGACGGACATGAGGTTGATGGAGTCCACATTGCCGGTGATGCCGCCCACTTCAATCATATCCCCCAGGTTGATTTGCTTTTCCCCCACCAGGAAGAGGCCGCTGATGATGTTGGACAGGGAAGTCTGGGAGGCGAAGCCGACCGCCACGCCGATGATGCTGGCCGCGCCCAGCAGGGTGAGGATGTCGAACCCCATCAGGGCGAAGGCTTCCACGCCGATGATGATGTAGCCTGCCTCCTTGACTATTTTAACGGTCAGGCGGGACGCCTGGGGGGACATTTTCAGGGCGGTGATTTTCCGGAGCACCTGGCAGAGCAGCTTCAGGAGAATCCAGCTGACCACCAGCCATATCACCACATGCAGGATTTTGGCGCCCACGGACTGCACCATCTCCAGCTTGAGCCAGTCCGGCATGTTCAGAAAATCCATGGTTCTTGTCCAGATATCTTCCCTGGAGGATGCGGCTGCCATGAAATCCATATTCATGCCAAGGATGTAGCAAACACCCCTGTGCGGCTCAAGGGGCGTGCGCGTATTCCTCCTGATTTATGACAGTTCCGGCATTTCCGGAAAGGGAGAGGCCGCAGCCGGGGAAGGGGGGATAGCCGGGAATGTGCGCCTTAAAGGGCCGTCAGGTACCGGATACGCGCGTCAAGATAGAGAAAAAGCGGGAGGGCCTGTTCGGAATGAGGTACACTTTTCCTCCGGCGGAAAAGAAAATGACTTCCATGCCCTTTTCCGTCCCCCGGTCCACACGAGCCATTTTCCATTCCCCTGCAGGACTGGCGGACGTATAAACCAGATAAAATTTCAGGGAACCGTCCGGGCCTTTCTTGGCCGCTTTTGATTTATTGGAAAAGTCATACAGCTCTCCCGCCTGGTTCTTCCAGATTCCGTTTAACAGCTGGTCCACCGGTCTGCCCTCGGAATTGAATGGCTTCATGTAATTGTGGATGGCGATCGCTTCCTCCATGCTTCCCTGCTGGGCCAGCTGCTTCTGCCTTTTTTCCACGGCGGCCAGATATTTCCGGGTTAACGGCTGGCACGCCTTGGAGTATTCCGTCAGGAATTCCTGGTGCAGGTTGTTCAATCCCGGCTCCGGTGATTTGATGATGTTTTGCCTGCCGTCTTGCAGGGTGAGCCAGTCAGTACTGGAGTCCTTGTAAATCTGAATGATGGTGGAGTCGTCTTTTTTAACCCAGATGCGCAGGGGCTCCCCGGTGAAGACCACTATTTCCCGGGAGGATTTTCCGGGGTCCGCCCACTGGTCCTGGGGCTGGAATGCTGTTTGTTTAACGTCTTTTGAGAACCGCCTCAGCCCGGCATCCAGAAACTGCGTGAATTCGTTGCTGTCCCCGTTCTTTTTCCACGCCTTTCCTATGAAGAACGGGTCGATGGTGTTGGAAGAAGGCGGAGAGAGAATATCTTTTTTGATGTTTTGAAGAACGGATTGAATCTGTTTGGCTTTTTCAAAGTCGGATTGATTGACCGCCTGCTGCTGGAGGGCGAGAAGTTTTTTTGAAAATGCGGGAAGAAGAGCTTCCCCGCGCCTGGTGCAGAATTTTTGATAGGCTGTTTCAAGGTCCCTGATGTTTTCAGGCGCTTGGGCATTTGCGGCCCAGACGGAGCCTGCAAGGGCAGAAATCAACAGGAAAGCCGGCATGAAGTAGTTCATTCCGGGTAAATTAGAACGGAAGGGTTCGTTGTCAATACTTATATGTTAGAGAAAAGCGGCAAAAAGGCCGTTCCCCGGAAAAGGGAACGGCCTTGAAATATTGCCGGGGCAGCTTACTTGCTGAGGTAGGAGGCCACGCCTTCGTGGGACGGGGTCATGGCCGCTTCACCCTTGTGCCAGCCAAGGGGGCAGACTTCTCCGTACAGTTCGAAGTGCTGGAGGGCGTCTACCACGCGGATGGCTTCATCAATGGAGCGTCCCAGCGGGAAGTCGTTGATGAGCTGGTGGCGGACGATGCCGTCCTTGTCGATCAGGAAGAGGCCGCGGTAGGCGATCAGTTCCCCGTTGACTTCCACGTTGCCGTCTTCGTCAATTTCCTCGTCTCCGGCCAGAACGCCGTAGTCGGCGGAAATGGTCTTGTTGATGTCGGAAACGATGGGGTAGCTCACGCCCTGGATGCCGCCCTGGTCACGGGGGGTGTTCACCCAGGCCCAGTGGGAGAATTCGCTGTCCGTGGAGCAGCCTACGACGGCCACGTCACGCTTGTCGAATTCGCCCAGGGCTTCCTGGAAGCCGATCAATTCAGTGGGGCACACAAACGTGAAGTCCTTCGGGTAGAAGAACAGGATCACGTACTTTTTACCCTTGAACTGGTCAAGACTGAAATCCGGTACGATGGTACCGTTTACAACTGCGTTTGCACTGAAATGAGGTGCCGGTTTTCCTATGAGGAGCATGGTCGGTTTTTTGGTTTGGTTCTAAAAGAATGATTCCAAAAAACGAACGAAAGTCAAGTGGCAATGATGCCTTCTCTGTGGCAAAAGGGCCTGTTTTCTCTTGAAAATGAAGCTTTTTTTGTCAGTATTGCCTGCATGTCATCCTCAAAGGCGCAACAAGACGAGTGGTCCGGCAAAATTGGCGTGATTCTTGCTGTGGCCGGGAGCGCCGTGGGGCTGGGCAACTTTCTGCGTTTTCCGGGGCTGGCGGCCCAGTACGGCGGGGGCGCCTTCATGGTGGCGTACGGTCTCATGCTGGTGCTGGTGGGCGTGCCCGTGGCATGGGCGGAGTGGTCCATCGGGCGGCGCGGCGGCCAGATGGGAGCCCACTGCGCCCCCGGCGTATTCTGGTACCTGACCAAGGGGTCCAGGCTGTGGAAGTTCCTGGGGGTGCTCGCGGTTCTGGGCCCTTCCTCCGTGGCCTTTTACTACATGGTGGTGGAGGCGTGGTGCTGCGGCTATTTCTGGAAGATGCTGACCCAGCCGGAGGTATTTGCCACGGCTGAGGGAACGGCGCAGACCTTTTTCAGTTTCACGGGGATGTACGGGGACGGGAGCGCCCTGCTGTCTAACAACGGGCTGCTCTGGATCGTCGGTGGGGTCATCCTGCTGAACCTGGGAATCATTTACCGGGGCATCAGCAAGGGAATCGAGATGTTTTCACGCTGGTTCATGCCGATACTCCTGCTGATTTCCCTGGTGCTGCTGGTGCGCATTTTGTGCATCGGCACGCCGGACCCATCCTATCCGGACCGCAGCATTGAGCAGGGGCTGGGGTATATGTGGAATCCCAGCAAGCTGCTGGTGGAGGAGCAGGACCGGGACAGCGGGGAGTGGAAGACGGTTTCCATGGTGTCCGCCTCCCACCGGGGGGCCATGGATGAAGCCGTGCGGCAGGTGGAAATGTCCGGCGGAACCCGCAGGCTGACCGAGGTGACGTTGTGGGACGGCCTGAAAAACATTGAACTTTGGATAGCGGCGGCCGGGCAGGTGTTCCTGAGCCTTTCCGTAGGGACGGGGCTGATCCTGACTTATGCGAGCTACGTCAGGAAGAAGGAGGACATCGCATTGAGCGGCCTTTCCGCGGCCGCCTCCAACGAGGTGTGCGAGGTGGGCATTGCCGGCATGATGACGGTGCCTGCCGCCGTGGCGTTCCTGGGGGTGGCCGGAGCCGCCGGGCAGGGAACTTTTGCGCTGGGGTTCATGGTGCTTCCGCAGGCCTTTGCCAAGATGGGCTCCAGCGTGATCTTCGGCAGCCTGTTTTTCCTGCTCCTGACCGTGGCGGCGGTTACCAGCTCCATTTCCATGATGCAGGTGGGCCTGTCCTTTATTGAAGAGTTCATGGGGTTGAAACGCAAGATGGCCGTGGTGGTGCAGGGTTTTTTCACGGCCACGGGCACGCTGATCGTCGCTTGGTACAGCGGCAACCTGCTGGCGATGGATACGTATGATTTCTTCCTGGGCACCCTGTGTTTCTTTGTAAGCGCCATGGTGATGATGATTCTGTTTTCCTGGAAGCTGGGAGTGGACCGGGGGCTGATGGATCTGGAAGACGGTTCCGTCATCCGCATTCCCAGAATCTACCGCTTCATCATGAAGTTCGTGACGCCCACGCTGCTGCTGGCGATTTTCCTGACCTGGCTGGCCCAGAACATCTGGGTGAAGCAGGCCGCCCCCATTGAAGCGCTGGGACGCGGGGAGCATGGCGCAGTTATTCCGATGGGCTTTCTGGCGGCCTACACCCTGTTCCTGCTCTTTATCACCATGGCGTCCGGAAGGCACAAGGTGTACCACAGCCCGCGGTAAGCGGGGGAAAACCGGCGCGGATGTCCGTTTATCCGTGGCTTGCGGCAGCCGGAGGTCCAATCCGGAGGCTTGACCGCCGCCGGATTTGATATAGTCTGTTACCATGTCCAGAATGAGGAGGATACGCAGGAAAAAGCCCCGTGCCGGAGGCATTTGGAAAAAGCTGTTGCTGTGGGGCGTGCTGGGGGCTCTGGTGCTGGCTGTGGCGGCGGTAGCCGGCTCCTACCTGTATGTCAGGTCCTATTTGAAGAGTGACGATTTTTTAACCATGCTGGGGCAGTCCGCCGTTGACGACATGAATGTGGATGCCGCCAGGATAGCCCCGCTGGACTGGGACGGTTCCGGCATCCGGTGCGACGGCGTGACGATGGAAGGGCATGAGTTCTTAACCTCCCTCCAGGCAAAAAACATTGAAACGGAGTTCAGCCGCTGGGATTTGCTGAAGCGCGCCTTTGTGATTACCTCCGTGAATATTGCGGAGCTGAAGCTTCAACTGGCTCCGGCGCCCTTCCGTTTCCGGGAAAAGGAGGAGGGACCCAGGAGCTGGGTGGAAAAGAATATCCTGCCGGATACGTTCCGCCTGGAAAAGGGGAGCATTGATTCCCTGTCCGTCTCCTACGGTGTTCCCGGCAAGCTGTACGCCCTGAACGGAACCCGTGTGGAGAGTACCCATGATGCCGGGTCCAGCCAGTACAAGTTTGACGTGCAGGGGGGCAGGCTGCTCCTTCCCTTCAAGGGCTGTCCGGAGTTTTCCCTGATGTCCGGCACGGCGCAGTTCAACCATTCCAGCAGGCGGGTGAACGTTCCCTCCTGCCGCCTGACCACGGATGCCGGCGGCTATGTGGACATCAAGGGGGACTGGGACGGCCTTTCCTCCTCCTGGACGGCGAATATGGTGGTGAACAGCGTTCCCGCCTCTTCCATCCTGGAAAATGACTGGAAGAAGCATGTCCAGGGCAGTGTGAGCGGCGGGGTGGACCTGCGCGGCGGCCGGGACGGCGTGACGCATGTGGCCGGGCTGGTAAGATTGCAGGACGGGATGCTGACCGGGCTTCCCGTCCTGGACAGGCTGGCCCTTTTCTGCGGTTCTTCCAGATTCCGCCAGCTCCCCCTGCACAAGGCGTCCGCCCAGTTCCGCTATAAGGAAGCCGCCTGGCATGTCTCCGACATTCTGGTGGAGAGCGAAAATCTGGTGAGGGTGGAAGGCTGGCTGGAAATCGGAAAAGGAGGCGAGCTTAACGGAAGGTTGCAGGTGGGCCTGCGGTCCGACGGCCTGTGGAGCGCCCTGCCGGGCTTTTCCGACGTGTTTTCCGCTTCCCGCCAGGGAGCCGGAGGCAATCTGGTGTGGGCCAATGTGAACATTGGCGGCACGCTGGACAACCCGTCGGAAGACTTGTCCGCGCGGCTTATCAAGGCGGCGGGAGACCGCCTGACGGAGATCGGCATGGGCAAGGTGGCGGAAGTGGCGGACGTCGCGTCGCGCCTGCTGAACAAGGGGGCCGGGGAAGGCAGGGGGAAGGATGGCACGGAAAAGGGTAACGGGGGGTTCAGGATTCCGGCCGCAGACCAGGTTCCCGCTCCCGTCATGCCCCAGCTTCAGGACGCCGCGGAGAAGGGGCTCAAGACCGGGAGCGACCTGATGAACGGATTGATGAATTTGTAACCTGATTTTTCCAGATGAAACTTTATCCCTACCAGACGGTGCAGGCAGTGGCCGTTATTGCGGAGCGCATCGCGGATACGGCTTTCCGCGCCACCCTGCCGAACGGCAAGACTACTGTGGCTTTTGTGGAGAAAAAGAACGCTCCGTTAAGAGATGTGCTCAAGCCGGGCGACCGGGTGAACGTGACGATTTGCCCGGCGGATTTTGACCGCGCCCGCGTGGACGGCCTGGCGGAATGACGGGGGATTGAGGTTGAAACGGCATATTTCAAGCTGTTTTCATTCCCCTCCTCATATTTGGGAACGTGGACTTTTTGGCACACGGCGGGGGTACGTTTGTGCAGATCCATTTTATTTGCGGGATGGATTCTGCCATGCGGGCTCCGTGGCCCCTTCCTCCGGATTTTTATTCTGTTTTTAGCCGTTATGGCATTTTCATGTGGAAAGGCATATCCATTTTCCCACCGTTTTAAAGCGTCTGAGGATGTTGAATACAAAGACTGAAACAGCAAAGACAAGAACTGGTTCAAAGAATTTCAGGATGGAGTGCAGCGTGCTGTTTTCAATGCTGGCGGGTATGCTGTGATAGAATAGCATAATGCCTATGGGGTGGAAGACATAGACGAAAAAGACGGAAGGCGCCAGGCTGGATAGTTTAGTAGCCGTTCCCGGAGATAGCCGGGTGCAGGCTATGGCGCATACCATGGGGAAAATGACCATGAAGATGTTTTGGACGGATATCAATATGAGGGCGGCATGCTGGCTGTCTCCGGCATCCTGCATGGCGTATTTGCCTACTGCGGCGCACAGCAGCATTACCAGCGTCAAGGATGAAACAAGGGCAAGGTGCTCGCAAATCCATGCGTGAAGACGGATGATGCGCTTCCTGCGCGCGCAAAAAATACCAAGCAGGAACCAGAGGACATGCCGTACGCTCCCTGTGCTTTAAATAAAAAGGGGATGCCATCTAAACCCGCATGGTAAATTAATTCGGGGGCAGCCCCCAGAATTTGGAAAATGACGGTAAATAACAACAGTGCCGCATCATTCAATTTACTTAACAGAGGGCTGACAAGGCTTAACAGCAGCAGTTCCCTCAAGAACCACAGTATTCCGTAGGCGGGGAAGGTGTTGAAGATATTACAGCCGAAAACGGCAACCATGTTGGCATAGATGGCATGAAGATTGAATTTGAAGTAGATCAACGCTCCAATCAGGCACCAGAGAAGATAAGGAATGAACAGTTTGAGAAAACGGCTGTAATTGAGCGCCTTTTTACTGTCCTGCTTAATAAACAAGGCTGAAATGAAAAAGAAAACGAAGACGGACCAAGCGCCTATTATATTATCGCTGAAATAGTTCCATACATTGGCATGGGATGCTATAATACACAGCATGGTGAGTACCCGGCAGATGTCAATCCAGACAATACGCCCGTGAGATTTAATCTGCTGTGTATTAATGAATTGGTTGTCAGCGATGTTGCTACATGCGTGACTGATTGTTTTCAAAGGGAGTCCGGGTTTGTTTTTAGAGCGTTTTCAAAGGGCCGTCCTGCCTTCCAGCGCTTTCATCAGCGTCAGCGTGTCCGCATGGCTGAGGCCGGCGCCGGCGGGCAGGCCCTGGGCGGGGCGGGAAATCTTGCAATCCAGTTCTTTGAGCAGGTGGTGGAGGTAGGTGGCCGTGGCTTCCCCCTCCACGTCGGACCCCGTTGCCAGAATGACTTCACAGCCCGGCTGCCGGGTGACGCGTTCCACCAGGGACTGGATATTGAGGTCTTCCGGCTCCACGTCGTCCAGCGGGGAGAGCTTGCCGCCCAGGCAATGGTACAGCCCGCGGTAGGCGCTGCTGCGCTCAATGGGAATGACGTCCGTGGCCTGTTCCACCACGCAGATGAGGCGGCTGTCCCGTTCTTCATCCCGGCAGGCGGCGCAGAGTTCTCCGGCGGTGCTGAAAAAGCCGCAGACGGGGCACGGCGTGACGTGTTCCGCCGCCTGGCCGATGGTGCGGGCAATCGCCTCCGCTTCCCCCATGTGCCCCTGGAGCATCCACAAGGCCATGCGTTCCGCTCCGCGGGTGCCGATGCCCGGAAGCTGCTTGAGGGCGGTTACCAGTTCAAGCACGGGAAGGGGATAGTCCAGATTATTCATGAGTGGGAGGATGTTCGGAATGATGCGGGCCGGGTGACGGCTGGGGCCACAGGATGGCGAGCGCACCCGCGCTCCCCGCGGAGAGCAGGCACGGAACGGCGTTGAAGAAGATGCCCCACAGCCCCAGCACCGGGGTAAAGCAGGCCAGCAGAAGAAGGAAGGCGGCCAGAACGGCCGTTTTACGGAGTGTTCCGCGGATCAGGATCAGGTCGTAAACCAGGGCCAGCGTCAGCGCAATGCACAGCAGGAAGCCCATGCCGGGGGAGAGGGCCGGAGCATCTGCAGCCAGCAGAAACGGAGCGGAGGCCATGGCTCCCTTCAGGGCTTGCGCCCAGGCGGGGGTGACGCCCAGGGAATACAGCACCACGATCAGGATGATCCCCGCTACGGAGAACAGGGCCCACCGCATGAGCAGAATGTCCTGGTGCGTTTTGGAAGGCATGGCTGTGAAATGAAGAAGGCGGAAGCGCGATGGCTGCGGTGGACACAAACATCAGCGCTTCCGCCAGGAAGGGGTTTCCTGAAAGGGTCAGGCGAATCTCTTCACGATGACGGAGGAGTTATGCCCCCCGAAACCGAAGGAGTTGCTCAGGACGGCGTCCACTTTGGCCTCGCGGGCCTTGTTGGGCACGCAATCCAGGTCGCATTCCGGGTCCTGGTTGTCCACGTTGATGGTGGGCGGGATGATGTTTTCCTGCATGGCCATGAGGCAGGCTGCCAGTTCCACGCCGCCGGCGGCGCCCAGAAGGTGGCCGGTCATGGATTTGGTGGAGCTGATGAGCAGCCCGTTTTTGGCGTGGTCGCCAAAGACGGCCTTGATGGCCTTGATTTCGCAGATGTCCCCCAGCGGGGTGGAGGTGCCGTGCGTGTTGATGTAGTCAATGTCCTCCGGCTTCATGCCTGCGTGTTCCAGGGCCATCTGCATGCAGCGTGCGGCGCCGCGGCCTTCCGGGTCCGGAGCGGTGAGGTGGTGGGCGTCTGCGGAGATGCCGTAGCCGACGAGTTCCCCGTAAATCTTGGCGCCGCGTTTCTGGGCATGTTCCAGCGTTTCCAGAATGACGACGCCGGAGCCTTCGCCCATGACGAAGCCGTCGCGGTCCACATCATACGGGCGGGAGGCGCGCTGGGGTTCGTCATTGCGGGAGCTGAGGGCTTTCATGTTGCTGAATCCGGAGACGCCCGTAGGCAGGATGGTGGCTTCCGCGCCGCCGCAGACCATGACGTCCGCATCGCCGAATTTCATGATGCGCCAGGCTTCCCCGATGTTGTGGTTGGAGGTGGCGCAGGCCGTGACGATGGACATGTTCGGGCCGCCGAATCCGTATTCCATGGAGATGAGGCCGGAGGCGATGTTGCTGATCATGTACGGGATCATGAAGGGGGACACGCGGGCCGGCCCCTTGGAAAGAAGCGTGGCGTGCTGGCTTTCCAGCGTGCCGAGGCCGCCGATGCCGCTGCCCACCATGACGCCTATGCGGGTTTTGTCCTCCGCTTCCAGATCCATTCCGGAGTCCTTGAGAGCCATTCCGGCGGCGCCCATGGCAAAGTGCGTGAAGCGGTCCACGCGGCGGGCGTCCTTGGGCGTCTTGAAATACGGGGTGGGATCGAAATCCTTGACTTCACCGGCGATTTTCGTGGAGTAGTCGGTGACATCCATGGACTTGATGGTGTCAATGCCGCTGCGGCCAGCCTTCATGGCTTCCCAGGTGGATGCAAGATCATTGCCCAAGGGGCTGATCACTCCGATGCCGGTGATAACAATTCTGCGGTCGGTCATAATAAGTGTGAGTGGTTGCAAATAATGCTTGAGTCAGAATAGGCGACATTACAGGAAAGTCAAGCTAATCCCCCCCGTTCCCCAGTGCGGGGCGAACGGGGAATGCGGAAGGGGCTTTCCTGCTGGGGGACAAGGGCTTTCCGGATACGGGCGTTCCCTGTTCCGCCGCGGCGGAGCCGGTCCCGCGAACGGATTTCAGGATAAATTCCACAATGGGAGCCGGGTCCGGCAGGCTGTGGGGATGGTGGCCTGCTCCCGGTTTATGGATCACCCGGATGCTGCCGCCCATGGCGCGGTATTTCCGTTCCACTACGGCCATGTTCTCCTCCAGGGGCACCACGCCGTCCGCGTCCCCCACCACGGCGAGCACCGGAATGCGCGCGTTGGCGAGCGGCGCCAGCCTGTTGACGGGGCTCAGCTTTCCGCTCAGGGCTTCCTGTTCCGTAGCGCCGTAAACGTCCAGCAGGCGGAGCCAGTCTTCCGGGGATCCTGTTCCCTTCCCCCTGCCGCCGGGCCAGCTCGCCACGTCGCAAACGGGGGCGTCCGCATAAATGGCGGCCACCCGGCCGGGATGCAGGGCAGCCCAGTTGAAGGAAAAGAGGCCTCCGCGGCTGAACCCTTCCAGCACCGTTTTTGGAGAAAGGCGGTAGTCCCGGACCAATGTTTCATAAAACCGGTCCATGATGTCCATGGCTGCGGGCGCGCCGTACATGTTCTGCACGTCCACGTAAGCCACATGAAACCCTTCCTTGAGCAGGGCTATGTCCGCCTGCGGCTCGTTCCCGAAGAATTCCTGCCGCCAGATCCACGGCCTGTTTTCCGCCGGGGTTTTGGGGAGAACGAGGGTGGCGTTCCTGCCCGCTACCTTGAAGTGAAGGGACGGGAAGCCGTGCCAGTCCGAGACGGCCACTCCCTCCCGGATGCAGGGAAGAACGGAAACCGGAACCCCCTTCGGGATGCCGGGGCGGCGGTGGCCCGTTTCCGTCAGCCACGCCAGCTTGTACAGGTTGTGGCGCTCCAGGGCTTTCCTGAACTCGTCCCTTTCCGGAAAACGGACGCGGGCGGGCACGCGGAGGATGGAGGCGAGGGGAGGCCAAATGGCCCTGGCAATCATGAAGTGGCCCTCCTGCCCGGGATGGACGCCGTCCCCGGCGTAAATGAAGCGGGGATTCCTTTTCTTCGCTTCCCGGATTTGGCGGCCCAGCTCCGGGCGCATGTCCACAACCTTCCAGCCGTCCTTTTTACGGCTGGCGAGCCATGCGGCATAAGTGTCCAGCACCTGGTTGTAACGGGCCGCATCCTTTTCCGGGGTATCCGCCATATAGGGAGGCGGCGTGATGGCGATGAATTGGGCCCCGGAGTCTTCCACTCTTTTTTTCAGTCGTTCCATGCCTTGTTGATAGGCCTGGAAGCCTGATTCGGAAAAGGGCTGCATCATGCCGTCGTTCATCCCATAGCAGGCAATGACGAGGGTGGGCGCGTATTTGGAGAGAATGGAATCCAGGCGGTCATGAAGGCACGGGCGGGGGAAGGCGCCCCCGGCGTGGCCCGGTTCCGACAGGCCGGAGACCGTTTCACTGGGGAGCGCCATGCTGACGATTTCCGCGTGCCGGTAGGCCGGAGCCTGCCGCAGGGCCGCTTCCACCAGGGCAGGCCATTGTCCGGAATAGGGGATGCTGTCCCCCAAAATGGCGATTTTGGGCTCCCCGCCCATGGCGTGCGCCAGGAAAAGGGCCAGCAGGACCGGGATGATGCGCAGGGTGGTCATTCTCATGATACCACATTACGCAGGGGCGGGAATGAATGTTTCAGAGGCGCATTTCTTCCGGAAAATAGAATTTTCCCGGAGCTTTTATTCGGTTCCCGGCTTTTCCGTCCGGTCCTTTTTTCCGTGCCGTGCGCGTCAATGGGGGCTGTTCGCCATGGCCGGCTGCGGCGCAGCCTGGAATTCCAGGGAAAGGGAATTGACGCAGTAGCGCGTGTTCTTCGGCGTCAGGCGTTCTCCGGTGAAGATGTGCCCCAGATGGGCTCCGCACCGCGCGCATGTGATCTCCGTGCGCCGCCCCTGGCCTGCGTTGATGTTTCTGACGGCGTCCGGCAGGGAATCGTCAAAGCAGGGCCAGCCGCATCCGGCGTCGAATTTGTCTTCCGACCGGAACAGGGCTTCCCCGCACTTGCGGCAGCCATAGGTGCCTTGTTCAAAGAAGCTGACGAACTCCCCGGAAAAGGGCGGTTCCGTTCCCTGGTGCTCAATGATGCGCTTTTCCGTTTCCGTGAGGGGACGGCGCGTTCGGGATGGGCCGGGATCAGGCACGCCCTGGGAGGCGGGAATTCCGCCGTCCACAGCCATGACGCCTGCCACCCCTTCCGCAATCGTTCCTATCCATGATGCCCAGTGTCTACGTTCTTCCTGATTCATACGTACCTATGACCAGGTTGGAGCGGATTTCGCTCATTCATACACCAATATCTTGTGGATAAGGTTGATTTTAAGGGGAGAATACTAAAAATATGGGAGTCTGTGGGAGGATTAGTACTCTAAATCCAGCCAAAGCTGCTCCCAGATTCCTTGCCGCTGTTCTTCCTGGGGGTGGGAGACGGACAGCCCCAGAAGGCGGAACGTGCGGTCCCCGGAATCCAGGTCTTCCATCAAAGTCCGGGCCAGGGGCAGGATGTCCTCCTTCTCCGTCAGGGAATCCGGAACGGTCATGCAGCGGGACTTCTGGACGAAGTCCGGGAATTTAACCTTCAGGGTAAGCGTGTTGCCCCGGAAGCCGGAGCGCGCCAGGCGCCCCGTGAGCTCTTCCACCAGCAGGGGAAGGTGTTGTTCCAGGGCCTCCGCCCTGGTGACGTCTGCCCGGTAGGTTTCTTCACAGCCCACGGATTTGCGGATGCGGGAAGGTTCCACGGGGCGGTCGTCCATGCCGCGGGCGAAGTTGTAGAAGATCCCCCCTATCTTGCCGAAATGGCGGAGCAGGAAATCCAGGCTGCGTTCCCGGAGCTGCGCCCCGTTGGTGATGGAGAGGGCGCGCATGCGTTCGGCGGTGGCGTGGCCGACGCCCCAGAAGGCCTCAATGGGGAGCCGCGCGATGAATTCCTCCGCGCGGGAGGGATGAATGGTGAACAGGCCGTCCGGCTTGCGGTAGTCGGAAGCGATTTTTGCCAGGAATTTATTGTAGGAAACGCCAGCGGAAGCCGTCAGATGAAGTTCCTGCCTGATTTCCCTTTTGATGCGCCGTGCAATGTCGACGGCCAGCGGAATGCCCGGCTTGTTTTCCGTGACGTCCAGAAAAGCTTCATCCAGGGAAAGGGGTTCCACCAAGTCCGTGTAACGGTGGAAGATGGAGCGTATCTGCGCTGAAACGGATTTGTACACGTCCATGCGGTTGCGGGTGAAAATCAGCTTGGGGCAAAGCTTCATCGCCTTCATGGAAGGCATGGCGGAACGCACGCCGAAGCGGCGCGCCTCATAGCTGGCCGCCGCCACCACGCCGCGCATCTCCGGTCTTCCTACGGCGATGGGCTTGCCGCGGTACTCGGGATGGTCGCGCTGTTCGATGGATGCGTAAAAGGCATCCATGTCCACATGGATGATTTTTCTCTGTTTCATGGGTGCGCTTCATGATCCCGGTTAAAGCGGAAATCATGAGGAAAGGAGCGGCCGCATCATAACGCGATTTGCCTGCCAAGTCCAGTTGGACAGGGTAAAGAAAGGCTTGAAAATGAAAGAAAGGGAGGTTTTTGGAAAAGGCGGCGATTTTGAATGAAACGGTTTGGAGGAAGGTGGTTGAACACCGGAATTTCCAGAGGAAAATGGAGCGCCGTCAGACTAATAGGGAAAGTATCTCTTTCTCCGGTCGCGCCGTGCTGAAAGGAACTTCTCTTCTTCCTAGTCCGGAGATTCGTTTTTTGCCGGGAACCCGATAAAAGAGGGAGTGGCTGCGCTTGATAAGGAAGCGGAAAAATGAAGGGAACGGGCTGGAGGGAAAAACAGCAGGCAGTTTCCCCTCTGCACGGAGGAAACGGCCTTGTTGGCGTTGGGGCATGGAAAAGGCGAAGGACGCGGACGCCTTTGCCTTTTCCCTTGATGGCAGTGCGACTTTCGCCATCGTCCGGAACAAGGGAGATTTTTTAAAAAAGATCAGAGGCTCTGGCAGCCCACATTTTTTTCTTGATCACGGGGTATTTGAGGCGAAGGTGTTATGTTCATGGCATGAAGGAACGGCATGCTCCGGATTTTTTTCCTAAGAAAAAAACTGCCGGGCACGGAACCAGTTGGAGAAATGGTGACTTCATGATAAAAACCGAACATCAGGAAACGGCGATGAAGAGGTATTTTTCCGGAGAGGAGATTGAAATAGGCGACCACATCACCACGGACGGGGGCGAGGATCATAACGTGATTCTGAAAATCATCGATTCTCCCGCAGTCAGGGACGATTATGGCCTTGATTGTTTTGGCGCCCTGATGTCCAGCTCTCAAACCGGGGGTATCATCTTCGTGTCTTTTGATGAAATTTGTTCACCAGATGCCAGGCTGCTTCACCGGAAAACGAGTGATGACCATTTGACGGCGATATGAGGGGCATGAATTTCTTGGCCGGAGGAAAGGATAGTGGCCCTTCCTCCGGAACGGGCCGGGATGGCGGCGCATTACTGGAGCGCCAGTTCCATCTGGATATCCACCCTTTCATAGGACGGGCGGTAAATCTCCACTTCCCTGAATCCCGCCTTCCTGTATAGCTGGATGGCCGGGCGGAGCAGGGTATTGCTTTCCAGAAAGATTTTTTTGCAGCCCAGTTCTTTCGCCTTGGCGATGACGGTCCGGCACAGCAGCATGCCGATGCCTTTGCCCTGCGCGCTGGGGCTGACGGCAAGTTTGGCCAGTTCATACTGATGTACGGGGTCATCCTTCCTGCACAGGGCGCATACGCCGACAGGCTCTTCCCTGTAAAGCGCCACGAAGATGTGGCCGCCCTTGTCCAGAATGTGCTCCTGCGGGTGGTCCAGCGCGTGATGGTCCGGTTCTTCCATCTGCCAGTGCGCCGTAATCCATTCTTCATTGAGCGCCTTGAAAGCGGCCCGGTAGCGGGGATCGTAGGGAACGATGGAGACATCCCTGCCTTCCCGTTCCTTTTTTGCTTCCTTCACCCGTTCCAGCAGCGTTTTTTCCGCCAGCAGCCTTTCCCATTCTTCAATGGCGCGCCACAGGTCGTTCCGGGTTTGGCGGGAAATTTGTTCCACGGCGGCTTCCACGTCGGGATATTGTTCCGCCATGATATCGGACATTTTCTTTCCCTTGGCGGACAGCATGACGAGGTTTCTCCGTCCGTCCGCTTTGTCCTTCTTTTCTTTCACCAGCCCCCTGGCGCCCATTTCCTTGACAATGTTGCTGACGGACGGGTGGGAATGCCCTATTTCCCTGGCAATGGAGGTGATGGTCTTGGCTTCCCCCTCTGACAGGACAAAGAATACGGGAAACCATTTGGGACGGATGTCCACGCCGGACATCCGGAAGATCAGGGCGGCGTCATTCGTTATTTTATCCGTCAGCATCCGCAGTCTGCTTCCAATGGCCATTTTTCCTGTCCGGTTGAAGAAATCCATGTTTCCGGGTTCTGTTGTGTTGTTAAAAATGTAACTGATTACGTAATTGGTTATATAATTATTCCCCAATGTCAAAATAATTTTTTTGGATGCATGTCCGAAAATGGCGGGAATCATGTCCGCGGTTTGCTATCATGAGCCTCAACCGTGGAGTTTGCAAAACCATGAAAGGAAATGAAAAGGCCTGGTATGCCGCGTTTAAATCCAAGGATGCCCGTTTTGACGGCCATTTCTTCGTGGGGGTAGCGTCTACGGGCATTTACTGCCGCCCCATATGCCGCGCAAAGCTGCCCAGGGCCGGGAATTGCACCTATTACGCCACAGCGGCTGAAGCGGAACGGGCCGGATTCCGGCCTTGCCTGCAATGCCGCCCGGAGCTTGCGCCCGGAACCGCCCCGGTGGACGCCGCCGCTTCCCTGGCGCGCCGTGCGGCCGGTTTCCTGGAGGAGAATTGCGGAGACATGGAAAGCCTGGAAGAGCTTGCCGCCCACCTGGGCTGCACCGGGCGGCATTTGCGCCGGGCTTTTGCCGCGGAGTTCAATGTTTCCCCCATCCAGTACTTGCAGACTCTCCGGCTGCTGCTGGCGAAGAATCTCCTGACAAGCACGAGGCTTTCTGTTCTTGACGTTGCCATGAGCGCGGGGTTCGGCAGTTTGCGGCGCTTCAATGAATTGTTCAAAAAGGAATACAGGCTTTCCCCGGCGGCATTGCGGAAGCTGGGGAAGGGGGGAAAAGAGGAGGAGGGTTCCGGAATAACGCTGACGCTGCCTTACCGTCCTCCCTGCCGGTGGGAGAGGCTGCTTGAGTTCCTCGCGCTGCGGGCCATTCCCGGCGTGGAGGCCGTACGCGGCGGGGAGTATGGCCGCACCGTGCGCCTTGCAACCAGAAGGGGGAAAGATGTCTATGGCTGGATACGGGTGGGCCATTGCCCCGTGAAAAATGCGCTGATCGTGGTGATCGCGAGGTCTCTGCTTCCCGCCTTGTCCCAGGTTCTTGCAAGGGTGCGGCATTTGTTTGACTTGTACTGTGACCCGGCCGCGGTGGATGAAACGCTGGCTGTCATGAACGGCCTGACTCTGGGGCTATATGTTCCGGGAACCCGTTTGCCCGGCTGTTTTGACCCTTACGAGCTGGCGGTGCGGACAGCGCTGGGAAGGCAAATTTCCATGAAAGCCGCGAATGCTCTGGCGGGGAGGCTTGCGCGGAGCCATGGCGAGCCCGTGCGGACGGGGATGGAGGGGCTGACCCATGCGTTTCCTGCGCCGGGGAAGATTCTTTCCCTGAGTGGCCCGGAAAGCGCTGGATGGGACATTCCCGGAATGACCGCGTCCAGGGGCAGGGCGGTTGTCGAGCTGGCGCGCGCGTTTGAAGAAGGGAGCATTGATTTCAGTTTCCGGGCCGATCCTGAGGCTGAAATGAAAAAGCTGGCGGGGCTCCCCGGCATCGGAACATGGACGGCGCAATATATCGCCATGCGGGCCTTTGGATGGACGGATGCCTTTCCTTCAACCGATCCCGGCATTAGAGAGGCGCTCTCCCCGCGCACGCAAAAGGAAATTCTTGCTCTGGCGGAAGGCTGGAGGCCGTGGCGCGGCTATGCTGCCGTCAATTTATGGAATTCACTGAAACAACACTGAAACAATAGAAAGATGATGTATTACTCAACACACTATTCGTCACCCCTTGGGTCGCTCACGCTGGCGAGCGATGGGGAACATCTCGCAGGCTTGTGGCTGGAGGGCCAGAAGTATTTTGGAGATACCGTCAGCGGGGACATGGAGGAAAGGGACGGCCTGTCGGTATTTGCCGCGGCAAGAGACTGGCTGGACAGGTATTTTGCGGGCGGCAGGCCTCCGATAGCCGAATTGCCGATGGCCCCCGTGGGGGGAGAGTTCCGCCAGGCCGTATGGAAGATTCTCTGCGACATTCCCTACGGAGAGGTTACCACTTACGGAGAGATTGCCCGGAAGATGGCCGCGCGCGGGAATAGAAGGAGCATGTCTGCTCAGGCAGTAGGAGGAGCGGTGGGGCATAACCCCATTTCCATCATCATCCCGTGCCACCGGGTGGTGGGCGCAGGCGGGAGCCTGACGGGCTATGCCGGCGGAATTGCCGCGAAAATCAGGCTTCTGAAGCTTGAGGGAGTGGACATGTCCCGCCTTTTCATGCCGAAGAAAGGGACCGCCCTTTAAGTGGGCGGGGAATGTCCTGCGGTTGATGTTTCCGGGAGGCCGGCAGGATGTGGTGCGGAATAACCTGCACAGGCGGAACATTGCCGCCAGACGGTGCGGAGGGGTAATCAAACGCCGTTCCGATGTCTTGCGATTTCAATCAAACAAAAACCGCAGGCACTGATAAACAGCAACTTGCGGTATGAAAAGTCTGGTAGGCCCGGTAGGAATCGAACCTACATCGTCGGTACCGGAAACCGATGTCCTATCCATTGAACGACGAGCCCATGTTCTCAAGGAACGAGAGAGATAGAATAGAAAAAACGGGCCGGATGCAAGTATTTTTATACGGGTGACGGGATTGGCGTGATGAAAATATTAAAGACGAAAGACTAATGGCAAAAGGGCGCCAGAATGTTCCGGGGCCGGGAAAGCAAAGTTTTCCGTCAGGAGATTTTATGGTGGAAGGAGAAAATGGCTGCCAGAACGGCCACCACCGTAACAGTCATGATGGCCGCGAAGAGGGGCCAGAGGTCCAGGAATCCGGCCCCTTCCAGAAAGATGCGCTGGATGAGTTCCAGGCCGTACCTCATGGGGTTGAGCAGGGTGAGGTCCTGGAAGATTTTCGGCATGCTGGAGATGGGCGTGGCAAAGCCGGAGAGCATGACCATGGGCACCAGCAGCAGGAAGGTTCCCACAATGGCCTGCTGGAGGGACTGGGCAAAGGAGGAGATGCACAGCCCGATGGCCGCCGCCGTGACGATGAAGAGCAGGAGCGCGGCGGAGAGCAGCCAGACGGACCCCTGGAAGGGGATGCGGAACCAGAACATGGCTACCAGCACCACGAAGACGGCCTGCATGATTCCGGTGATGACGGAGGCAATCCCCTTGCCGAGCAGGATTTCTCCGGGGGTGTACGGGGCGACCAGGAGCTGGTCGAAGGTGCCTTCCTCCCGTTCTCGGGCGATGGAGAGCGCGCCGGAGAGGATGGAGTTGATCAGCACGAGCACGGCAATGAGGCCGGGGACGATGAACCAGCGGGTGATGAGGTTGGGGTTGAACCAGGCGCGGGATTCTATTTCCACCGGGGAGGAGCCGCCGTTTTTGGCAAGCAGGTCCGCTCCGTAGGCGGAGGCGATTTGCTGGCCGTAGCTGAGGGCGATGGCCGCCGTGTTCGTGTTGCGGCCGTCCGCAATGAGCTGGAGGGAGGCGGGACGTCCGGTCTGGAGGTTGCGGGAGAAGTCCGGGGGGATGGTGAGCCCCACGACGATTTCCCGGTTGTCGATCATGCGGTCGATGTCCTTTTCCGTGGCCGCCGTGGCCTGCCGCCGGAAGATGCCCGTGCCTTCCAGGTCCGCGATGTACTGGGCGGCCGTTTCTCCCCCGTCCTTGTCCAGCACGGCGTACGGCACGCGGGTGACGTTCATGGTGGCGGCATAGCCGAAGATGGCTATCTGGAGGATGGGCGGGATGATGAGGGCCATCCGGCTTTTTTTGTCCCTGAGCACGGCCAGCAGTTCCTTTTTGACGAGGGAGGCTATTCTGACGAGGAAGTCCATGGCGTTATTCGAGGGATTTGGGGGCTTTCAGCCGGGCGATGCCCATGAGCACCACGGCAAAGACGCCCAGCGTGATGCAGCACGGAATGATGACGGAGGGGATGTCCCCGGCCAGGAAGAGGGTCTGGAGCAGGGTGACGTAGTAGCGGGCCGGGATGATGTAGGTGATGGCCCGGACGGCGGGGGGCATGTTGAGGATGTCGTACAGGAAGCCGGAGAGCATGAGCGCCGGCATGAAGGTGCCCATGATGGCGAACTGGCAGGCCAGGAACTGGTTTTTGGTGGCGGTGGAGATGACCAGCCCCAGCCCCAGGGCCACGATCAGGAACAGGGCGGAGACCGCCAGCAGCAGGATGAGGGAGCCGCGGATGGGGATGTCAAAGACGAAGGCGGCGAAGATCATGGAGATGGCCAGGCTGACCATGCCCAGCAGGAAGTTGGTGGCGGCCTTGGCCGTCAGGATTTCCCCGCTGCCCACGGGCGTGACGAAGAGGCTTTCCAGCGTGCCCCGTTCATATTCCCGCGCCATGACGAGGGAGGTGAGCAGCGCCCCGATCATGGTCATGATGGTGACGATGACGCCGGGGACCAGGTAGTAGTGGCTGTCGTTGGCTTCATTAAAGCGGGTGCGCGTCTGCACGTCCAGCACGGGGGCGGCCTGGCCGTTCAGGGAGGCTGCCCAGGACCCCACGACGGCCTGGAGGTAGTTGCGGATGAGGGTGGCCTGGTTGGCGTTGACGCCGTTGACCACGATCTGGACTTTCGTGACTCCGCCGTTGAGCGTGTCCGGCGCGTCGCTTTGCAGGGCGATGAAGGCGTCCGCCTCATGGGTGCGCAGCTTTTCTTCCGCCTCCCGGGTGGAGAAGACGCGCGCGGTCTGGAAGTACCTGGAGAGGGTGAGCCGCGTTTCCAGCTCCGTGGACTGGCTGGAGGCGGGAACGGCCAGGTACGCGATGCGCACGTTTTTGATGTCCATGCTCATGCCGTAGCCGAAGAGGAGCAGGAGCACGGCCGGCAGGATGACCGCAATGCCCACGTTGCCGGGGTCCCGGACCACCTGGTGGAGTTCCTTGACGATGAGGGCTCCGATTCTTTTAAGGGAGGCAATCATGCTTCTTCCCCTCCTTTCTTCATGTGTTCCTCCGTGATGGACAGGAAGGCGTCTTCCAGGGAAGCGGGGGCGCCGTCCTCCCGCGGAGGGGCGTGTTTGCGGATGTCGTCCGGGGAGCCTTCCGCCAGCGTGGTCCCGTCCATCATGATGAGCATGTTGTCGCAGAATTCCGCTTCTCCCAGGAAGTGCGTGGTGATGATGATGGTGACGCCTTTTTCCGCCAGGGCGTTGATGCGCAGCCAGAAGTCCCGCCGGGCCAGGGGGTCCGCGCCGGAAGTGGGTTCGTCCAGAAAGAGGATGTCCGGGGAGTGGAGGAGGGCGCACGCCATGCTGAGGCGCTGCTTGTAGCCGCCGGGCAGGTGCGCGGCGGGGGCGTTCATGTACGGGGTCAGGTGGAATTCCTCTTCCATGGAACGGATGGCTTCCTGCCGTTCCTTTCCGGCCATGCCGTAGGCCCCGGCGAAGAATTCCAGGTTCTGCCGCGTGGTGAGCATGCCGTACATGGAGAATTTCTGGGCCACGTATCCCACTTTCCTGCGCGCCCGCGCGGCGGCGGTCCTCAGGTCCGCCCCGGCCACATTGAGCGTGCCGCCGCTGGCGGGCAGCAGCCCGCAGAGCATGCGGAAGGTGGTGCTTTTTCCCGCCCCGTTGGGACCCAGCAGACCGAAGACCTGCCCCCTGCGGACGGAGAAGCTGACGTGGTTGACGGCAATGAAGCTGCCGAATTTTCTTACCAGGTCCGTCACCTGGATGACGGTGTCCCCTTTTTCCGCCTGTTCCGGTTCCGGCGGTCCGGCGGGGACGGGGATGTCCTGCGGAGCGAGGTCCATTTGATCGGCCAGCAGGGTCATGAAGCCGTCGGAGAAGTCCGGCTGCGCGGGTTTGGGGTGGTATTCCTCCAGCTTTTCCCGCGCAGGGTGGCCGGGGGGAACGATGATGCGGACGGTGTTGCCTTGCGGGGTGGCGTTGATGATGCCGGGCACGGCGGCCAGCCTGCTCTGGAACTGGCGCGCATGCAGCCCCTCCGGCGTGCGCACCGTGACGCACATGCCTTCCGCCCGGGCAATGACGTCGGAGGGCGGGGCGTCCATGAGCAGGCGCCCTTCATACATGATGAGGGTTCTGTTGCAGTAGGCGGATTCGTCCATGTAGGAGGTGCTGACCAGCACTCCCACGCCTTCCTCCCCGGAGAATTGCTTCAGGATGTTCCACAGTTCCCGGCGGGAGAGCGGGTCCACGCCCACGGTGGGCTCGTCCAGCAGGATGAGGGGCGGGGAGGAGACCAGGGAGCAGCACAGGCCCAGCTTCTGTTTCATGCCGCCGGAGAGCTTGCCCGCCAGGCGCGTGGTGAAGCGTTCCAGATTGGTCATGGAGAGCAGGCTGCGGAAGCGTTTTTCCCTGTCCTGGCCGTAGACGCCGTGCATGCGGGCGTAAAGCTCCATGTTTTCCTGTACGGTGAGATCCTCGTAAAGCCCGAATTTCTGCGGCATATAGCCTATGGAGGCCTGGATGGCCCGGCTTTTTTTCACGGAGTCTAGGTTCAGCACGGAGATGGAGCCGCCGTGCGGTTTCATCAGTCCCGTGATGAGGCGGATGAGGGTGGTTTTTCCCGCGCCGTCCGGCCCCAGCAGTCCCACGATTTCCCCGGCGGAGAGGCGGAAGGAAACGCCGTCCACCGCCGCGAAGGGAACGCCGGCGGGGTCCGGAAACATTTTCTGGACGTTCCGGCAGTCAATCAGGGGCTGGGAGTCCGTAGTCATGGCCTGGGCTGTTCCGGAGGCTGCGTTCCGGCGTTCTGGTCCAGGGGGATGGTGACGGTAGCGGGGGCGCCCAGGCGCAGCTGGTTGTCCGGGTCGTCCACGATGATGCGCACTTCATAGACCAGGGCTGTTCTGAGGTCCGGCGTTTCCACGTTTTTAGGGGTGAATTCCGCCACGGAGGAGATGAAGCCCACCGTTCCCTTGAAGTCCGTATCCGGGAAGCTGTCATTGTGCACGGTGGCGGAGAAGCCGGGCTTCACTTTGCCGAGCTGGGATTCCGTGAGGTAGGCCCGCACCCATTTGGTATGGTTCAGGGAAAGGTTGTAAACGGGTTTCTGCGGGGAGGCCATGTCCCCCTTTTCCAGAATGCGGTTGCGCACCACGGCATTGCTGGGGGCGTAAAGCACGGCGTCTTTCAGGTTCTGTTCCCTGATGGTCAGGTTGGCTTTGGCCTGGTTGTACTGGGCCAGGGCCTGGGCGATGTCTTCCACGCGGGAACCGGCCAGCAGCAGCTCCAGTTGTTTTCTGGCTACGTCCAGATTGGCGGCGGCCACCTGCTGGGAGGCGATGGCGTCGTCCGCCTCCTGGCGGGAGATGGATTTGGTTTCAGCCAGAGCCACCAGCCTCTTGCTGCGCACCCCGGCGTTGTTCAGCGTAGCTTCCGCCGCCTGCACGTTCGCCCTTGCCTGGGCTATTTCTTCCGCGCGCGGTCCGTTTTTAACGCGCAGGTAGTTCTGGCGGGCGGCTTCCGCGGTTTGCCGGGCCTCGTCCGCGGCCTGTTGCAGCCGCACCGTTTCCAGCGTGGCGAGTTTCTGGCCGGGAACAACCGTATCTCCCTCGTCCACCAGCACGGAATCAATGCGTTCGGAAATCAGGAAGGCCAGGTCCACCTGGCGCAGGTCCACATTGCCGTAAAGAACGGCCTTGTCCTCAGGCCCGGACGGAGCTTCCCGGTAGATGAACCAGGCTGCCGCTCCTGCCGCCGCAAGAAGAATCAGGAGGATCACCAGCTTTTTCATGTCTTTATTTATACGCATGTATAATTTATTACAAGCAAAAATGCAGCCGTCATGACGGAGAAGGAATTAGCGGTTTACTAACGGGGGCGGAACAGGCATAATCCGGCGACTTTTACTTTTCCTATTATTGATATGATGACCGCCACCGAGATACGCCAAAGCTTTCTGGACTTTTTCCGCGAGAAACAGCACACGGTCGTGCCCTCCGCTTCTTTGATGCCCCAAAGCCCCGGTTTGTTGTTCACAAATGCCGGCATGAACCAGTTTGTTCCGTATTTCCTGGGCGTATGGACTCCCCCCTGGACGCCCGCCCGCGCCACGGACACCCAGAAGTGCATCCGCGCCGGCGGCAAGCACAACGACCTGGAGGATGTGGGTTATGATTCCTACCACCACACGTTTTTTGAAATGCTGGGGAACTGGTCCTTCGGGGATTATTTCAAGAAGGAAGCCATCCGCTGGGCCTGGGAGCTGGTGGTGGAACGGTGGGGATTCCCCGCGGAACGCCTGTACGCCACCGTGTACGCCCCGGACAAGACCAAGGGCGACCCCGGGGAGTTTGACCAGGAGGCATGGGATTACTGGGCGGAGCTGTTCCGTTCCCGCGGCCTGGACCCGGACGTGCAGATCGTGCACGGGAACGTGAAGGATAATTTCTGGATGATGGGGGAAACCGGCCCCTGCGGCCCGTGTTCCGAGCTGCACGTGGACCTGACCCCGGAGGGGAATACGAAGGGCAGCCTGGTGAACAAGGATTCCGACCAGTGCATAGAAATCTGGAACCTGGTGTTTATCCAGTATAATGCGGAGAGCGACGGCTCCATGCGCAATCTGCCGGCGTGCCACGTGGATACGGGCATGGGTTTTGAACGCGCGTGCTCCATCATGCAGTGCACGGACGGGTTCAGGGATTTTTCCCGCAAGCCTTCCAATTACGCCACGGACGTGTTCCGCCCCCTGTTCGACCGTCTGGAGGCCTTGAGCGGCCGGAAGTACGCGGACGTGTATCCGGCGCCCGGTTCCAAGAGAGTGGAGGCGGGGGACGACACCCTTCAGGAGGCGATTGCCTTCCGCGTGATTGCCGACCATCTGCGCACGCTCAGTTTTTCCATAGCGGACGGCATTCTTCCCGGCAACAATGGCCGTAATTACGTGCTGCGCCGCATTCTGCGCCGCGCCGTGCGCTACGGGCGCCGCCTGGGCTTCACCCAGCCGTTCCTGGCGGAACTGGTGGATACGCTGGTGGAATCCTTCGGCCAGGTGTTCCCGGAGCTGTCCGCCCGCGCCTCCACCGTGAAGGAAGTTCTGAACCGTGAGGAGGCCAGCTTCAATGAAACGCTGGACCGCGGCCTGGATCTGTTTGACGCTGAGACGGCTTCCGCCGGAAAGGTGAGCGGCGAGTTCGCCTTCAAGCTGTATGATACGTACGGCTTCCCCATTGACCTGACCGCGCTGCTGGCGGAGGAACGCGGCCTGGACATCGACATGGAACGGTTCAACAGGCTGATGGAGGAGCAGCGGGAACGCGCCCGCGCCGCCCGCAAGAGCGAGGTGGTGCGCGCCCTGGATTTGAAGACGGACGCCGTGACGGAATTTACGGGATACGATGTGGACGAATGCGCCGCCACGGTGCTGGAAGTGAGCAGCCAGGGGGATTCCCTGTTCATCATTACGGACAAGACTCCGTTTTATGCGGAGATGGGCGGCCAGGTGTCTGACGCAGGGTTGATTGAAATCGGCGGGGAGAGCTACCATGTGATGGCCGTCCAGCAGATCGGCAATGCCCGCGCCCATGTGGTGGAAGCCCGCGAAGGGCTGGACGTGAAACCCGGCGACCGCGTGCATTTGAGCATTGACGCGGAACGCCGCCGCCGCATTGAGGCGCACCATACCGCCACCCATCTTCTTCACTGCGCCCTGCACCAGGTAGTCAGCCCGGATGCGGCCCAGCAGGGTTCCTTCGTTTCGGAAGACCGCCTGCGTTTTGACTTTAACAGCGCCGCCGTGGCGCCGGACCAGCTCCGCCTGATTGAAGAGAAGGTGAACGGCTGGATTGAGGCGGCTCTCCCGGTGCACTGCACGGAACGCGCCTATGCGGACGTAAAGGGCAATTCCGCGATTGCCCAGTTCTTCGGCGACAAGTACGGGGATGTGGTGCGCGTGGTCCAGGTGGGCGGCTGCAGGAATGAACTGGACGGCGTTTCCATGGAATTCTGCGGCGGAACGCATATTGCCAATACGAAGGATATAGGCCTGTTCAAGATCAAGAGCGAGGGGGCCATCGCCTCCGGCGTGCGCCGCATTGAGGCCATGACGGGGGACGCCGCCCTGGAAATGATCCGCCAGCACGTCGTCGCCCGGAGCCTGGAAATCGCCAAGGCGGTGGAAAAGATCAAGGAAGTCAATTATGAGCTGGCGGACATGGGGCTGGAACAGGTTCCGGTTCCCACGATTGAGGACAAGCCGGGGCTGTCCGCCCTGGGAGCCTCCGACATCCGGACGGTGAATGATTCCCTGGCGCGTTTCGACGCCTCCGTGGAGCATTTCAAGCAGACAGCGCTGGAGGCGGAAAAGAAGCTTAGGAAGGCCCGCGCCGGGCAGTCCGCCGCCAGGGCTGACGCCCTGCTGAATGAATGGCTTTCCGATGACCCCGCCTCCCTGATCCAGGTGGCGGAAGGGGCCGGGGAATTGCTTCAGGAATTGCTGAACGGCCTGAAAAAGCGCCAGTATGCGGGCGCCGCCTTCCTGCTGTGCGTGGACAGTTCTTCCTTGCTCCTGGGCGCTTATTGTGGCAAAGATGCCATTGCGGACGGATTGTCCGCCGGGGATATGATCCGCGAGGTTTCCGCTCTTGCCGGAGGCAAGGGGGGCGGCCGTCCGGACCAGGCCCGCGGTTCCGCTCCGCAGGATGCCGATCCCCAGGCCCTGGCCGCGGCGGCCCGCAACATCATTAACGGGTAAGCCCTTCACGGGGCGCCCCACTGGACACCGATCATGGACAAGAAGATTTTTCCGGACGAACCTGAGATTCCCATTCTGCCGAACCTGTTTACGGCAGGGAACCTGGTGTGCGGGTTTTTCGCCATTCTGACGATTTTTGAAGGGATCAACCAGGCGGACAGCGACGCCGTGGCGGCCTTCTCCTATTACCAGAATGCCACGTTCCTGATTTTCGCGGCGTGCCTGTTTGACTTGTTTGACGGCCGCATTGCCCGCATGCGCGGGCAGGACGGCCCCTTCGGCCGGGAATTCGATTCCCTGGCGGACATCGTCTCCTTCGGCATTGCCCCGGCGCTGCTGGTGGCCAAGGCCGTCCTGTTCCAGCTTTCTCCGCCGGAGGTTGGCTGGGGCATAGGCATCCTGTACCTGCTGTGCGCCGCCCTGCGCCTGGCGCGGTTCAACTGCATGGCCGCCGCTCCCCGCAAGGAGGGGCAGAGCAGCGACTTTGTGGGGCTGCCCGTTCCGATGGCGGCGGGAGCCGTGGTTTCCACCATGTACCTGGTGATGTACCTGGCGGGAAGGGCTCCGAACGGGGCCATGGACCTGGGCGTCTTCAAGTACGTGATTGCCCTGGCGATGGCGGGGGTGTCCGTCCTGATGATGAGCCGGGTGGTTTATCCCAGCTTCAAGCACATCAACATGCGCACGCGGGGGACCATGTACGCGATCGTGCTCATTGTGCTGACGGTCATCTGCATCTTCAAATTCCCGTGGGTGATGCCCGCGGTCATTTTCTCCATTTACCTGCTTTACGGGCTGGTGCGCCCCTGGGTGGCCCGCCGCTGGCGTAACAGGCTGGAAGCCAGCAATGGAGAATAAAAGGGCTTTTTAGGAAGCTGTTCCTCCTTTAAATGGGCCGTCGTGCGCCTGGCCAGGGTGGTTGGCGCGGATTTGCCGTGTTTCAAACCTCGGGCATGCCTTTGGACCAGGTCTTTTTCTGGGGAAAGAAAACGTCCGTCTCCGGAACTCGCCGCAATTTTCCCGCACGGCGGTATAACGTCAAACCGGCCGCGCATCACAGAGACGGCGGCCGGTTGAAAGACGGAGAAAACGGATGGCATGCGCGAAGGGCGGAACGATTGCCCGCGGGTCCGGCGCTTACTTGCTCTTCTTTTTAAAATCGTCGGCAAAGGGGTCCTTTTCCGGAGCGGTGGGAACGGCGTGCGTCTCAATGTCCTTGGTGCTCTTGACCAGCGTGATGCACACGGGCTTGCTGCGGTTGCCCATGTCGTCATATGTGTAAAGGAAGCGGCGCACGAGTTCCTTGCTCTTGGAATCGAACATTTGTTCCTCCCTCAGGTTGGCGTTGCCGTCGTAACCGTAGCGTACGAAAAAGAGTTCGTTCTTCTGCCCGTCAAAGATCAGGCATGAGCGCAGTTCTCCAAAGGGGCCTCTTTTGTAGAGGGTTACGGAAACGAGAACGTTGTGGATGTTGTAAGTGGTTTTTTTCATCCCCTTGCCGTCCCCGGTCTTTTCAAAGTAGCTGCGCGACCCGTCTTCATGCTTGACCATGCGGGAGGAAGCGGTCTGGACGTTGAAATCATCCTGGCTGGCCGCCAGGGCTCCGGCCGTCATGAGCAGGGGGATGATGAGAAGCAGGGGCGTTGTTTTCATGGTGAAAAAAGTGTTTCTGACTTATTAAAGTGATGTATAGTGCCTTTGACAAGAACGTAATTAGATGAACTGGCTTGTAAGGCGAGACATATTGAATGTGGCGCGCGGCGGCGTGCTGATGGGAATTGTAAACGTCACTCCGGATTCCTTTTCCGACGGAGGGCGTTTCCATACGGTGGAACGCGCCGTTTCCCATGCAAAAGAGCTTGAGCGGCAGGGAGCCCTTATTCTGGACATTGGGGGGGAATCCACCAGGCCGGGTGCGGCGGAGGTCTCCGTGGAGGAAGAACTGGACCGGGTGCTTCCCGTGGTGCGGGAACTCCGCCCATGCACGGACGCCGTGATTTCCGTGGATACGCGCCATGCCGCCGTGGCGGCGGCTGTGCTGGAAGCGGGAGCGGACGTGATCAATGATATTTCCGGATTGCAGGAGGAGGGAATGGCGGAGCTGTGTGCGGAGGCGCGCTGCGGCGTAGTGGCGATGCACATGCAGGGACGGCCTGAAACGATGCAGAACGCGCCTTTTTATGAAGACGTGGTGCGGGAGGTGCGCGGCTATTTTGAGGAGCGTTATGATTTTCTGCTGGGTCGCGGCCTGGTCCCGGAGCAGATTTGCTGGGACCCCGGCATCGGCTTCGGCAAGACGCTGGAACACAATCTGGCCCTGCTGTCCAATATGGACAGGCTGGAGGTGGCGGGACGTCCGGTATTGCTGGGCCTTTCCCGCAAGCGCATGCTGGGAGCCGTTCTGGGTGATGCGGAGCAGGGGCGGGCGCCGCTGAGCACCGCCGTGATGACGGTATGGGGACATTTGCACGGCGCCCGTATTCACCGTGTTCATGATGTGGAGGAATGCGCCCGCGCCCTGCGCCTGGTCCAGGCCGCCGAACCGTTTGTCCGCTGATTGAGCCATGGAACCCGCTTCTTCCCGCCCGGTATTGACGTCTCTGGCGTCTGTTGCGTTCGCCCTGGCCGTTCTGTTCCTGTTCCTGGCGGTGCGCGGAATTTGGCCGCTTGGCGGCCATTACCTGGAATACATGGATAACGGGCAGATGGTGTATCCCACCTTGAAATATTATGCCTCCGCCCTGATGACCGGAGCGTTGGACGGATCCTTCTTTTATGATGTCAATGGAGGAGCGGGCATCCGCGTGAGCCCCTCCCTGCCGCACCAGCTGCTGGTTCCCTCCACCTGGATTGTGGTGGCGATGGGAGACTCCTTCCTGTTGAAGGACATGGTATGGGTGATGCTGGCGGACGCGGCCTGCATCTGCCTGACGGCTTCCTGGTTCCTGAGACGCGTCTTCCCCTCCCTGCCCGTATGCTGGACCGTGCTGCTGACGGCGGGTTATGCCCTGGGGGGATTTTTCCAGACCAAGTACGGGTTCATGCAGTTCCTGGACCACGCCGCTATGTTCCCCCTGTTTGCCCTGGGCCTTTACCAGCTGGTGAACGGAGGGAGGGGGTGGCTGTATGCCGTCGGCCTCTTTCTGCTGGCTACCTCCATGTACAGCGCTTTCATGGCCGTCGTGACCGGCTGGCTGTTCGCGTGGGCCTTCACGCTTCCCCTGAAAGGGACGGCAGAACGCCGCGTCCGGCTGGCGCGCGTGTTCTGGTACACGGCGGCGGTGACGCTGGCGACCTGCTATTACTGGCTGCCCATGATGGAGATGAGCCGGGATTCCATGCGGTCCCTGTTCATGACTCCCCCCACTTTTTTTGAACTGTCCTGGCCGTTTGACCCTCCCAAATTCCTGGAACGCCTGTATGCCTGCCTGCCGGGAATGGCGTGCGCCGCTTTGGCTGCCGTCTATCTGGTTTACGGGAGGAAAGAGGCTCCGCCGGCGAACAGGGGGAGGCGGCTGTTTCTTCTCCTGCTGGCGGCGTCCGTGCTCCCTGCGTTCATTGAACCCCTTCACCGCGCCGCCCATCTGTGGAGCTACGTGGATTTTCCGGTCCGGTTCGGGTTCATTCCCAATCTGGTGGTGGCGTCGTTCTGCGCCTGGATCCTGTCCGGCGGGAGGTTGCCGCAGCCGGCGGGGCGGCGCTGGGGCTGGGGCTGGGGATGGAGTCTTGGCCTTCCCGTGGCGGCGTTTGCCGTCTCCCTGATTGTCCTTCACGTGACGGATATGGACCTGGTGGCGCGCCTTCTGCCTCTGCTGTTTTTTTCATGCGCGTGGCTGTGCTGGAGGCATGTGGAAGGCAAAAGGCTGGTGTGGTCCATAGCCGCCGTGATGCTGCTGGGGCTGCCCGTGGGGGCTGCCGCGTTCTGGAAGCAGGGAGAAGAGGAAAAGGCCGCTGTACTGGCCCTGAATGCGGAATGGCTGGCGCGCGGAATGGACGGGTACGCCGGGCTTCTGCGCGTGAAAGACAGGGACCGCCTGCTGGTGGACAACGCGGATTGCCTGGGGCCTGTCCCGAGCATCGGCAACTTCCGGCATACCACGAGCATCAGCCATTTCCGTTTTCTGAAAAACCTGGGGTACCGGGATGAATTCACGCGCACGTACGGTCAGGGGGGCACCCTGTTTTCCGATCTGCTGCTGGGCCATGGCTTTATGCTGGCGTCCCGTCCCGTGGAAGGAATGGAGAGCGTGCTTTCCCGGGAAGGCATGTATTTATACAGGCTTCCGGGCGCCCGCTGGGGGCTGGTGGTTCCCCAGAGCGCGCTGGGGCTGCGGCTGGATGCGGAAGCCGGCGTGTTCAGCAATCTCAATGCCCTGCATGCCGCGCTTTGCCCGTCAGCGGAAGGCCCCCTGTATGCTCCCGTGGAAGTGCGGACGGAGAGGAATGGCAACTTTTACCGGATGAGCGTGCCGGAATATCCCGGCGCGGTGTACGGCTTCCCGCAGACGGATACGGAGGAACTCCGCGTCAATGGCCGCGCGGTGCCCGTCATGGCGGAAGCGCAGAAGGCCCCCGGCGGGACGTGCCGCACCTATAATGGAGCATTGGAATTAAAGCGTGCGGGTGTAACCGGGAAAACCGTGGTGGAGGGAAGGATGCGGCGGCTTGTGGAGGCTCCTCTTCTGGCGGCTGCGGCGCGAATGCCGGAGCAGGATGTTCCGGTTCTGGGGAAAGGCCAGGATCAATACGGGTTGGAGGCGCAGGGACGCGGAGGCCATGTGGAAGTGTCCCTCTCTGCCGGAAAGGGGGAGGCGCTGATGGTTCCGGTGGTGCATGACCGTGGATGGAAGGCCACGCGGAACGGGGTGGACGTGCCCGTGGAAAAGGTGGGGGAATTGATGGCGGTGCGCCTTCAGGAGGGGCGGAACAGGGTGGTGTTTGATTATTATCCGCCTCTGTTGAAAGAATCTCTGTTTGTTTCAGCCGGAACGGCTCTGCTTTTTCTGCTGTATGCGTGGTGGGCGCGGCGGCATCCGGAATCCCAGCTCAGAAGGGTGGTACTGGCCTGTGGATACAGGCTCTTCCTGTGTTGCGCCGCCGTGGTGCTGGCGGCCGTTTATGTGGGGTCTGTCGTGTTGTTTGTGGTGCAGTCCATGCTGTAACGGTTTCCGGGGAATGGAGAAAACCGCCTTCCGCCGGTTCATGTACAGGATTTGACCGCTCCTGGCGGTCCCGGGAAGCGTTGCGGGAAGACGGGTAAAACAGCGTGATTGAAGCGGTGGGGCCGGAAACGTATACGTTCCCCGGATTGTTTTCCATGCTGGGAAAGGTGACGGGGCCCGTCGTCCGGTACTGTCCGTTCCTCCGTGGGCCGCCTATGCCGCCGTCGGCATCATGGGGATGCTTCATCGTGACGTGATGCTGACCAGGGATGAAATCCTCGGGCTGATGGAGGACAGGCCCTGCGTTGAAGGCATTCCGCCTGCCGGTTCCATCCGGCTTTCCGCAGGGGCGGAAAAGCATGCCGCGGATTTGGGAAAAGCTTATGCTTGTGAAATGTCCCGGAGGAATTGTTGATGATGAAATTAATGACTTAAAAACGGCTTAGACTATTTCTCGCGGGGTCAAGTTCGATGTCGTTGACATCTTCTACGTTTATTTCCAATGAATTAATTTTCAACAAACCGTGGAGGGGAAGCGTGTTCCTCTTTTCAGGGGTTCATTTTTAGTTTAGTTATTTTTCAGCAGACTGGGCCGGTTTCGTTGAACTGGATCTGTACCAGTGGCTCAGTCATCTTTTTTGCGCTCCTTGGCAAGTAGGCTTAATAATTGACTTTTTACGTGTTTATTTCACTATTTTTTTATGTTTCTGATTGTTAGATCTTATTTATTTATTTGGATCTATTGTTTTTTATACATGGGCATTCCTTCAAATGGCGGAGAATTGCCTGCTTGTCCAGCTTCCTTTATTACGTCTATCGTTTGCACCCGTTCAGGAGATATTTGGGTTGCGACGGAAGGGAAGGGATTGATGCGCTTGCCATACGGAGGGGAAAAATGGGAGCAGCAGAAAGGAAACGGGCTGCCTGATACAACAAATTTCTATGCTCTTCTCGAAGACAGGCAGGGGCGTATCTGGGTGGGGACGGACAATAAAGGAGTGGCTGTGTGGAATGGGAAATCATGGCAACAGTACAACCAGTCAAATGCCTTGCCGGGGGAGAGGATCTTCGCCATGGCTGTATCTCCTGTCAGTGGAGATGTGGCTATTGCTACTTCCGGCGGCCTGACTGTTTATCAACCGGAAACGGAATCATGGAAAGATTACACAAGGGCGGAAGGTTTGCCGGAGGACCAGATTGCTTCTCTCTCCTTTGATCGAAAAGGAACTCTTTGGGCAGCTTTTCAAACTTCCGGAGTGGCTTCAGCAGAACCTTCCAACGGATATTCACGGTGGAATGTAGTGCAGACAAAGTGGTATTGGGATACGCTGCAGAGAGTTCGCCAACCATTTGAAGCCAGAGGGAAAGGCCTGCCTTCAAATTTTTGCAACGCGATTTGTGCCGAATCGGGCTGGATTTGGGTAGGCACCAATTCCGGGCTCGGGTACTCTAAAAATAAAACAGACTGGAACTTTCTGAGGGGCAGGGACTATGGGGCGAAAAATGAAGGACTATGGAAACCGGATGAGAAAACGTCTGTCCGGCATGCTCAAAAACTCTTGAAAATGAACCGTAGGGAAAACAATGACGATTCTCTTTTGCCGGAGGATTATATCACCTGTTTTTATCCGTCTTCCCAAGGGATGTGGATAGGATTCAGGGAAAAGGGCGTTTCTTTTGTGCGGAAAAATTTACAAAAAATTCAGACTGTGGATATGCCCTGTGACGATGAAGTGGAAAAATTGGTCAGCGTGACCAGTTTTGCTTCTCTACCGGATGGCAGCTTGTATGCCGGAACGTATGGAAAAGGATTATTGCATTTGGGCCATGTAGAGAGAAAACGGATTTTCCCGTTGAATGATGTGAAGCATCCTTCTTTCCCGGGCATTGGACAACTGTCGGAACTTTTAAAAACCAGGACAGCAATTGATGGAATGAAAAAAACAAATCCCCCTGCAAAAGCCCTTTTCTGGTATGAAGACTGGGCTACCCGGGGCGACTGGTGCGAACGCTATGGACGGAGTTACATGCTCCTGTGCGGAGCTGCCGGACCTATGGGTTCCGTCCTTGAGGCTTTTGACAATGCATACAGATGCGAATCCGTCAAGGGTCCACACGTCAAAGTGGGTGAAAGCGGTGTATCCGGAAAAGTTATCTGGGAAAATGAACGGGGTGACGAAAACATCCTTTACTGCCCCATCAGCACGACCAGAACGCTTGCCCGGTGGAGTGACCGGGGAGAATCCGTAGACAGAGACTTTGACGGTCCGGACCTTGGCGTGCTGATTCAGGTTCCGGACAAAAAACAGCTCCTCTCCTTTTATTTTTATGATCCAACCCCGCTTGCCGACAATGATCTGGACAACAGCCTCAAGGATTACATACTCGAAATCAGAAAACTACCTGCCAATTTTGATTTTGACTCCTTCCTGGGACTTGGAAAAGAGGAGGAAGTTCAGGAAGAAGACTTATTCCGGGAACCTTCCTATGACGGGCTTAAGGATTACATACCCCTGCCTGTTCTGGCGCGAAGCAGGGTTAAATCATTTGCCGGATGTGGAGTTTACAAGAATTTCATCGTCGAAGGCTCAGGGTGGTACTATGTCAGAATATTGAAAAACTACTCAGTTTCTACAACCCTCAACGGAGTATTTATCTCATCCCTGGACGAAACGAAAATTGCTGTCGACAAACTCCTGGAAAGACTAAATCAAAAATCATTCTACTACGGGCTTTGCATACCATCTCCCCCTCCTTTGAACTCCGAGCAGGCAAGTAAACTTTCTTCTAGCCTCTTAAAATTATGGGCTGCCAGCCAAGACATGGGGCTGTTAAACGGGAAAGAAATCTTCTCATCAAGAAAACTTGGAATTTATGCCTACAGACACCTTCTTGCTACCCAGGCTCCAGATGAAATCAAAAAGAACTGGAGATGGAGACTGAAAATATGGGAAACGGAGGACAGGAAGGACTTCCGGCAACAAATGAAAAAAGCGTGGGCCAGTTTGCAGGATACGGTCTATTTCTACAGATCTTCTGAATGGGCTACATTCGCGCCGGATACCACCATTCCCTTTTCAGTCGATGAAGTCAGAAAAATGTCCGCTTTGAAAATAGATTGGAAACAGTATTTGCCGGGTTCAAACAAGAAACCGGAACTTGACGTTCAACAAATGAAAGAATGGTTAAAGAATAAAAAATAATGAACATCAAATTATTTACTGCCATCTTCTTGCCGGCATTACTGTTTCATCTGATGCCGTTACACGCGGCGGAGGATTACAAGTGCGAAGTAAAAATAACTCCTGGCGAGAATGTCGCCATGTCCGAAGATGGGGATAAAGCCATACTGGACAAGCAGGAAGGAAAATCCTATAAATTTAAAGCCGTTGCCAAATTTACACCCGATTCGCAAAGGGAATGGGTCGAATACCGAGGTGGTAAAACAAGAAAGTACACATGGGAACCCGAGCCAATCATGACGAGCGACCCGCCCAGGGGAAAGGGAGGATTTTCTTCTACGGGAATTTGCTCTCCAAGTGAAGAATACTGGGGAACTGAATTCAAGGTAAAGGTCAAAGTGAGAATGGGGTTGGTCGGTCCAAAGAAAAAAAGAGAGGTGGCCGAAGCCGAAATGGATACTATAGCTCCGTTAATCCAAATACAGTTCGCCAAGTTCAGGGAAAATGCCGGGGGAAATGGTTTCACCATTCACGATCAATTCAGAGGGAAGCCTGTTCCGGTTCCGGAATTCAAAAGGGAGGATAAAGCACCGGATGACGATAAATCACCCGTAGGGTACTATGCAGGGGATATTCCTTCCTTTACTGTCACCTTCAAGGCGCTGCCGGACTCCATGAAAACAATCAAGGCAATGTGCACCGACGGAATATTTGCCTCTGAAGCAACTGAATTGTCCATTGCCAATGGAAAAGCCGAGGGTGTCGTCACCGCCAAGGAAGCGGTGGAGAGAAAATGCCGGGGACGCGCAGAAAATGCATCCTGGAGTTTCTCTGTGCTGGGAGTGAAGTTATCCGCCAAGGAACAAATGACCATCAGCAAATGCTATGTTCTTCTTGACAGGGGTAATCTGGACAAGCCTTGGAAAACCCTGCTGAAAACAGCTTTTGGGAAGTGGAACTTCAGCGGAGCGACCACCCATGATCAGCTTATGGACAGGCTTAGTCGCGGTATATCCAACAGTGCTTCTTATTACGATGAATGGAAACCGGAAGTGGGAAAAACCGGCTCCCTGTATGTGGATCAGAAACAAAACCCCATGCCCTTGTCGGTAGCCGGAATGGTAGATGCCATCGACAAAGGAACGGCAAAAATCATCTGTGTGGAAGCTGCCGGTCTTATGGAATATTCTGCGTCGGTTCTCGGCTCGGGCGGAGTCAGTTCCAGAGGAGTCGGGTGGACGGAAACTAGAAAAACAACAAACGCACAAGGACAGGAGGAGACAAAATCCTGGCGCTCCGGCCATGCCTGGTGCCTTTATGGAGGTAAAGTACATAACCCTGTTCCCTACAATGCAGGTCCTACCAACAAATCGGAAAGTGATTACATAAAAGACGATTTGAAATCCGATGAAAACAGGAGTAATTTTACCGAACCTGGCGGCCGCTACTTCTCATTTAACAAATAACCATCATGACTTGCACGCACAGTATGAAAATTCTCCCCTTTTTCTTCATTGCCGTAACCCTCATAGGGCAGATTCTTCATGGGGCGCCTGTTGCAGGGAATGACCTGTATCCCGGCCAAACAGTCTGGGAAATAAAACCGGCCGCAGTATGGAACCAGACCACCATAAAATCCAATCCTGCTGAGCGCAAGGCCCGTCTGTATAACTTGTATGAGGAAATTAAACCAGGCGGGAATCCTGTTCCTGGACAGTCCGAGGCGGCAAAAGACATGGAAGGGCTCAATATATCTCAGTACTACCTGGGATGGGACTATGAGCAGAATTACTGGGTCATTGTCGATATCATGGGAAACGTCTACATGGCCGTCAAAATGTTCTACTCCCCAAACCCCGTCTACAGTCGTCAGAAAGCAGTAGATGAAATGCTTGTCTCACAAAAACAGGGACCTCCGGTCAACCGTAACCGTGAATACCGATGGACCATGTTTGGTGACGGTATAAAAATGGCATTTCTGCAAGTCCCGTTTATTTTAGACGAAGATAAAAAATTATGTGGGGAATTCTTTGCAGAACAGGAGGGGTTTTCCCTCATTGCTGCTGACCACTGGTTCTTTCCGCTTATTAGAAAAGAGCTTAAGGATAAAGAACTGTTTGAAATATCAGAGACCATACTCGCCGCACTTAATGGAAAACGCCAATTCGGGTATTTTCCGAAAAGGACGCGGCAGGCGGTGAAAAAGTGGAAGGATATTTCAAAGATGCCTTATCAAAAGAGGACCAGGCGTGAAGAAGAATTAAGGAAATTAACAAAAGGCATGCCCGAGAGCTTATACGACAGGATTGATCGGAATGCTCGCGAGCTGCAACGGAATGATAATATTCTCAACCTGAATATGCCGGACGGGAACGAAGACAAGGGGCCTGAAATGATACCCAATATTAATAGCGGCATCGGAACGGTGCGCTGGCTCAAGAAGCACGTAAATATCCCTTTTATTGCGGAAAAAGGTCATGACGAATCTCACGTCAACGGATGTTCCGGTACTTTTAGCGTGAACAAGAATGGACGGGATTATCCCGTCACCTACACGATTCTGCATCTTCATACGAAAGACCAGGCCTTGAGAGCGATGTTCGCGATGCAGGCGGAGCAATCAAAACAACTTATCAAGCCGGATATCCTGAAAAAAATCCTGCAGGTACATCCCGGTCTGGTGGGAGATTACGATGTCTGCCTCAAACCGGTAATCAATGAATTGGGAGTCCCCGTACCCCAGGGAGAATACTCCTCAATTAGTTTCATACGGGGTAATACGGCCGTTATGCTGAAAAACGAGACGATGGATATTTCCGTTTTGCCATTGGCAAAACAAATGGACGAAGCTTTGCTTAAGAATATGCAGTTGTTCATGAAACCCGAAGAAACACGGTAGGTTTCTTGTGATTGAAATTTAATTGCTTAGCGAATATTGGCAAAATAGCTCAAGTTTGGAAGTGCGTCGATTGGTGATTCGAGTCCGGGCAATGGGAAGAAGCGCCAAAGAAATAACGCAGCCCTATGATGTTAAAAGGAACCACTTTATACAATCTGCCCAAACGATGCAGGGAAATAGGGAAGTGTAACCGCATTTCCCAGGTTGTAACCCGGTTCCGGATTCAGAAGGGCTCTTGGTCGCGGAAAAACTTGTCTGATGCCCGCTCTTTTTCCTGATGCCGTTGCCGTTATGGGTAACTTGAGAAGTGACAGGGATTGATGAAATGATGCGATTAGTGGGAACCGGCAGTGCTTTATCTTTTTTAGAGCCCTGCCTTGACTCCTATGGAGGAAATGTGGTCCAGGGTTAATTTTTTGTGTGTCAAGCCAAAGCTTGTTCCCGGTGTTGTTGAGGGGAGTTTTACCTGCTCTTTTTCTGCTATTCGCATGAAGACATTCCTGAGTGGTTCAAACATGATGGTTATTCTTGGTTATAGTTAATTTGCTGTAAAGCGTATCAAGTCTTCGTGCAGCGGGAACGGCTCCGTTCCCTTTTCAATGTTGATGGGTTGACGTGAAAAGGCTTTCCGTTTTTGAAGGATGGTTGACAGGGGAATCTGGCGCGGTAGAGTGGTTTCATGCAGTCTTCCTATTGTCCGAGTCCTTACCGTTATACGCGCCGCGTGACCCGTGAAGTCATGGTGGGGGATGTGGGGGTGGGCGGCTCCAATCCCATCCGGGTCCAGTCCATGCTGACGTCCGATACGCGGGATACGGATGCCTGCGTGAAGGAGGCTTTGGAATTGGCCGCGGCGGGGTGCGAGATTATCCGCCTGACCGCCCAGACCAAGGCGTATGCGGCCAATCTGGAGAATATTTCCCGTGAATTGCGCGCGGCGGGTTGCCATGTGCCGCTGGTGGCTGATATTCATTTCAAGCCGGACGCCGCCATGGAGGCCGCCAAGTGGGTGGAGAAGATACGCATTAATCCTGGCAATTTCATCGACAAGAAGAAGTTTGAAGTGAGGGAGTATTCGGACGCCGAATACCGTGAGGAACTGGACCGCCTGAGGGAGGAGTTTACGCCCCTGGTGCTGTTTTGCCGGGAGCATGGCCGCGCGATGCGCATCGGGTCCAACCACGGCTCCCTGTCCGACCGCATTCTGAACCGCTTTGGCGATACGCCGGAGGGGATGGTGGAGAGCGCGATTGAGTTTGCTCAGATTGCCCGGGACCTGGATTACCATTCCCTGGTGTTTTCCATGAAGGCTTCCAACGTGAAGGTGATGGTGGCCGCCTACCGCCTGCTGGTGGAACGCATGAATGCCCTGGGGCCGGACTGGAATTATCCCATTCATCTGGGGGTGACGGAAGCCGGAGGCGGAGAGGACGGCCGCATCAAGAGCGCGGTGGGCATCGGGTCCCTGCTGACGGACGGCATTGGGGATACCCTGCGCGTTTCCCTGACGGAGGACGCCGTGCGGGAAGTGCCCGTGGCCTACCGCCTGTCCAATCCGTTCCAGCCGTCGGAACGTTCCGATGATCCCGTTTCTTCCTTTCCCGAACCGGAGTTGAGCTATGATCCCCTGAAGTTTTCCAAAAGGCAGGGAGGGCTGGCGATGTGTTACGGGGTGCGCCTGGGCTGGGAGCAGCCCGTGCGCGTGGTGGTGCCGGATGCGGGGTTTTACGCCCTCCAGACGGAACGGGATGCGATGGGGGACATGATGCCGGAGCTGGCCTTCGGCCAACTGGAGGCCATTGAGGTGGACCCCCGCTGCGGTGACGAGCTGGAGCCGCTGAAGGAACTGGCCGAACCGTCCGTTGTCACCGTGAAGAACGGCCTGGACATGGAACCCGTGTATGCGTTCCGCCTTCTGGCTTCCCGCATGGAAGACAGGCACCTGATTCTGCTGAAGGATACGCTGGTGCCCGGTTCCGTTTCCGATGAGGACGTGCCGCTGGTGGCCGCCCGCAATATCGGCTCCCTGCTGAGCGACGGCATTGGAGATGCCGTGCTGATTCAGGGGGAATCGGATCCCCGGCTGGCTTCCTTCCTGGGATTCAATATTTTGCAGGCTACGGGGACGCGCCTGACGCGTGCGGATTACGTTTCCTGCCCGTCCTGCGGACGCACCCTGTACAATATTCAGGAGGCGACGGCCCGCATCCGGAAGGCTACGGAGCATTTGAAGGGCGTGAGGATTGCCGTGATGGGGTGCATCGTGAACGGTCCCGGCGAGATGGCGGACGCCGATTTCGGCTATGTGGGCGGCGCGCCGAACAAGATCAACCTGTACGTGAAGCACACCCCCGTCAAGTTCAACATTCCCCAGGAGGAGGCCGTGGAGCGGCTGGTGGACCTGATCAAGGAGTACGGGCGGTGGGTGGACCCCAAGTGAGGCATTTAACGATTCCGGAGAGGTTCCAGCATGGGAAGGATGTTTATCAGCGGCGGCCACGGCGGTTTGGCGCGGGCTGCCGTGGAGTGTTTTACCGCCGCAGGATGGGAGGCGGATGCTCCGTCACACGCTGAACTGGACGTAGGGGACCGTTCCGCCGTGCGCCGCTGGTTTGATGAACATGCTCCGTATGACCTGGCGGTGTGCGCCGCCGGAATTACCAGAGACAGGCCATTCCTGAAACAGACGGAGAAGGAGTGGGACGAGGTGATGAACGTGAATGTGACGGGAGCCGCCTGGTGCGCCCGCTGTGCCGCCGCAGCCATGGCGAGGGAGAAGCGGGAGGGGCAGGTGGTAATGGTGGGTTCTTATGCGGCGCTTCGCCCGGCTCCGTCCCAGGCGGCCTATGCCGCTTCCAAGTCTGCGCTGGAAGGCCTGGTGAAGAGCCTGGCGCGGGAATGGGGAAGGGAGGGAATACGCGTTAATCTGGTGCTGCCGGGGTTCATGCTGACGGAGATGACGGCCGGGTTGAGGGAGAGCGTGAAGGAGTCTGCTTTGTCCAGGCATGTTCTGGGCAGGTTCAATACGCCGGAGCAGGCCGCGGCGTTTATTCTGTTTTTGCAGGAAGTCCTCACGGCAGCCTCCGGGCAGGTGTTCGATTTGGACAGCCGGATTGCCTGATCATGGGCAGCGGATTTCTTATCCGCGTTTTCATCAATGATGGAAAGGTTTTCCGAAAGAAAAGCCTTTCTTCACAGGGATGCAGCATGATCCGCCATGTGTAAAAAGAATAGGAAAGCCCTGGGAACAAGGGCCTCCCGGTCCTTGAAAAGATATATGAACAGGAGGATATGCCGCTTTCCCCCTCCTGGGATTTTATGCTTTATCCGAAAGCCGGAAGCCTGCCGTTCCCTGCGGGATACCCTTAAACCATCGGAGGTTTTTTCTCAAATACTTTTCCCTCAAGCTTGGAACTTGACCACGGATAAGAAATCCGTTGAAATATCCCCATGAGCTTGCTGTCGGCTGGTGATCAGGGAAAAGGAAAGCCTTCTTCCTATGGTGGTCTGGATATTCCCCTGTCGCGGAATTATGGAATAGACGCCTTGCGCATTGTCGCCATGATGCTGGTTTTGGTTCTTCATCTTTTGGCCGCCACTCATGTATTGCCGCTGGACAATCATGATTCCGCTTCCTACCGGGTAGGGTGGCTTCTGGAGATTGCCGCCTATTGCGGAGTGAATTGTTATGCGCTGATTACTGGGTATGTATGCTGTGACGGGACGTTCAGGTATGAACGCGTGGTTACCTTATGGTTCCAGGTGATTTTTTATACGGCGGGCAGTCTGCTGCTGGTGCTGCTGTTTTCCTCCCAGGTGGTTCATTTTAATGACGTCCTGAATTCGTTGTTTCCCGTTTTAACCGTCCAGTATTGGTATGTGACGGCGTATGTAGGGCTGTTTTTCTTTATTCCTTTCCTTAATGTCCTGGGGAACCGGCTTACCAAATCACAGTTCCAGTATCTTCTGGTTACCGTTTTTGTTCTGTTTTCCGTGGTTCCCACCTTGCTTCACAGGGATGTGTTTCCTGTAGAGGGAGGGTATTCCATCTGGTGGCTGGGCGTTCTCTACATGCTGGGAATGTATATTAAAAAGCATGGCCTGTTGACTGGAATGAGGACGGGCGCCTTATGGATGCTTTATGCCGGGTGTGTATGTTTTGTCTGGGCGTTCAAGATGGTTCTTGACGTGGTGTCCCCGTACCTGATTGGACAGATAAGGGGCGGCGGAACGTTTATTGCCTATAATTCTCCGTTCATTGTAGGAACGGCGGTTGCCCTGTTCCTGATTTTTTCCCGCATGCGTTTTTCATCCCGCAGGACGGTTGCCTGCATTTCATGGCTGGCGGCCGCCTCGTTCAGTGTTTATGTGCTGCATTGCAATGTTTTGATAGGCAAATGGTTTTTATGGGATGTCTTTGAATGGGCCGCGTCTTCTTCCCCTGCGTTGATGGTCGTGAAGGTACTGGCAATGGCTGTTGCGGTGTATGCAGGCTGCTCCCTGGTGGATGCCGTACGGCGTTATTTGTTCAAGACTATGGACGTTAACAGGGAAGCCCGTGCAGTCGTCGGCTTTTTCGGGAAGCTGGGCTGTGCCTTCCGGAAAGTGTGCCGCAGATTGTTTCTGCATTCCTGAAGGCAGGGGAAACGTTCTGTTCCGTTATTCCGCACAACTCGTGTTTGAGAACGGGATGGTTTTCCCGCTTATTGCTGTCCCCTGCCTAAAAGGCCCTTGAGCCAGGGAATGACCAGGTCTTTTTTGAAGAAGTGGTTGCTCGGGTCCACATTGGCGAGGCGGAAAAAGGCGTCTCTGTCCAGCCCTGCGGGCAAATGTTCTCCGTGCCAGCGTTGGGCCGGGTCTGCAAAGCGGGGCTGGTGGCGGTACTGGAAATGGTCCGGCGCTCCGGCTGTGCGGTAGGCCGCGGAAATGAGTTGGAAGTCCCTGTCCAGACCGCCTTCCGTACAGATTACGGGGCGGGGAGCCAGAGCGGCCACAATATCTGGAAAGTCAAACTGCTTCCAGAAACCCGGAATGAGGTGGCGGATGGAGTTGGGCGCGGAGCGCACTCCCCTGCTGCTGGGCATGGTCATGACTTTGGCGCGTTCCAGGGTACGGCACAGGAAGTCATTGTACACAAAGGCAAAGATGTCCGGATTCAGGACGCCCAGCACCATCATGGGTTCCGTTCCCAGGGAGAAGCCGCTCAGGATGATGCGGTTTTTCTGCACCCAGGGGCGTGTTTTTACCCAGTCCAGAACGCATTGGTCCATATAGGAGGTGTAGCCCAGCCAGCTCCAGTCCATTTCCAGCAGGAAACGGGCCAGGTTTTCATAGTCGTGGGAAGAGCGGCCGGCGGCGTGCTCGGCGTCGCCCTCCTCTCCCGTTCCGGCGTTATCCACCACAACGGCGGCCCAGCCCTGTTTGACGTAGTGGCAGGCCATGGCATTGCTGCCCGGCTGCGGTACGGGAGGCTGGGCCAGGTCCGGCGACGTTTCCGCCGCCAGTTCTTCCTTGGTTTGATCAGAACCGGGGATGCAGAATAGCACGGGAACCGGATTTTTTTCTGAAGCGGTATCCGGAACAAGTACCAGAAACGGTACCGCAGCGCCCGGGAGGGGATAGGCTTCCCATTTTTCTACCCAGTAGTGTTCCCTCTGCACGGTTTTTACCAGGACGGGTGCGGGAAGGTTGTCATGAAGGGGGAATTTCATCAGTTTTTCCATGGCTTCCCGGACTTTTTTCTGCCAGGCGGGGAAGTCTTCCGGTCTCATGTCCGGAGAGAATGCGCATGACGGCTGAATGTTTTCCAGCATTGTTTGCACGACGCCGCGGGAGGAGACGTGCCGCTGGTCGTTCCGGGAGGAATGGAGTACCGCCCAGTCAGCCGCCTGGAATTTTCCTTGCGGTGAGGAAAAGGAGAGGGAGGGAAGGCAAATGGCCATGAAGAGAAGAGATAAAAATCCGGCGGTCTGAATGGTCATGGGACTATGATTGCCATAAAAGGAAGCCCGTTGCAAGACGGCAGGGGTACCGTTTTTCCTGGCTGTTCCTGACGTACCGGAAGCTTGAGTTTTTCCGGGTGCGGCAGTAGTCTGGCCGCCGTCATGATTGCGGGGGGAAAAAGTCACGGAAGACCGGAGCCGCGGGTATGCGGCCTGGGGCTGGCTTCCGGCTTTGGCATGGGGGCGGCAGCCCATCTCACCGGAGTGAGGGAAGGGCGCAGCGTGTTGAAGCCGTTGAGGGAACTGTGGGGAGCGGGGTATCCGTGGGGCGATGTTTTGAGCGGGTGGATTCCGGACAGGAAGCTTTTATGCAGCCGCAGGAACGGCCCTGCCTCCCAGTTGGCGCTGCTGCTGGCGCGGCAGGCTGTGGAGGAAGCCGGTTGGGGAGAGGAAGAATTGAAGGATGCGGCCCTGATTGTGGGCAGTTCCCGCGGGAACGCCTCCGGCTGGCTGAGCCCGTGGCCCGGACGGCGGTCCATGAAGATTCTGGCCGTTCCCAATTCCCTGCACAGTGAGCTTGCCTCCTGCGTCAGCATTGAACTGGGGATTCGCGGGCCTTACCACGTGCTGGCGAGCGGCTGCGCCGCCGGTCTGGATGCCGTGGGCATGGCGGCCATGCTGATGCGTCAGGGAATTGTCAGGAGGGCGCTGGCTATCGGGCTGGATTTGCCCTTGTGCCGGGAGCTGCTGGGGACGTACTGGGCTTCCGGGATGCTTTCCCGCAACGGAATGAATGATCCCTACGGTCCCCATGCCGACGGCATGTGCATTTCCGAGGGAGGGGCGGCCATGGCGCTGGAGTTGTCTTCCGGTCCCGGCATTTACGTGAAGGATTATCTGGTGAATTCAGATGCCTACAGCCCGCTGGGAATGCCGGAGGATGGAAAGAGCATTGCCGCCCTGCTGGATGCCGCCCTGCGGAATTGGGATGGAAGGGTTCCTTTGACCGTCTGCCCCCATGCCAGTGGAACGGCGGGGAATGCCGCTTCCGAGCGGGCCGCTTTAAAACGGGTTTTTGGAACCGGCCTTCCGGATTTAAGGATGATGAAGCCCTGGACGGGTCATGCCATTGGCGGCAGCGGCATTCTGGAACTGGCCCTGATGCTGGCTTTTATCAGGGAGGGGGCTTTGCCACCTAATCCTTTCTGGGTAAGTTCCCCGGCAGGTGCGGCTTGTGTTGCGGAAGAATTGCCTTTGGATGGGAGGCGGATGCTGGTTAAGTCCGCCGCTTCCATGGGCGGCCATAATGTAGTGCTGAGCCTTGACGTGGACGGCTAACATGTTTCTGTAGCGAGAACGCTTATGAAGAATCCTGGACAGTTTTTATCAGAGTTGAAGTCCGCGGGACTGCTGCGCGTTCTGCGGAATGTGGATTGCCTGCCCGGCGGCATGGCCCGCATGGAGGACGGCCGGGAGGTAGTCAACCTGGCAAGTAATGATTACCTGGGCCTGGCTCATCATCCGGCCCTGGCGGAGGCTTTTTCCCGTGCGGCGCGTGATGGCGGAGCCGGGGCCATGGCTTCCCGCCTGGTCACGGGGACGCGCCGGGCGCATTCCGGTCTGGAGGAGGCCCTGGCTGATCTGAAGGGGACTGAAGCGACGGTCAGCTTTTCCTCCGGTTACGCAACCTCCCTGGGGGTGATTACCTCCATTGCGGACCGGGAGGATACGGTGCTGATGGACAAGCTGTCCCATGCCAGCCTGATTGACGGGGCGCGGCTGTCCGGTGCCCGCTTGTCCACGTTCCTGCATAACGACATGGAATCATTGAGAAAAAAGCTGGAGCATTTGCGGAGCGCGAATCCTTCCGGCGGAATCCTGGTGGTGACGGAATCCGTTTTCAGCATGGACGGGGACCGCGCGCCTCTTCAGGAAATCGTGCGCCTGAAGGATGAATTCGGCGCTCTGCTGCTGGTGGATGAAGCACACGGATTCGGTGTGCTGGGAGAACACGGGGCGGGATTGGCGGAGGAACTGGGCGTCTCCTCCCGAATAGATTTTCAGATGGGGACCTTGAGCAAGGCCGCCGGGGTGAGCGGCGGTTATGTAGCCTGTTCCCGCGCCTGGGCGGATGTGATGATCAATTCTGCGCGGTCCCTGATCTATTCCACGGCTCCGCCTCCCGCCCTGGCCGCCGCCGCCCTGGCCGCGGTGGAAGTGATCCGGAGTGCAGAAGGGCAGGAACTGCGCCGTCATGTTTCCGTGCTGGCGGATGCCTTGTCCTCCGCGCTGGGAATGCCCGGCAGGCCCGTTTCCTCCATCTTCCCCGTGGTAATGGGAGAGAATGATGCCGCCCTGGCCGCAGCGGGTACGTTGCTGGAACGCGGTTTTCTGGCTCCCGCCATACGTTATCCTACGGTCCCCCGCGGAACGGCCCGTCTGCGCGTTACGGTGACGGCGGCCCATCGGGACGTCCAGATCGGGCGGTTGGGAAAAGCGTTGGCGGAGTTGCTTCACGGATAATAACATAATTACTTGAATAATGATGAAAGCGTTGTCTTCCCATTCCCTTCATTTGGTCCTGAGCCTGTTTTTCCTGCCGATGATCGTGGTGTATGCCGTGACCGGCCTGCTGTACATGGGCGGCGTGGACCAGCACTTCACTTCCCATGTGGCGGTGCATGAGCTGAATGCCGCCGACCAGCCGCCCTATGAGGATTCCTGCAGGGAACTGGAACGCCGCGGAGTGGCATTGCCGGAAGGAAAGGTAAGGCCGTTCAAAGGGAACTACCTCCTGGGTCCTATGACGGATACGCATGTGCTGTTCCTCAGGAAAGGCCATGCCCTCCGGGCGGAAGTGGTGGAGCCCGGCATTTACCCCAATCTGATGCTGGCTCACAAGGGGAAGGCGGGATGGTGGTTTACTGCGTTAGGATACGGGGCGGCTCTTTCCCTGATTATACTGTATGTTACCGGAATTCTGCTGATGTGGAAAAACCGCGGGAAGCGGAAATTGATGCTGGTCAGCGCCTTCTTGGGAACAGCCGCTGTGGTGGTGGGGTATCTGATGCTTTGAGGCGTGGAATGACAGCCGGATGTCCGGAATGGCAGAGCTTGCATCTTGACAGGAATGCTCTCTTCCAGTAAGGGAAGGGATGAAGGTTCCAAAGGGAATTTTCACTGAACTCCATAGAATAACACGATCATGAATGCTCCTGATTCTTCTCCCCCTCCGTCCTGCTGCAGCGGTTCCCCTTCCTGCACGGCTGCTTTGGTCCTCGGCATTATTGCCCTGGTGCTGGCGTTGATCGGATTTTTCCCGTGCCTGGGCTGGATTACCCTGATTCCTGCGGCTCTGCTGGCCATTATTGCCCTCATCATGAGTATTGTGGCTGTGAGCAAGGGCTCTCCCAAGGGCGCTCTTGTCGTCGCCATTATTGCGTTGGCGGCATCTGCCGCAGCAGGCATTGTCCAGGCATGGATGGCCAGCGCGACCGTGACTTACATGGAACAGCACCAGGATTATGTGGAAAAGAAGGCGCAGGAGATCCAGAAAGAGCTTCAACAGATGGAGCAGCAGAACCAGGAGCAATTGAAAAGGCTCAGGGATGCGGAGGATTCCTCCCCCGCTGATGAAACGGGTTCCCAGGACCTGTAGTTTCTGAAACGCTTTCAAGGGAGCACGGCGATGAATTGCATGCGCTCTGCGTGGCGTTCATGCCGCAATAGCTGGATGATCAGGAAAGTGTGGCTGCCTGCATGGGCCATCCTGTCCTTACTGTTGTTGGCGCCGTCCCTCATGGCCCTGGCAGTCAGTCCTGCCGGGATGAATTCACTGGCGGCTTCCGTGGCCGTGCCTCACCGGGAATGCCCTTTGTGCGGCATGACGCGCGGGTATGTGGAAATGGCCCGCGGGAATATACGCGCCGCATGGGAGAGGAACCGGGGCGCTCCGGTCTGGTTTATGGCTGGGCTGCTCAATGGAGGAGCTGCCGTGTTTTATCTGGCATGGTGTTGGCGGAGGAGGGCAGGCTTGGGGAAGAAAAATGGTCTTCCGGGATGAAAAAACAGCAGGCGGAAAGGGAAAAACAACTTCCTGACCGGTGCAGGGCCATGGATGTGTCATGCGTTTTTTGTCATACTGGCGATGTTCTGAAGAAGGCATGCAGCTAGGGAAGCAGTATGATTGACCATGCAATCATGGTATTTATTTTTAGCGCATTGAGAAGCGTTCGGCCTTTGTTTTGACATGAGCCGGGGATGTTGGAACAGGAGAGAGCCGTCAAGGGGCAACAGGGAGGTTCCTTGACAGATTTTACACGCTTTCTTTAACATTAGAGCGTTTCCGTGTCTGGAAATCCAATGAAAAAATGAAAGATGAACAAAATAAACTACTCGGATCCCCGCCGTTCCGTCCCCGATACCGTTTCAACCATTCTTGCATTGGTTCTGGGTATTGTAGGATTGATTCTCGCGTTGCTCGCCTTTCTTCCATGTCTGGGGTGGGTAGCAATTGTTCCCGGCCTTCTCTGTGCCATTCTGGCTATTATTCTGGGAGCGGTAGCGGTAAAGAGGAGTGATGACAGGACGTATGGTTCTGCCAGGGGCGCGCTGACTTGCGGGTGTGTCGGCCTGGTGATCATTATTGGAGCGATCATTTATCAGGGCATGATTCTGGCGCCTGTGATGAAACAGGCGGATGCCCATACGGAGGAATTCACATGGACGGCTTGCAGCGCTGTGAGGGAGGCGCGGAAGGAAATGCACCCCAACGCATGCGAGGCGGTGGACCGTGTTATCTCTTTGATCGACCATCCGGAGGAAAGAAAAGAGACGGTGACGGAGAGGTTCCTGGAGGTAGCGCCACCGGCTCCAAGGGGCGCTACTGCCGTACTGGAAGGCCCGGTGCCTTCTGTTTCCGGTAAATGAGGCGGTAAAATCTTTGAAGGCAGGGCACCCGGTGTTCGTTTACCGGCTGTTTCTTCTGTCATGGAAATCCTGCAGGCAGGGCGGTTTGAAGGGGATTGCATGTCCATTCAAACCGCCCTTCTTCATGCACGCGGCAAAGAGGCTTTGGCTGGCGGAAACGTACAGGGCGGAGAAGGGCCTTTTTATGGGATTCAGCATATTGAGTCTTCCGTGCGGATGAGAGGAAAGAGATAATTTGACAGGCGGGAGGACGGAATGGATGCAGTTGCAGACTTTTCCGGCAGTCTGAACGGCTGGTTGGAGAAGAGGGTATCCCCTGCTTGTGATAATGTCCATATCGGTGGAAATGGGGCCAGGTATTCATTTTCTTTTCTTGCCGAGGGGCAACGCGGAGGAAGGGCCGGAAGAAACGCATGAGAGGAAAAGACAGACTCATTACTGCCACCGTGAAAATGCCTCAATTTATTTGAAACCAATGTCCTAGGCCCGTTAAAACAGCGTGCATTCATACAGGGTAATGATGAAGGTTGGAACTGATGCAACGCATCATTTCATTACAACTCACGATTATCTGTATGAATGAATCCATATCAAATTCTCCGCAGCCTGATCCTGTGGAGCAGCCGGGAATCATCTTTTTCATTCCCTGCAAGGCAAACAACGCTCCTCTGCTGGTGGAAGCTGTACAGGGCATCCGCCGTGCCGTTCCGGAAGCGTCTGTCATTATTCTGGACGATGACCGGGCACGCTGTCCCCAAACCGTCAGGGAAGTGCTGAGGAACATGTCCGTGGAATGGAAAGTGCTGAAGAAAACTGATACGTCCTCCGAACATGCGGCCGCTATTCTGGCTCTGATGGCTCAGGCTGTGCGCCATGAACATGATGTGCTGGTGCGCACCAAGCCGGACAATCTCATTCTCCATGCCGGTTTTTTAAGGGAATTTGCCCGTTCCGAAGCGGGATTATCCGGAACCTGTCTTCGGTCCGGCCTGCTGTGCAATGAGCTTTATGCCCTGAAGCCTGCTGTGCTTCGGGCCATTCTCCAGCATCTGGAGCAATCCTCCTCCGTGATGAAATGTCCGGAGGGCGCCGTCATCCTGGGAGCGTTTACCGCCCTGTTCCCGGATGGGGCCCCACTCCTCGCCAGGGCATGGACGCGAGGAACCGGAGGCCCCCTGTGGGGGCATTACAACTGGACGACCTTTCCGTCTGCGGAATCCCTGGCAGACATGGACATGATCTCCATGAGCCGGCGTTATCAGGACAAGGTGGCGCGTCGCGCCCGCATCTCCGTCATGAGATGCCTGCGGAACGCCATCTGTAACCGTCCTGTTTCCGTGGACCGTCAGCCTGCCGCCTGAACCTGACCCAAAGCATCTGCCGGGAATGGGGCCGGGGAAATTCCATGGCGGCGTTTTCCCTTATTCCCGGCAGATGCATCAATGACAATAAAACAATGAAAGAAATTAATGATCAGTCATCCGCTCCGGAACAATCCGGAGAAATGCCCAGCCACCCCGTGACATTTGTCTCCAATGATGAACCGTCTCCGATGCCGTGGCCCAATACGTGGTACCCTGTCACTCCCATAGGGCCGGAGACGGAATACCCGTGCCCGTGTTCCGAGGGCGACTCCGGTACGGGAAGTACGGACAACAACAGCGTGGACTTCTCCATAGAATTCGGACGCTTTCCCAAGTGGCCGGAATTGAGTGGAGGCCGCCTGATGCTGAACCTGAACATGATGGATGCCGGGTTATGCTGGGGGACCGCTTTCCAGTACGAGCACATTTCCCAGCGCCGTCTGGAAGTGGCTGAAACCCTCAATGCATCCATCAGCCGCCCGGAAGAACCGGAAGACGTTTCCCGGGCGGTGGTGAAGACGGAAAAAGGATTTCCGCGTTATTACAGCTTTGCCTCTCCAAATATTTCCGGGGCAGAGGCGCTTGGCGGTAGCCAGATGTTCCAGGACAGGATGCGGCGCGTTGTGGTGGATGGCGTTTCCTATCTGGAAGAAGTTCAGGAAGACGGCATGACCATGCGCTTCCGCCCCAATTCCGCCTTATTTGATCATATCGTAACGCCGCTCGGCGTGAAAATCACCTTTGCTGAACTGGCCGCGGAACTTCAGGTAGTCAGGCAGGATGTCTCTGACGAACCCGGCAGTGCGGTGGAAACCTTCAATTCCCTTTCCCTGTTCATGCTGAAGCAGGTGTGGAATAAGACGGACGGCTTGCTGGACCTAAGCGATGTTCAGAGCATTAGATGGTATGCCCCCGCAGACGTGACAGGGCGGCACAACGATGGCACGTATATCATTCGCAAAGGAGCTGTTCCCATCAAGACATGGAAGCTGTCCTGGACGTTCGCGGATACGGAGACGATGGTTGCCAGGGCTGTGGATGAAGAAAATCCGGAAGTGACCCAGATGCTGTTGCAGACATTCCGTATTGAAGAACCGGGAGGTTTTATCAGCGAATGGCGCGCGGGTCTTTACCCGGATGACCTGACTCTGGTGAAAGGCGAGGGGGATGATGCCATCAGCATCGTCACCAGATGCCTTCCGGCGGCCGGCCATGAAAACCTGGTTGCCAAGGATATTAACGGACAGGCCATGGTGGCGGGAGGGTACTACACAGACAAGAAGGAAAAATTCAAGTATGTATACAGCGGCGTGGCCGGAACCGGGCATGCCGTGCTGTGTTCCGCAGAAAAGGAAGTATACCAGCGCCGTTTGTACGGGGACGTCCTTATCTCCCGCACGGAAGGATATGGAACCCCGCTGGAAAGAACATGGACGTACGGATACGGCAGCGATCCTTCTTCCCCCAATTATGGCAAACGCATCAGGGAAACGCGCCCGGACGGAGCCGTGGTGGAGATGGAGTATGATTCCAACGGGAACGTGATTCAACGGACGGAGCCGTGGTATGGGGATATTTCTATGAGAACTTCCTATTCATATGCAGATGAATTGTTCAATGACCGGAGAATTTCTCAGGAGCTTGTAGAACTGGTATCTCCTCAGAGGACCGAATGTCTGGAAAAAACACAGTATGAATACAATAAGACGGAACAGGTTTATTCGAAAACCGCCACACGCACCTATCTGGGTTCTACAAATGTGGGTGTTCTGAATTCGGTAACTACGGTTGAGGAATGGTACACAGTTCATGACTGCGTGTATGTGCCAGGACGGTTGAAATGCAGATATCAATATGAAAACGTGCAAGATGTGGATAATCCTGATATAGTAAATAATGGAGAAGCCAGAAATATTTCACGTCGCGAATATTCTGCCTGCAGTGATTATGGCGCTGTTTGGAAATGTACAGAGGATGACTATATAGATGTGGCGGATTCAGAAAAGTCCTCCAGGATAATTCGCTATTATGCAGAGAACGGAGATGAAATTGCTACAGACCATCAAGTTCATTTATATTCGCCGGGATTTGTCTCCATTGACTTTCGCCGGATGTCCTATGATCCTTCACATCGTTTGATCCGGACAGATTACGCCAATGGCTTGTATTCCATGATGGAATGGAGTTGTGCGGGACCATTGTGGGAAACAGATGTAAGAGGGCTGCAGACGCGTTATACCTATGATGGGGCCAAACGTCTGGTGTGTGTGGAAAGGGATGCTGCCGTGGCTGTGGAAAATTGGAATGATGTAGATATGAATGCCGTTTGTCCGGATAGTATAACGGAAACGACATACGATGGGATGGGGAGGATTTTGTCAGTGAGCCACTCCATAGGGGACAGGAAAACGACGGTTTCTTCCCAATATGATTTACTGGGAAGAGTCACTTCCCGGACGGATAAGATGGGGCGAACCTCCCTTTATTCTTATTCCCAAGACGGATTGACAATGATTGAAACAACATCGCCCGGAGCTACGCTGGTGACCAGGAAAGCTCCTTCCGGCCTGGTTGTGGAAGAGTCCGGCACAGGACGGGAGGCGCGTTATTATGAATATAAGGCGGACTGGTCCGGGATTTGGAAATATATACGCCGTCTTTCCTCATCCGGAGATATGATAGAAAATATTCTGGAAAATGCAGATGGCAAGATATTGAGAATTTTACATTCTAACGGCGCTGTGATGGTAGACCAGTATAACGCCGAATATAACGGATTCGGGCAAATAGTATGTGAACAGCAAAAGAATGAATGCCCGTTGTGGTACCATTATAATAACAGAGGAGAACTGACGGGATGGATGAGGAGTTGGAATGACTGGCCTGATAATTCTCCATACAGGTATTCAGTGGTTTCCCGTTATACCCGCCTGTCTTTTCCTCCTCCCGGATTGTCTGCTTCAGCGGTAAATGCTGTCTGGCGTATGGACTACGTACAGGCTATTTGTGAGGGATTGGATGCTGACTTCGAATATACATATACATTAGTCTCCAGAACGGACAGTGCCCTGCAATCTTTGGAGTCAGTCGTTATGAGGGAGAGGCTACCGGAATACCGTTCCATTTGGGAAAAAGTTTACAATGAAAACGGTAATATACGTGTTCTAAGGGGACGGAAGGGATGTGACAGGGAAGAGGAAGAAGTCATCCTGAACGGGGATACCGTACGCCTGATACAAATAGATGGGACAATGACCCAGTACAAGCGTACTTACAGTATGACCGGAGATATGCTTACAATCCGCGATGCCCGTGGTAAAGACATGACCATCGTCAACGATGCCACAGGAAGGGAAACAAGCCGAACGGACCAGGACGGAGAGACGACTACTACCTCCTATGATGCGGTTACAGGGCTGGCAAATTGTATTGTAACTCCTGATGGCAAGCAGACATGGTTTTCCTATGATTTTCGTGGACGCTTAGTGCAGCAGTATGGAACGGCTGTCCAGCCCATCAAATGGGAATATGATGCCATGGACCGTATTGTGGCTCTGCATACCTATCGTGCATCAGGATCTGTTCTGGATGCGATTCCATCCTCGGATTCCGATATCACACGCTGGACTTATGACCCTGTGAGTGGACTTGTGGTGAATAAGACTTATGCGGATGGTTCCATGACTTCGTATTACCATGATGACTGGGGGCGTCTGGGAACTCGTATCCAGTCCCGCGGAGTGACGACGGAATACCAGTATGATACTGTATCAGGAAAAATAGCTTCTATAACGCATAGTGATGGAACTCCGTCTGTGTCATTTTCCTATGATAGGATGGATCGGTTATCTTCCGTCCAGGATGCATCCGGAACACGTTCCTTTTACTATTGGGATCTTGAAGATATTGCCTACGAACAAACTTCTGGCATGGTAGCAAGCCTGCTTGAGTACCAGCGTGATTCTTTGGATCGTTCGTCCGGATATACGTTTTCTCTGAATGGAACAATGGTACAGCAGGTCGCTCTGGAATATGATGTCGCAGACCGCCTTTCTGCAATGTCGCTTAATGGTTCATCCTTTACGTATGGATATGATTCGGCTACGGGCTGGCTCAACAGTTTGACCTATCCGAATGGATTGGTTAGAAACACAGTGTTTCATGCCAATCTTCCTTTGCCGGTGTCCCTGACTTACGTGAAGGGAACTTCCTCCATTCCTGCGCTCAAGCACGCCTATACGTGGGACAGTATGCGGCGTCCTTCCGTACGGGAAGACTATGTGGGTTCAACTGCTCTTTCCCGTCGCCACACATATGGCTACAATGCACGAGGGGAATTGACGGAAGACACCATGAACGCGGGAGGAGCCTTCAGCTATGACTATGACAATATCGGCAACCGCCAGACGGCGGCAGAACAAGGCATTTCCAGTACCTATCGAAGCAATAGTTTGAACCAGTATGCTACTGTGACACATTCAGGAACAGCCTTCGCACCTGTGTATGACTCTGACGGTAATCAAACGAGTGTGAACACTTCCACAGGAATATGGTCTGTCCAGTATAATGCGGACAATCGTCCGGTGGTCTTTACACAGGGAAGCAAAAAGGTGGAATGTGTGTATGACTATCTTGGTCGACGTGTGGAAAAAGTGGAATATGATGGAAATAACTTGACCAGACGTACAAGATTCGCGTATATGGGATATCTAATGGTGGCAAGCATGGACTGCACGCAAAATACCTCCAATCCGCCCTTGCTGGGTACGTGGTTCTGGGATCCCTCTGAATCGGAGTCGACACGGGTATTGGCGATGTGCACGCACAACGCGGACAAGAGCGTGGCCACCACCCGGTATGTGGCGCACGATCTGCTCAAGAGCGTAAGCGCTCTCTTTGACTCCTCGGGAAACCGTCAGGCGAAGTTTGAATATACGCCCTACGGAGAAACCTTGAGTTCGGAAGGAATTAAGGCTGCGTCTATGCCATTCCTTTATTCCTGCGAGTACCATGACGAAGACTTAGGTTTGATTTACTACAATTACCGCCATTACAATCCCCAAGATGGTCGCTGGATATCCAGAGATCCGATTGGAGAAAAAGGTGGTGTCCATTTATATGGATTTGTAAAAAATAATCCTGTATCAATCAGTGAGTATCTAGGTCTGTCTTTTTCTTCCAGAGAAGAACGGTATGGAGATGGTTGCGTTTTAACACAGGACCCTAGTGATATTACAGTGACTGAGGAGTTTGCTGGAACACGGGAAACCGAAAGATATGTACGTAAAGTATCTGAAGCAGTAATTGAAAAGCACACTAAACGTCCTAAACTTGTAAAAACCGCAGTTAAAGGATTAGATGCTTTAGGGATGTCTTTCACTACGGCGGCACCCTTTTTGCTTTCTTTACAGGTGAACGTAAAAGTAGAATTTACATGTAGGTGTAAATGCAAGTGTGAAGGTTGGTTAAAAAATGCGCTGTATGGAGAAGCAATTGCTCCAATGACAGGTTCATTTACAATTAATAGCAGAACCTTTGGTAACGGGAATCCATATACTGACGGATTGGGATCTATCAACAAGATACCAAAAAAAGAGGAAATTGAAGAAAAGAAACAAGAAGAATTCAATAAGCTTTTTTCGTCAAAATTAAAAGAATGTGAAGAGAAATGTAAAAAGTTAAGATAAACTAGCATGAAATGTAATATAAGTAAATATTTTTTATGGAGTGCAATAGGGGTGCTTTTCGCTGCAAATATTGTTTGGAGTATAATTTTTCTTTCAACCCAGAATTCTGTATGTGATCCGGAACAGGATGATATACAAATGTGTCAGGAACAAATAGACCGACTTTCCTATATTATTTCATTATCTGCTGAAATGGCAGTATTGAGGAAAGAAAAGGGTGATATGAAGGAGCTTGAAATTCTCTTACGGCAAATTGTAGATCAGATAACTGCTAATGTCATAGCAAATTCCATCTATGAATTTGATGGAAAAGGCTTAGTGAAATTTGACTTAATGAATAAAATATTTAAAGGATTAGTAGATGCCGGCTTGATTGATCCGGAAATATTGCAAAGTCCATTAGGCATTTATGAAGATGCAAAAAATCATAAAATAATACATAACTTGTATTCTTTCAATGGTAATACTGTTAAAAAAACTATGACGGTGGATGAATGTAAAAATTTTCAGAAATGGTTTTATGATAAAATAGTGAATCAAGTTGAGAAGGATTAGTTTTAGTTTTTATTGACTTTACATCATTTAATGAGGTTGTTTTATCAAATTAAAGCAACCTCATTTTTTTTAATATCTAAGAGTAACACTGAATGTAGAAATGATCCAAGCTATGGCAATGCAATTTCGCTATTCCTGTGAATGCTGTAACGAGAATTTGGGCTTAATATACTACATTAACTAATATATTGATTCTACTGTGTTATTTGATTACTGGCACTCATTTCAGTTCATCTATAGGTTTTGATGTTTTTAGTTATCCGTAATATCAGTATCTCAGCAGATAGTACAGATGTGCTAGACAGCAATAAAAAGGAGCGATGGGACAAGACGTACAAATATACTTAGGTAGATCATTTGGGATTTAAATGCTAACGCAGATGGGATCCCTCAAGAGAGACAAATAGACTAAAGTAGCTACACGCTAGGGAAATTGGAAAATATAAATCCTTCTAAATTTGTAGAAAATTCCTCTTCTTCTTGAAGTAAGTTTCTCGTATTTAAGAGAATAACTGGTTATCGGCCGGATGAATCGACAATACAAAATATGAAATTCGAAGGTTGATTTTCAGAAAAGAAATAACGGTCAATATGCCGGGAAAATTATGCAAGGTCAGATTCAACGGAGCAATATATTGATGCAGTCGTAGATGCCGTTCTTAATATGTATAAGGATAAAAGTAAAATTACTGTTGATAAAAGAGATTGCGATATCATATCTTTATCTAAGTTTTTAATATAAAGTAAATTATACGCCGAGGTACATATGTGCCTCGGTTTTTGTTCATAGGGAGCTCAGTTGATGGGAACGAGCATGGATTGCCTGTCCTACACCTCCAATTCATTTTTATTTGGCAGACAGCTTTGGAGCTTTCTGAACTGGGGGTAAAGCGGGGTTTGGGGTGCAAGGTACAACGCGAACAGGGAAGAAAAGGCAAGTGGTGCCTAATGTTATTCCAGGGGCTACGGGTTATTGGCCATTGTGTCAGGATAGACTATCAATGCTATTGGAAGAGAGGGAGATGAGTATCGATTCCCTTTTTAAATGGTGCTGCCTTTTGAGGAGAGCTGTTTTTGTCCTATTGCCTGTGGTCTTGTGCATGGGATGGTATATATGGACTTCATGGAAGGATTGGTTTCGCTGGCATGGGTCCGATATTTGAAGCGTTTCTTCCGGGGAGCGAATCGTGTGTGAAGATTGAGGACTATTCACGGAAAGCCTGTTTGGTTCTTGAAAAGCGAAGAGGCTTTCGCTGTCTGTTTTTAAAATGGTTTGAGGTTCTTTCTGCTTGTTAGGAAAGAATGTTTTTTTACTTTGGGTGAAAGTGGCCGCGAATAGAAAAAGCAGCTTGACCTGCCTTCTCTGATTGGCTATAGGGAGGGGCCAAGTGGAAGCTCCCTTAGAAAGCTCTCTTGAGACTGTCTATAAAGGATTGCCGGTTTTTTAAATGCCGGGAGGGGAGGAAAGGTCTGCTGCGCAGGATTCTTCATGAACGCCAGAAGCGTTCCAGATATGGAATATTTTGCTTTTTTTCTTTATTGCATAGTTTTCTAATATTGCTTTTTTTGATGAAGTTGCGCTGTTTTCTAACATTTTTATTCTAGGCCCGTTTGATTTTATATATATAGTTTTTGGATATTGTATGAATATTTGCATGTCCATCTATAGATCAATCGAATTGCGGAAGAATACATCCGGAAGTTATAAGGTCAGACTAACCATTGACCGGGGGAGCAAGTTCTGCGGCGCCAGGAAGTCGCTCGGTCTTGGCACCCATCAGGAGGATTGTGCGTTAAGGCGCGCCTACCTGATGCGGTGCTTATTGTTCCATATGGGATGGTTTCCCGGTGGAAAGATTGCCGTCAGGAATTCCGCCGAATGCGGTATTAAGGAGGTTGTGTGGGACAGCATGGACTGCATCGGAGATTCCGGAATGTTCAGGCTCACCGGAAGGGGCTGCCGCGTCGCCACGGATGAAACGATGGTCATCTGGTTTCAAACGAATGGAGATGAGGCAGTGCAGTGTCTTCGTTTGCTTATTTCCGGATGGAGAATAGATGACCGGGCGGGTGACCTGAGGGTTTTGATTCAGGGATTACAGCATTGCGCCTCGGAACAGCGCCAGCATCCCTGCCGGATTTTGAATATTGAAATCGGGTCTGGTTCCATGATGGCAGCGCGGGACGAGTGTGTATTGAAGGGCTAGGGAGCCGGACCGTTCCGGTTAAGTCAATTTTCAAGAGGGTTTTCTGAACGGTCGGAATTGCTTTTAATATATAACGAATAAGAACATATGGATTGTTTTGAAGAACGGCGGCAGGTTCTACTGCAGGAGCTGGCCGCCCTGTCCGGGGAGGGGGCTCTGTACGGTTTTTTAATGCGCCAGGGGGAACAGTTGCCGCCCTTTGCGGAGGAATGGAAAACGGAAGCCTGCCTCCTGCGGGGATGCCAGTACCGGGTATGGCTGCGGCTGGAGCTTGCAGGCGGTCTGGTGCGGATTGATGCCGATAGCGATTCCCTCATCAGCCGAGGTTTGATGGCTCTGTGGGTGCGTCTGTTTTCCGGACTGAGGCCGGGAGAAGTGCTGGCCGCAGAGACGGATTTCCTTCATCAGGGTGTTCTTGGCGGCTGGCTGATTCCTTCCCGGGCGAATGCCCTGGGCAATATGGCCTCCAGAATCAAGTTGGGCGTGCTGCGGTTGAAGCAGGAGGCGCGGAAGGAGGCCGCAGTGTCTGGCTCTCCTTCTTTCCTGCCGGAGCTTTCCTTGGAGCCTGTTGAACAAGGCCCGTTGCGGCAGATGGAGATGTCCGGCAGTTCCTGTCATGATGATCGCAAACAGGAAAAAGAGTTCCAGCGATAGAGTTATTGATGATGAAAAAGAAAGCAAGCATTCACGTTCATTTGTTCGTTTATTCGGGAGACGCCGCCCTGGTCGGGGAGAATCTGCTGTGTGTCCGGCATGCCCTCCCCGGAGCCCATTTGGTCGTGATTGACGACGGGCGCCATCCTTGCCCGGATGAGGTGAAGGCGCAGGCGGAGGAACTGGGGGCGGAATGGCGCGTGTCCTTTTGGGAAAGAGGCGGCAATTTGAGGGGGAAGGCCTGTATTGAAGGGATGCTGGGGGAGATGCTCCGGAGCATGGACGATGAAGGGGATACCCTGGTGAAGATAGATGCGGATACGGTGATGGTGTCGGGAGATGATTTGCTGCGTTTTGCCGACCGGAGGGAGATGGTGTTCTGGGGCAGCGGTTCCGTGGAACAGCGTGTTTACGGCTGCCTGTATGCCTTGAAGGCGTATGCGGCCGTAAAAATCCGGGAGTATGTTCGCAGGCTGGAGCTGCTGCCGGACGCGCCGGAAGATATTGTGATAGGCACCAGCGCTTTTAATTTATATCCTGGAGAGGAACGGCACATGGTTTATGCTCCCTTTGGTCCGGACGCGCCGGACAGCGGGTGGACGGCGTATTACTGGGGACGTTATCCGGAGGTGAAGGGTTACCAGCGTTTCACCATGGTGACGACGGGCAATCCTCCTCCGCAGCCGCTGGACAAGCGTCACCGTTTGCCCGTCATGAAGAATTTACGGCAGATGGCGGATATCCGGCGGCGTCTGACGGGCGCCGGGCACGGTTTATAGGAAGGGATTTCTGTCTTGCCGTTGGCGTGGTTCCGGATGCAGGAAGCTCTTTGAATGAAAAACCCCCGGATGGAAGTTTTTCCATCCGGGGGTTTGTGTTTAAAGATTCCGGTTATTTTTTAGCGGGCAGTTTCACCTGGATGTGAATGTCGCGCAATTGCCGCTCTTCCGCAGCGGCGGGGGAGTCGCTCATCAGGTCCGCTCCGCGATTGTTTTTCGGGAACGCGATGACTTCACGGATGGATTCCGCGTTGCAGATCATCATGACCAGGCGGTCCAGGCCCAGCGCAAGGCCGCCGTGGGGCGGAGCGCCGAAGCTGAAGGCGTCCAGGATGTGGCCGAATTGTTCGCGGGCCTGTTCCTCCGTGACGCCGAGCGCCTTGAACATGGCGGATTGCAAGTCGCGTTCATGGATTCGGATGGAGCCGCCGCCCAGTTCCGTCCCGTTGAGCACCACGTCGTAAGCCTGGGCGCGCAGGTCTGAGGAGAGTTCTCCCTTGAGCAGTTTTTCCTCGTCTTCCTTGACGGGGCGGGTGAAGGGGTGATGGATGGCCACCCAGCGCTGTTCTTCCTCATCCCAGCCCACCAGCGGGAATTCGATGACCCACAGGAAGTCGCGTTCCGTGTTGTCCTTAAGCAGTTCCATGAATTCGGCGCATTGCAGACGCACGCGGCCCAGGATATCGCAGGAGGGTTCCCACGGACCGGCCGCAAAGAGAACGAGGTCTCCGGTTTCAATGTTGAGGGCTTCCGTGAGTTTTTGCTTTTCTTCGTCGGAAAGGAATTTGGAGATGGGGCTTCTCCAGTCTTCCTCGCGCACCTTGATGTAGGCCAGGCCCTTGGCTCCGGCTTCCACGGCGGTTTTCGTCAGGGCGTCGATTTGTCCGACGGAGGCGGAGCCGAACCCCTTGGCGTTGATGGCCTTGACCACGCCTCCATTGCTTACGGCGGAGGAGAATACCTTGAACCCGCTGTTTTCAAAGATGGAGGAGACGTCCGTCAGCTTCATGCCGAAGCGGCGTTCCGGCTTGTCGGAGCCGTACTGGTCCATGGCCTCCCTCCACGTCATGCGGGGGAAGGGGGTGGGAATGTCCACGTCCAGGGATTCCTTGTACACGCGCTTGAGCAGGCCTTCCACCAGGTTGTAGATGTCTTCCGGCGTGATGAAGGAGGCTTCAATGTCCACCTGGGTGAATTCCAGCTGGCGGTCCGCACGCAGGTCTTCGTCACGGAAGCAGCGGGCGATCTGAAAGTAGCGTTCCATGCCGGCTACCATGAGCAATTGCTTGTACTGTTGCGGGGCCTGGGGGAGGGCATAGAATTTGCCGGGTGCCAGGCGGGAGGGGACCAGGAAGTCGCGCGCGCCTTCAGGCGTGGATTTGGAAAGGATGGGCGTTTCAATTTCCAGGAAGCCGTGTTCATCCAGATAGTCGCGCGTGGTCTTGGTCACGCGGTGGCGTATCTGCATGTTGCGGACCATGGACGGGCGGCGCAGGTCCAGAAAGCGGTACTTGAGGCGCAGGTCTTCATTGGAGAGGGCCCGGTCCAGCTGGAAGGGGAGCACGTCCGCCTTGTTGATGACGTTCAGGGTGTCCGCGGAGACTTCAATTTCCCCGGTCGGAAGGTCCGCATTGGTGGTGTCCACCGTGTCCGTTTTTAGGCGCGCAGCCACGGTGCCGGATATCTGGATCATGTCTTCGGAGCGGAGCTGCTGGGAGGCCTTCGCCACGTCCTGGTTGACTTCCGGGTGAAAGACTACCTGCGTGATGCCGGAGCGGTCGCGCAAGTCGATAAATATGACGCCGCCGTGGTCACGGACGGAATCTACCCAGCCGATGAGGGTGGTCGGCTTGCCGATGTTCGCAGCGCGCAATTCGCTGCAGGTATGAGTGCGGTATGAGTTCATCTTTGTTGAAAATGGAAGGGAGGAAGGAACGTATCAATCACGGCCGGTCAGGGAGGCCAGGGCGTCAAACAGGTTCTCCATGGCGACAGTGGAGGAGGAGCGCGCATGCAGGTCGCGCAGTTCCAGGGCAGGGAATTCGTCTCCCACAATCAGGGCCGCGCGCGCGCCGGATTTGACGGCTTTCTGGAGCTGGCCGTTGATTTTGGTGAGTGTGAGGGGAAGGTCCACGCTGTACCCCTGGTCCCGGAGGGCGGAGGCGATGGAGAGCATTTCCGCGCGGCGGTTTTCGGAGGCCTGCACCATGAAGACGTCGCATCCCGCGGCGGCCAGCGCCGCATCCTTCAGCGCCTTGGCATGGGGGGTCTGGTCAATGAGGTGGGTGATGACGGCATCCCCCATGGCAAACCCGGTGGCCGGCATGTCCACCGCATTGTTGGAGAGGGCGCCTACCAGCGTATCGTAGCGGCCACCGCCAGCCACGGCGCGCAGGCTGCGCTGCGTGTCAAAGATTTCAAAGACCAGCCCGGTGTAGTAGGCCAGGCCGCGCACCACGGAGAGGTCCAGCCTGACGTAGCCGTCCAGTCCGCGGGCTTCCAGGTCTTTCAGCAGGATGTCATAGCGTTCGGAGGCTCCGGCGGGAGGGTTCTCAATGAAGGCCATCAGGTCGCTGCGGCTGATGTGGAAGGCGTCCAGCTTGCGCTGGCATTCTTCCGGGCGGTCTCGTTCAAATTTGTCCACAATGCCCAGAAAGGCGGGAATGTCCTGTTCCTGCACGCCGTGTTCCGCGGCAAACCTGATCCAGGCTTCGCGGTCGGAGACGCGTACGATGAAGTCGTTCTGCGTAAAGCCCAGCTCCCTCATGCAGTCGATGGCCAGGGCAATCAGTTCGGAGTCCGCCCACGCGGAGCCTTCCCCAAGAATGTCCGCATTGAATTGGTAGAATTCGCGCAGGCGTCCTTTCTGCGGTTTTTCGTAACGGAAGCAGGAGCCGATTTCAAACCACTTGAGCGGCTTGGTGTATTCCCGCTGGTAGGCGGCGGCGATGCGGCCCAGGGAGGCGGTGAGTTCCGGACGGATGGTGATGTCCCTGTCTCCCTGGTCCGTAAAGCGGAAGAGCTGGGTGGGCAGTTCGCCCCCGCTCTTTTTAAGGTAAAGCTCCGTGGCTTCCACGGTCGGGCCTTCCCATTCCAGGAATCCATAGCGGTGCGCCACCCTCTTCCATGCGTTAAAGAGATAGTTGCGCACGGCGCAGTCCGCCGGTGCAAAATCACGGAATCCGGGAAGTGGTTGAAAGCGAGCGTCTGGCATAACCTGGGAAAAAGGATGTTGTCTGAGGACGAAACAGTTTACAGAATTCCCATGCCTTGGCAAGTCCACATGCTTACGATGAAGGAATTTCAACGGAAGGCCGTTTATCGGAATATGCCTCCTCAACGTCCATGATTGTTTTTATTTTTCTCTCTTCCAGCGGAGAACCTTTCCGGGAGGACGGCGTTCTGCCTCCATCCCCGGAATCCTTTATAGGAGGTTGGGCCATGTGGCGTGGAAAGCTTTATATGATATTAAAGTTTTCAGAGTTGAAGTTGCTGTAGAATCTGCCCTGCGTGGCGGTAAACCGCAAGACGCAATAATCCGGGTCGGTCACTCCCTCCGGGTAGTACATGGTGTCACCCTCCCTCCAAATCATTTCCTTATAGAGGCTGTCCTCCAGCACTTCCATGGAGCCGAGAAGCATGACGCCTCTGAAGAATCTCCGGTCACAAAAGTAAATGCAGGCTTTCGGGTTGTCTTGATATTGCCTTGCGCGCATGGAGGAGGTGTTGGTGGTGAAGTAGAAGACCTTGATGCCTTCCCTTTTCCGGGGCGGCAGCATGGCTTTCGTATTCGGATAGCCCTGTTCATCAATAGAGCTGATGAATGCCACTTTCTGATGGTCAATGAGATTTCCCACTGTTGCTTCCGCGTTTTTCATTGCTGTTTTCCTGATTGGGATGGTAGGCCAGAAGAGCCGCATTGTAAACTTGTCTTATTTATTCGGACTGTTTCTTTAAACGGTTTTTCCGGGAATTGTTTGATAGCGTATTCTGCCCCGGGATGTCCGGGCCTGAAATGAGGTTCAAGGGGAGTTTGACCTTGCCGTCTCCAGGATATGACGTAGGATAAATGAGATTTTTTCTCTTTTTTGGAATCTAATATCAGTATTGATTATGTGTAAAGAATGCGGATGCGGAGGTGAGCACACCCATGAAAGTCACGGCCACGGCATGGACGTCCATGTTCCTGTGTTGGACGCCAATGACCGGCTGGCAGAGCGCAACAGAGGTTTTTTCGCAGCAAAGAATCTTCTGGTTATCAATGTTTTTTCTTCCCCCGGGTCCGGCAAGACCTCTCTGCTGCAGAAGACGGCGGAGATGCTCCGCGGCCGTGTGCGCATGGGGGTGATCGTGGGGGATCTGGCGACGGATAATGATGCGGAACGCCTGAGCCGTGCGGATATTCCCGTGGTGCAGATTACGACGGGCACCATGTGTCATCTGGACGCCCGCATGATTGCAGAAGCCATGAAGAAGATGCCTTTGAACGATCTTGACGTTCTGATTATTGAGAACGTGGGCAATCTGGTTTGCCCGGCTTCCTATGATCTGGGGGAAGGCATGCGCGTGGTGTTGCTTTCCGTGACGGAAGGGGAGGACAAGCCGTTGAAGTATCCTCCCATGTTCCATTCCGCGGATGTGGCCCTGGTGACTAAGTCCGATCTGGCGGATGCCGTGGATTTTGACCGGGACGCCGCCCTGGCCGCCCTGAACAAGGTAGCCCATCATGCGCACGTGATTGAGTTGTCCTCCAAGACCGGAGAGGGAATGGACGCGTGGTGCGACGAGATTGTGGAACGCGCGCGCCGCGTCCGGGAAGGCAGGATCCAGCACCATGGCCATCACCACCATTGAACAGGCCGCTGCGGCGTTGAAGTTTGAGATAGCCGGCATCGTCCAGGGGGTCGGTTTCCGTCCCCATGTGTACCGTTTGGCTGTGCGGCACGGATTGAAGGGGTTCGTGCGCAATACGGAGTCCGGCGTGGAAATCCATGTGGAGGGGAAGCCCGGCGCTCCGGAACGTTTTTTTGCCGCGCTGATGGATACTTTGCCGGAGCACGCCCGCGTGTATGGCGTGGAGCAGACCGTGTGCGAGCCTGCCGGGTTTGAAGAGTTCCGCATTGTGGAAAGCGATTCTACTCCCGGCGGCGTTCCGATGATGCTGCCGGACCTGGCCCCGTGTCCGGAGTGCCTGAAGGAGATGCGCGACCCCGCCTCCCGACGGTATCATTACCCGTTTACCAATTGCACGCACTGCGGCCCCCGCTATTCCATTATTGAGGAGATGCCGTATGACCGTGCGGGCACCAGCATGAAGAAGTTCCAGATGTGCCCGGAGTGCCTGAGGGAGTACCGGGATGTGGAGGACAGGCGTTTCCATGCCCAGCCCATAGGCTGCCCGTCGTGCGGCCCTTCCATGAAAGTGCTGTTTTCAGACGGTTCCGAACTGGGGTTCGGCCACGGGTTTGACACTCCCGCGGAACAGGTGGCGTGGGTGCTGGCGGACGGCCTGATTGTGGCTCTGCTGGGCGTGGGCGGCTTTCAACTGCTGGCGGACGCTTCTTCGGAAGCCGCCGTCAGGCGTCTCCGCAGGCTGAAGGAGCGGGATGCCAAGCCCTTTGCCGTGATGGTGCCGGATGTGGACGCGGCGGGGAAGCTGTGCCGTTTGTCGGAGGAGGAGAAGCGCCTGCTGGCTTCTCCGGCGGCCCCCATCGTACTGGCTCCCGGAAGGAAGGATGTGGACCTGGCTCCTTCCGTGTGCATGTTCAGCCGTTTTGTGGGGGTGATGCTTCCGTCCTCCCCCCTTCATGCCCTGCTGATGGATGTATGGAGAAAGCCCCTGGTGGTGACCAGCGGCAATCTGAGCGGGGAGCCCCTGTGCATTTCCGTGGAGGAAGGCTTGCAGAAACTGGGCCATGTGGCGGATGTGTTTTTTGTGCATGACCGTCCGGTCGTGCGGCCCGTGGATGATTCCGTGGTCCGCGTCATGGACGGAAGGGCCATGATGGTGCGCCGTGCCCGCGGGTATGCTCCGCGGCCCGTGTGGCGCACGTCTGCGGAAGCTCCCGACGTTCTTGCGCTGGGTTCCGGGTTGAAGAATACCGTTTGCTGGCTGAAGAACGGCGTGGCCGTCATGAGCCAGCATCTGGGCGATCTTGACAGCGCGGCTTCCCTGAACGCGTTTGAACGGACGGTGGAGACGCTGGGGCGCACGCTGGGTGCTGTGCCGCAGGTGATTGCCGTGGACGCCCATCCGGACGGCCCTTCGTTTACGCTGGGCAGGCGTCTGGCGCGGGCATGGAATGTGGAAGTCGTTCCGGTGCAGCATCATCAGGCCCATGTTCTGGCCTGTGCCGTGGAGAATGAGACGCCGTTGCCCGCCCTGGGCGCGGCCTGGGACGGCACGGGATTCGGCACGGACGGGACGGTATGGGGCGGAGAGTTTTTTGTGATGGAGGAGGAAGGCGCTCCCCGCAGAGTGGCGCGGCTCAGGCCGTTTTTGCTGCCCGGGGGGGATGAGGCGGTCCGGGAACCTGCCCGGTGCGCCTGTTCCCTGGCGCGGCAGATGGCGCCGTGGCGCACGGATGGGCTTGAACAACGTCTGCAGGGTGGAATGACCTTGCAGAAGCGGGAAGCCCTGGAGGCGATGATGGCCCGTAATATTCAAGCTCCCGCCACTTCATCCATGGGGCGCCTGTTTGACGCCATGGCTTTCTGGTGCGGCTTTGACGGCGTGGCGGGATGCGAAGGGCATGCCGCCATGATGCTGGAGTCATGGGCTGCGGCGGTTTCCGGGGAAGAAATGCCGGGGGAACCGTATGAATGGGTCATGCATGAGGAGGGCGGCCTGCTGGAACTGGATTGGCGCCCGATGCTGAAAGCCGTGGACGATGACCTGCTGAGAGGCGTTTCCCGCGGCTGCATCGCCCGCAAGTTTCATGAGAGCCTGGTGAACCTGGCTTTTGACGTGGCGGAGCGTTTCTCACTGGACAGGCTGGTGCTGGGCGGCGGATGTTTTCAGAATGCCTTTTTGCTTGAAGGCCTGGCGGGAATGGCACAGTCTAGAAGGTGCCAGTTGTCCCTGCCGCAGCGGGTGCCGTGCAATGACGGGGGAATTTCCCTGGGGCAGGCTGCGGCAGTCGTGCGCCAATGGAAAGGATAATAATATGTGTTTGGCTGTTCCCGGAAAGATCGTGAGCATTAATGAGACGGACCCGCTGTTCAGGCTGGGAGTGGTTGATTTCGGCGGCGTGACCCGTGAAGTGAACCTGGCCTGCGTGCCGGAGGCCGTCCTGGGGGATTACGTTATTGTTCATGTAGGGATGGCCCTGAGCGTGCTGGATGAGAAGACCGCGCTTCAAACCCGTAGGGAAATGCGGGAGATCGTGGAGAATACCGATCCCGTGTAAGGGGAGGGTCGTTTGCCGGATTGAACATTTTTAATGGCTTATGCAGGAGGAAGTTCAGCAGTTGCTTGAGGAGCTGCGCCATGCCGTGACGCGTCCGTGGGCGGTGATGGAGGTGTGCGGGGGACAGACGCATGCGATTGCCTCCCTGGGGCTTGAGGAGCTGCTTCCTCCTGGGCTTCGTCTGATTCACGGCCCCGGCTGTCCGGTTTGCGTTACTTCGGTGGATTTGATTGACCAGGCCGTGGAGTTAAGCCTGCGGCCCGGCGTGGTTTTGTGCAGCTACGGGGATATGATGCGGGTGCCGGGCTCCCGCGGAGATTTGTTTTCCGCCAAGGCTCGCGGCGGGGACGTGCTTTTGATGTATTCACCGCTGGAGGCGGTTGCTTTCGCCGGGAGCCATCCGGAAGCGGAAGTGGTATTTTTCGCCGTAGGATTTGAGACGACTGCTCCGGCCACGGCTCTTGCCATGCAGCAGGCCCGCGCGCTGGGTTACGCCAATTTTTCCGTGCTCTGTGCCCATGTTCAGGTTCCCCCCGCACTGGAATGGCTGATGGATCAGGACGAGGGAAGGCCGGACGCCTTTCTGGCCCCTGGCCATGTCTGCGCCATCATGGGGGAGGGGGATTACGGCCGTTTGGCCGCTCGTTACCGGACGCCCATGGCGGTGACGGGGTTTGAGGCTCCGGACCTGCTCCGCGGCATCCTGATGTGCGTCCGCCAGTTGGAGAACGGGGATTGCACGGTGCAGAATGCCTACGGGCGCTATGTGAAGCCGGAGGGGAACAGGGCGGCGCAGGAAAGGATGAAAGAGGTTTTTGAGCCGGAAGACCGCCATTGGCGCGGCCTGGGCCTGATTCCCGGCGGCGGCATGAGGCTGCGCCGGGAGTGGGAGGACATGGATGCCGCCCTGCGTTTCGGATGCGGAAAAAGCGCCCATGGCGCGGATGAAGCTTCCGGATGCCTGGCCGGCCAGGTGCTGAGGGGGCTGATTCGTCCTGCGGAGTGCCCGTTTTTCGGCACGTCCTGTACGCCGCTGGCTCCCCTGGGCGCGCCCATGGTGTCCGGGGAAGGGGCCTGCGCCGCCTATTACCGTTATAAAAGAAGTTGATTCCATGTTTGAATGTCCTGTTCCGGAACCTGTTTCCGACCGTATCCAGATGGCCCACGGCGGCGGAGGCCGTCTGATGAATGACCTGATCCGTTCCGTCTTTCTGAACGCATTCGGCACTCCCTCCGGCGGCGTGCAGAATGATGCGGCCGTTCTGGATTTTCCGCCGGGGCGGCTGGCGATGACCACGGATAGCTTTGTGGTGCAGCCTCTGGAGTTTCCGGGAGGGAGCATCGGTTCCCTGGCGGTGCACGGCACGGTGAATGATCTCGCCATGAGCGGCGCGGACCCGTTGTACTTGACGGCAGGCTTTATCCTGGAAGAAGGGCTTCCGCTGGAGGCGCTGAACCGCGTGGTGCAGGATATGGCGGCGGCGGCGCGCGCGGCGGGCGTCCGCATCGTGACGGGAGATACAAAAGTGGTGGAGCGCGGAAAGGGTGACGGCATTTATATTAATACCGCCGGGGCGGGCGTGGTGCGCCATGGGTTGGAAATCAGCCCTTCTTCCGTCCGTCCGGGGGATTCCGTGCTGGTCAGCGGTGATCTGGGGAGGCACGGCATGACGATCATGAGCCTGCGGGCCGGGTTGTCCTTCGGGGAGGGACTGGAGAGTGATTCCGCCCCGCTGCATGAATCCGTGGCTGCCGTCGTCCGGGCCGGAATCCCCGTGCATTGCCTGCGTGACGTGACCCGTGGCGGGTTAACCGCCACGCTCTCGGAAATTGCGGAGTCCTCCGGCCTGACGGTGAAACTGGATGAAGTGTCCATTCCCGTGCGGGAGGATGTCAGAGCAGCCTGCGGCCTGCTGGGGTTGGACCCTCTTCAAGTGGCCTGTGAAGGCCGTTATCTGGCTATTCTTCCCCGGGAGCATGAGGAAGAGGCCCTGCGCCTGATGCGCGGCTGCGGCGTGTCCGCCGGGGCCTGCGCCATAGGCCGTGTGGAAGAGTTTGGAACGGCGCCCCTGCTGATGACGGGGCAGCTGGGGGTGGAACGGGTGCTGGGCATGCCTTCCGGGATGCAGCTGCCCCGCATTTGCTGATGCTTCCCGCGGTTTCCTCCGGCGTTGCATTTCCGGCTTTTTGGCAGGGAAGCGGTTGGGGCCGCCTCCCTGCCGGTCTGGCATTTCATAGGGATTTGCCGGAGCGGCTGCGTGTACTTCCGGAGAAGCTACAGCCGGCTTGGTATTGGGGGAGTTGGTTGTTGGAAGATGGTCAGGAGAGTTCCGCGTTTCCAGCTCCGGTGTCCGGCAGCGTCTTTAATGCCGCTTTGGCCTGGGTATGGTCCTGGGAGGCCGCCTTTTCCAGCCATTCCCTGGCAGTGGCCAGGTTCTTTTCCACGCCGAAGCCGTGCTGGTAGATGATGCCCAGGTTGTATTGTTCGGAGGCATAGCCGGCCCTGGCGGCCCGAAGGTTCCTGTTCTGCCATTCCCTGGCTTCAGCTTCGGTGAAATCCTGGTTCTTGCAGAATTGCTCCCATGTTTTTCCGAATTTCATGGCAGCCCGCGCAAATCCCATCAGGGCCGCTTTTTTGGTGTGTTCATCCGCCAGGCTCGCGTTCTTTTCCACGCCGGCGGGTCCCAGCCGGTACAGGTAGGCCAGTCCCCAGTATCCGTTGGGGCTGCCCAGGTCTGCGGCTTTCTGGAAGAGCTGGAGCGCGTCCTGATATTTTTTATGGGACATGGCGAACACCGCATTGGCCAGGAAGCGTTCCGCCTTGGTGAATTCGTAAAATTCGGGAATGGCGGCCCATTCGGATTTGAGTTTGTCCCTGTCCTTTTTGGACTTGGGCGGCATGCCGGCAGGCGGGGAAATCCGGAAAACGGGAATGTAGCCGGAGGCCCCCATGTTGGCCAGGCCGGCCATCAGGAAGCAGCCCGGCTGAATGCGCCACATGTGCATGTACAGCACGCGTTCCGCGGGCAGGGACTCCTTCTCAATCCAGTCCGGCAGATTCATGGGCGGGCCATAGAGGCCCGTCAGCCCGTTCAGCATGCGCTTGTACAGGGATTTCAGGCGCGTATCGTATTCATCCTTGCCTGCCTTGGTGCTGGAGTAAAAGGAGACGGCTCTCAGGCCTCCATCCTTGTTGTACTCAAAATGAAGTGAAAAGAAAAGGCCGCCAATGGGCTTTTTCGTTTTGTAGGCGCCGTTCAATCCAGTGCGGCTCAGGTAGGCGTCCGTTCCCGGACCTTCCAGGGATTTGCAGGCTTTCAGGGAACTCAGAAGCTGGGCTTCCTGCAAGCCTGTTTCCAGAGGGCCGTAAAGCGGCGAGGCGGTACAGCAGGCGGATGCATAAAGCATGGCTGCATAGCGATAGCAATCTATCAATTTCATTGGGGGAATGGGGTAGGGGATGGGGGTCGGTTGTTTCAATAGCGAATTAGGAATCCGGATGAAATGGCCGACAGCGCTAAAATAAGATGAACAATCATTATATTCAAGTATTTATGCTTTATTCTAACAAACATATTTTATCAAGGCTTTCGTCTAGGAAAATACTGGATTGATTTGGAGAAACAGGCTTGATATGAAAAACTAGTATTGACGCCGGATTCCTAATCCGGGGTGTTTAAAGCAGGTTGAAGGATAATATGCAAGAGTATCAGGAGCAATGAAGGAGATAACCGGCTGCGGTTTCCGGACCGGGAAAAGGCAGAGATAAGCATCCGGCGTTCCGCCACGTTTTCCCGGCTTTCAGAACATGGGAATCATTATTATTTTTATTAAAAATCTTTCTAAATATTCCTTCATTTCCGTTTTATGTATCTCGTATGCATGCATTTTGGCGGATTATAAATCCGGCTGTCGGGAAGGAATAATTTTTTTAATAAATAATAGAAACATTATCAATGGTTAATAAGAATATCAGATTTCACGGCCTTTGGATTCCATTGTGATTTTTCCCGTCCTGGATACGATGAAAATCATTTTTTCTCAAAAAATTTGGTTGACGGCGGATTTATAATGCGCGGATGGCCGCATGTAGTTTCAGAGCGTCTGATATTCAATGATTCGTCTGTTTTTTTACGGAAATGTGCGGTTTTGGCGGCGGCACCTTCCAAACAGGGAGTGGGGGAGGCCGCCTCCTCTGTTCGGTTTCCCGTGCAGGAAAAGCCGGGGGGACATGCCGGAATCTGTCCGGCACGGTTGTTTCTCCTGCTGGGGACGGGGACGGATGACAGCAGCCTGTGACGGTTTCGTTTCCCTCCTCAGCTTGCCTGGGAAGGCCTTTCTGCCCATGGTGCCGGCGCATGAGAATTGATGTGGCAACGGATACGTATGAACCTGACGTGAATGGAGTGGCCCTGACGCTGGAGCGGCTGGTCCGGGGGCTTCGGACGCGGGGGCATCTGGTGCATGTGCTGAGGGCTTCCGGGAGGGACGGAGCTTCCGTTCCCGGAGAGACGGCCATGCCGTCTCTCTCCCTCCCCATGTATCATGAGGTGAAAATAGGGCTGCCTTCCGCAGAAAGGTTCCGCTCCAGATGGATGAAGAAGAGGCCGGATGTGGTTTATGTTGCCACGGAAAGCCCCATGGGGGCCTCCGCCGTGAAGGCCGCTCGCGCTCTGGAGATTCCCGTGGTGATGGGATTCCACACCAATTTTCACCAGTACATGAAGGATTACCATTTCTCCGGGCTGGAAACCGCCGCCGTGAATTACCTGCGCAAGCTCCACAACCGGGCAGGGATGACGGTGGTGCCCACGGAGGAGATGCGCCGCGCGCTGGAGGGGCTGGGATTTGAACGCCTCTCCGTAATGGGGCGCGGGGTGGATGCCGCCTTGTTTGACCCTGCCAGGAGGGATGCCGGCCTGCGCCAGTCATGGGGCGCCTGGCGGGATGAAGTGGTGTTCGGCGTGGTGGGGCGTCTGGCCCGAGAGAAGAACCTGGTGACGGCCCTGGGATTGTACACGCGCCTGCAGCGGGAGTTCCCGGCCTGCGGCATGAAGATGGTCGTGGTGGGGGACGGTCCCATGATGAGCAGCCTGCGCAGTGAGTTTCCGGACGCCGTGTTTTGCGGAATGCGCAGCGGGGAGGACCTCGCGCGCCATTACGCCGCCATGGACGTGCTGCTCTTCGCCAGTGAGACGGAGACCTTCGGGAACGTTCTGCTGGAAGGGATGGCCAGCGGCCTGGCTACGGTCAGCTACCGGTACGCCGCTTCTGCGGATGTGGTGCTGGACGGCATCAACGGCCTTCAGGCGGAGAAGGGGGACGCGGAGGGTTTTTACTCCGCCATGCACCGTCTGCTGGAGGACAGGGGGATGATCCGGAGACTCGGCGAACAGGCCCGCAGGACCGTGCGCGCCAGAGCGTGGGATTCCATCCATGACAGGTTTGAAGAACTGCTGGCCTCCGTGGCGCGGGAGGAGAATGGAACCGGCTACGCCCGCCCCCCGCGGGATGCGGTGCTGGAATGCCGCACGGTCTTTTTGTCAGACCTCCATCTGGGCACGAAGGATTGCAAGGCGGACGAATGCCGGAGGTTCCTGAAGCATGTCCGTGCGGAAAAAATAGTTCTGGTAGGGGATATTGTGGACGCCTGGGCCCTCTCCCGCGGCAGCCGCTGGCGCAGGCGGCATACGCGCCTGATCCGCACCCTGCTGAAAAAGATGGAGCAGGAGGATGTGGAAGTGCTGTACCTGCGCGGGAACCACGACGATATTCTGGAAAAATTCCTTCCCTTTCATCTGGGCGGCCTGAAAATGGCCAGGGAGTGCGTGCACCGGGCGGCGGACGGCAGGCGTTACCTGTGCGTGCACGGAGACGGTTTTGACGCCATCTCCACCAACCACCGGTGGCTGGCGATGCTCGGCTCCCTGGGCTACGACGTTCTGCTGACGGTCAACCGGCTTTACAATAAATACCGCGCCTGGCGGGGCAGGGAATATTATTCCGTCTCCCGCGCCATCAAGAGCCGCGTGAAATCCGCCGTCAATTTCATTGGGAAATATGAGGAGCAGCTCCAGAATCTGGCGGTGAAAAGGCAGTGTGACGGTATCATTGCCGGGCATGTGCATCATCCGGCGGATACCATGGTGGGGGAGGTGCGGTACCTGAATTGCGGGGACTGGGTGGAAACCATGAGCGCGGTGGTGGAATACGGGGACGGCCGCATGGAAACGCTGCTTTACAAGGATTTCATGAAACGCCTGGCTTACGGCAAATGCGGAACCGGAGCGGAAGCTTCCTCCTGCAAGGAAGCTTCGTGACGGGCGCCGGGGATAGGCTGTCCGGGGGGTGTGGGACAAAATGGCCGCGTGTGACATTTTGTCTCTTTTTGGTGTGACAATATGTCCCATTGCTGCTCGGCAGGAAAAAGAGCGGACGAAATGATGCGATGTTATAATACGATGAATTTATGCTGTTTATGTTTATTTTTCAACAGGGCTTACAAGGCTGGCATGCCATTTGCAGAAAGAGAGGCAAGAACATGAGTTTGCCTGCATGACACTTCAGGTCATGGGGAAATCAAATCTCAACGAAATCCATTTAAAACAATCTAAGATAACGATATGGCTAAAATATTAGGAATCGACTTGGGCACGACCAACTCGTGCATGGCTGTGATGGAAGGCGGTCAGGGTACCGTACTTGAAAACAGCGAAGGTGCGCGCACCACTCCCTCCATTGTTGCCTTCACCAAGAGCGGTGAACGCCTCGTGGGGCAGGCCGCCAAACGTCAGGCGGTGACCAACCCGAAAAACACCGTGTTTTCCTCCAAGCGCCTCATCGGCCGCAAGTACAGCGAGCTGACGGAAGAAGATAAGAAGGTGCCTTATGAAATTGTGGAGGCCCCCAACGGGGACGCCTATATCCGCGTGGACGTAGGCGGGGAAAAGAAGACTTTTTCTCCCCAGGAAATCGCCTCCATGGTCCTGGCCAAGCTGAAGGCCGACGCGGAATCCAAGCTGGGTGAGACGATCACGGAAGCCGTGATTACCGTTCCCGCCTATTTCAATGACGCCCAGCGCAACGCGACCAAGGCCGCCGGTGAAATCGCCGGCTTGAAGGTGCGCCGCATCATCAATGAACCGACGGCTGCTGCCCTGGCTTACGGCCTGGACAAGAAGTCCAATGAAAACATTGCCGTGTACGACCTCGGCGGCGGCACCTTCGATATTTCCGTGCTGGAAATCGGTGACGGCGTGTTTGAAGTGAAGGCTTCCGACGGCGACACCCACCTGGGCGGCGACGACTGGGACAACGCGATCATCACCTGGATCATGGACGAGTTCAAGAAGGACTCCGGCATGGATCTTTCCAACCAGCCGGACGCCATCCAGCGCATCAAGGAAGAAGCTGAAAAGGCCAAGATCGCCCTTTCCTCCACCCAGAGCTATGACATCAGCCTGCCGTTCATCACGGCGGACGCTTCCGGACCCAAGCACATCCAGCTGACGCTGAGCCGTCCCAAGCTGGAACAGCTCACGGAAGACCTGCTGGACCGTACCCGCAAGCCCGTGCTGGACTGCATCGCCGCCTCCGGCCTGAAGACCGGGGACATTGACGAACTGGTGCTGGTGGGCGGCATGACCCGCATGCCCGCCGTGCAGGAAATGGCCCATACGCTGGCTGGCAAGGAACCCCACAAGGGCGTGAACCCGGATGAAGTGGTGGCCGTAGGCGCCGCTATCCAGGGCGGCGTGCTCCAGGGGGACGTCAACGACGTGCTTCTGCTGGACGTGACCCCGCTGACCCTGTCCATTGAAACGATGGGCGGCATCGCTACGCCGATGATCGAGCGCAACACGACCATTCCGGTGCGCAAGAGCCAGGTGTTCTCCACCGCCGCGGACAACCAGCCCGCCGTGGACATCCGCATCTGCCAGGGTGAACGCAAAATGTTTGAGGACAACAAGCTTCTCGGCAACTTCAAGCTGGACGGCATCTCCGCCGCTCCGCGCGGCGTGCCGCAGATTGAAGTGACCTTTGACATTGACGCCAACGGCATTCTGCACGTCTCCGCCAAGGACAAGGGCACCGGCAAGGAACAGAAGATTTCCATCCAGGGCTCCAGCGGCCTTTCCAAGGATGAAATCGAACGCGCCAAGCGTGATGCAGAAGCCCATGCGGAAGAAGACAAGAAGCGCGCCGAGGAAATTGACACCGTCAACCAGGCGGACTCCCTCTGCTTCTCCGTGGAACGCCAGCTCAAGGACATGGGGGACAAGATTCCCGCAGACCTCAAGCGCGAGATCGAAGACAAGGTGATGCACCTCAAGGAAGCCATCTCCAAAAAGGAATACACCGCGATCAAGGCCGGGAAGGAAGACCTGGAATCCCGTCTGGAAGCCCTTTACAAGGCAGCGGAAGCCGCCCAGCAGTCCGCCGGTGCAGCCGGCCCCATGCCGGGAGCCGCTCCGGAGGAAGAAGCTTCCGACGGCCCCCGCAAGGCGAAAGGCCGCGTGGTGGACGCCGAAATCGTCGACGACGACAAATAAGCAACCCCTTCCCGCCGGAGGGGGAGCAACTTCCCCTCCGGCGGAACATTACATCCATATATTCATCTATAACAACACAAAAACAACATACTATGGCAAACATTAAACCCCTAGGACAACGTGTGCTGGTCAAGCGCATTGAAGCTGAAACCAAGACGGCCGGCGGCCTGTTCCTGCCGGACACCGCCAAGGAAAAACCCCAGGAAGCCGAAGTGATCTCCGTAGGCACCGGCGGCCGCGATGACAAGGGCGCCTTGATTGAATTCACCGTGAAGCCGGGCGACCACGTTCTTATTTCCAAGTACGGCGGCACGGAAATCAAGCTGGACGGAGAAGACTACCTTATCCTGTCTGAAAACGACATTCTGGCCATCATTGGCTAAATCACACGACACACTCACTCAACATCATTTTAAAATAACCTGATATTATGGCTAAACAAATCCAATTTGACGAAACCGCGCGCCAGGCTCTGCTCCGCGGCGTGGAACAGATTGCCAAGGCTGTCAAGAGCACGCTGGGGCCTGCCGGCCGCAACGTGGTGATCGACAAGAAATTCGGTTCCCCCCTCATCACCAAGGACGGCGTGACCGTCGCCAAGGAAATCGAACTGGAAGACCCGTTTGAAAACATGGGCGCCCAGCTTGTCCGGGAAGTCTCCTCCAAGACCAACGACGTGGCCGGGGACGGCACCACCACCGCCACCGTGCTGGCTGAAAGCATTTACCGCGAAGGCCTGCGCAACGTCACCGCCGGCGCCAACCCCATCTCCCTCCAGAGGGGCATCATGAAGGCCGCGGACGCCGTGGTGGAAGAACTCAAGAAGATCAGCAAGCCTGTTGACTCCAGCAAGGAAGTGGCCCAGGTTGCCACCGTTTCCGCCAACTGGGACGCCGAAATCGGCCACATCATCGCGGAAGCCATGGACAAGGTGGGCAAGGACGGCACCATTACCGTGGAAGAAGCCAAGGGCATTGAAACCACGCTGGACGTGGTGGAAGGCATGCAGTTCGACAAAGGCTACCTGTCCCCCTACTTCGTGACCAACGCGGAAACGATGGAAGCCGTGCTGGAAAACCCCTATATCCTCATCCACGAAAAGAAGATCAACAACCTGAAGGACTTCCTTCCGCTGCTTGAAAAAGTGGCCAAGAGCGGCCGTCCCTTCCTGGTCATCGCGGAAGACATTGAAGGCGAAGCTCTCGCCACCCTAGTGGTCAACCGCCTGCGCGGCGTGCTGAACATCTGCGCGGTGAAGGCTCCCGGCTTCGGCGACCGCCGCAAGGCCATGATGGAAGACATTGCCATCCTGACCGGCGGCAAGTGCATCACGGAAGACCTGGGCATCAAGCTGGAAAACGTGGGCATTGAAGACCTCGGCCAGGCCAAGCGCGTGGTCGTCTCCAAGGATGAAACCGTCATCGTGGAAGGCGCCGGCAAGTCTGCGGACATTGAAGGCCGCATCTCCCAGATCCGCCACCAGATCAAGGACACCACGTCCGACTACGACCGTGAAAAACTCCAGGAACGCCTGGCCAAGCTGGCCGGCGGCGTGGCCGTCATCCATGTGGGTGCCGCTACGGAAACGGAAATGAAGGAAAAGAAGGCCCGTGTGGACGACGCCCTGCACGCCACCCGCGCTGCGGTGGAAGAAGGCATCGTTCCCGGCGGCGGCGTGGCCCTGATCCGCGCCCAGAAAGCCATTGACACCCTCAAGCTGGAAGGCGACGAGGAAACCGGCGCTCAAATCGTCTATCGTGCGGTGGAAGCTCCGCTCCGCCAACTGGCCAGCAATGCCGGCCGTGAAGGCGCCCTCATCGTCGCCAAGGTGAAGGGGATGAAGAAAGCGGCCGACGGCTACAACGTAGCCACGGACAAATATGAAGACCTGCTCACCGCCGGTGTGGTGGACCCGACCAAGGTAACCCGTTCCGCCCTGCAGAACGCGGCTTCCATCGCCGGCCTGCTGCTTACCACGGAATGCGTCATTGCCGACAAGCCCGAGAAGAAGGGCTGCGGATGCGGCTCCGGCGCTCCCGACATGGGCGGCATGGGAGGAATGGGCGGCATGGGCATGATGTAAGCCCCGTCCGTTTCTGCGAGACACGGCAATCGACTTCAAGGCTCCCCGGTTTTCCGGGGGGCCTTTTTGTTTTGTATGGAAGGCGGCAGCCGCCACTCCGCGGGAAGGGATTTCAGGAAAATGAGCCGTGGCTGCCGGAGAACCGGAGGAAAACCAGGCTCCGGAAGTACCCGGAAGAAACGGAAGATTTCAAGGGAAGCAGGTGTAGCGCTATGGTTTTCATTGAAAATCATATTGTTGTATCAATGTGACGGAATGTTCACGTTTTAAAACGGGCGTGCGGAAGCGGCCTCCTGTAATAGAGGGCCGTTTATTACGCTTATGGACCCAATCTATTACTTCATCATAGGGCTGATTCTGGTGCTCTCCTGCTTTGACCTCGTCGTCGGGGTCTCCAATGACGCCGCCAACTTCCTGAACTCCGCCGTCGGTTCCAAGGCCGCGCCGCGCAGGACGATCATACTGGTGGCCGCCCTGGGCATCATCATCGGCTCCCTGTTCTCCAGCGGCATGATGGAAATCGCCAGAAGCGGCGTATTCATGCCGGCCCAGTTCACCTTCCATGACATCATGCTGATATTCCTGGCGGTGATGCTGACGGACGTGATTCTGCTGGACGTCTTCAACACCTTCGGTCTTCCCACCTCCACCACGGTCTCCATCGTCTTTGAACTGCTGGGCGGCGCCGTGGCGGTTGCCCTGTTCAAAATCTGGTCCGCAGAGCCGGGCGCAGCGCAGGAACTGTCCAGCTACATCAACTCCTCCAAGGCGCTGGCGATCATCTCCGGCATCTTCTCCTCCGTCTTCGTCGCCTTCATTTGCGGGATAACGGTCATGTGGATTTCCCGCCTCATCTTCTCCTTCAACTACAAAAAATCATTCAAATACCTGGGGGCCGTCTGGTGCGGCTTGGCCCTGACGGCCATCACCTACTTCGCCATCTTCAAGGGGCTGAAAGGCAGTACGCTGGTCACCAAGGACATGATCCGCCACCTGGACGCTCACATCTGGCTGTACGTATGCTGCAGCCTGGTATTCTGGACCGTCCTGATGGCCGTTCTCCAGAACATTTGCAAAATCAACATCCTGAAAATATCCGTCCTGGCGGGCACCATGGCCCTGGCGCTCTCCTTTGCCGGAAACGACCTGGTCAACTTCATCGGCGTTTTCATGGCGGGGCAGTCCTCCATGGAGATAGCGTCCGCCGCTGCGGCGCAGGGCGCGGACCTTTCCACCCTCACCATGGGCGGCCTCATGGTCCCCGTCACGGCGGACTGGCGCTACCTGCTGGGCGCGGGCGTCATCATGGTGCTGGCCCTCATGTTCTCCAAAAAGGCGCAGACCGTCACGGATACGGAGGTCAACCTGGCGAGGCAGGGCGGGGGCGTGGAGCGGTTCGGCTCCGTCCCCCCGGCCCGCATGGCCGTGCGCTATGCGTTGAACGCCTCCCGCGCGGTGGAAAAAATCATGCCCGCCTGCGTGGGAAGATTCATTGAAAAACGTTTCCAGCCCGTGCCGGACGGCCCGGATAACGGGGCCTCCTTTGACCTGATCCGCGCTTCCGTGAATTTGACGGTCGCCGCCCTGCTGATCTCCCTGGCTACGTCCCTCCGGCTTCCTCTTTCCACCACGTATGTGACGTTCATGGTGGCGATGGGTTCCTCCCTGGCGGACAAAGCCTGGGGGCGGGACAGCGCCGTGTACCGCATCACGGGGGTGATTACGGTAATTTCCGGGTGGTTCTTTACGGCCTTTGCCGCATTCACCATGTGCTGCATGGTGGCGGCGTGCATCGTTTACGGAGGCCTGTTCGGCATTGTCGCCATGTGTGCCCTGGCAGCCTTCCTGCTGCTGAAAAGCTCCAGGCTCCATAAAAAAAGAACCCAGGCCGCGGCGCTGGCGAAGGTGGCCAATTACCGGGATCCGGCCTGCGCCGCCCGCTACAATGAAGAAATCATTGAGCTGATGAAACGCATGGCGGAAATCTATGAAATGAACCTGGAAGCCCTGAACGTGGAGGACCGGAAGCGGCTGAAAAAGCTCCGGAAGGAAGCTCGCGGCATCCGCCGCTCCCTGAGCGACCGGATGGCGATGGAAGTCATGCCCGTCGTCCGGGAACTTCCGGATGAAGAGGCGGACCGCGGCAAGCGTTACGTGCAGATGGTGGAATACGCCACCTCCGTCTTTGAATCCCTCTCCAACATCACCACGGCCAGCCATGCCTACATAGACAACAACCATGAAGGGCTGGACATGGACAGGATAGAGCACTTGAGGGGGATGAACAACCGCGTTTCCTCCCTGTACCCCCGTTTCCGGGAAATGATGGAAAGCAACGACTATGCCGGGCTGGACCAATGCCTGGCCGGCATGGACGCGCTGGATGAGGAATTTGCGGAGGCGGTCAAGCAGCAGATCATCCTGCGGGCGGAGGACGTATCCGACATGCGGCGGGCGCTCCTCTACCTCAACCTCCTTAATGAAACCCGCACGATGATCCGCAAGGTTCTTCTTTTGGCGAAAATTCAGCGGAAATTTGTTCTTGGCTGGTAAAGGCCTGTAATTCACGGCTGCGCCGGAGGCGGCTGCTTCCGGCGCAGCGGAAGAGGGAGCGGCATTTTCTTATCCGGAAATTCTCCCGGAATACCCGGGAAGCGGGAATGGGGAAAATTTATTTTCCGGAAAGCGAAAGCCTCCGGAATGCTCGTCTTTTTAAAGTGTAAAGAAAAACCGCAAGCATTGAGGAACAATTGCTTGCGGTATAAAAGTGGTACGGGCGATGGGAATCGAACCCACGTCTCAAGCTTGGGAAGCTCGCGTCCTACCATTGAACGACGCCCGCATGAAATGCGGATGCCTATTTAGCGGCAGAAGGCAGGTATGTCAAGACCACAGAAAAATCGTGTCTTCTTTTTTGATATTTTAACACAGAAATGAAAAAAAACTTGTCTTACCCCCGAGGCTTGAACATAATGCCTCTGTTGTGCGGGTATAGCTTAATGGTAAAGCTCCAGCCTTCCAAGCTGATCACACGGGTTCGATTCCCGTTACCCGCTCCATTTTTTCATTAAATTCACCTGCTAGATACTTCCTTTATGAAAGCCAGGTTCATGACAAAGACGGCGCTCAGTGCGCTGGCACTTGCGTTTGCGGGCGCCCTCCCCGGTGTGGCTCAGCAAACTGCTTCTCCGGCAGCCGTTCCGGCTGTTAATAAGGTTAAAGCCTCTGCTGTTGAAAAGGCTTTTATGAATCAAATGGCAGGTGTTGTTCAGGCCAGCTTGAAAGCCGGCGCCCTGGATATGAAAGCCGTGACCGAGATTCTGAACGCCGCTGTCAAGGCCGGCGTGTCTGACCAGGTGATGGGCTCCCTGGTATCCATGGCCGCAGGTGCTTTCCCGGGCAGCGCGCCCGCTGTTGCTTCCGCCGCCGTTAAAAGCTATGGAACCCAGGTAACGGAAGCCAACGTACGCAACGTGATTGCTTCTGCTGTGGCTGTGCAGCCCCACCCGTATGCGTCCGTTTCTCCCATCTCGGAAGCGGTTACGAAAGCTCTGGGCAGCTCCATGGTAGCCAATGCCGTTCCCGGCATTGCCGTGGGCGTGGCGGCCCAGACGCCTGACAATCCTCTGCAAGGGGTGACCACTCAGACCAGCGGTCTGGTGAGGCCTGGTGAAGAAGCATCCGGAGGGGCCCTGGTCCTGCCGGGCGGTCTTCCCGTGGGCGGCTCTGCTACAAGCCCCGCTCCCATCTCCAATCCTGCCGGAAATTAACCCGATCCATTTATCAATAGCATGAAGAGTCTTTTTTATCTCTCCTTGATGGCTTCCGGCATGCTTGCCGTCCATGCCAACGGGCAGTCCCTGTACACCCTGGCAGGACCGGTCGGTCTGGAAGAATCCCTTCCCCTGAAGTGGACATTCAATCTGGCCGGCGGTTATGACGACAACGTCAACGCTTCCAACTATGACCAGCAGGAAGCCGCTTTCATCAGCACGGACATCGGCGCCTCCCTGGCCAACTACGATTCCGTGACCCAGTACTCCTTCTCCGCCAAGCTTGGGGGTATCTTTTACCTGAAGGACCTTGAGGGAGAGACGAACGAATCACTTTCCAACTCCACGCTCTCCGCCAACCTTTCCCACAGCTTTGACCAGACCCTGCGCTACAACGGTAGCGTGTCCTTTGCGTGGCAGCCGGAACCCAACTATTCCAACGGCATTGCCAACGCCCGCCGGGACGGCGACTACATTTACGTGTACGTCTCCAGCTCCGTGAGCAAGGCATGGACCTCCCGCTACTCCACCACGCTGGGCGCCAACTTCTCCATGATCAACTATCAGGAGGACTCCGCCAAGACGGACAACCGCGACTATGTGGGCATGGACTTCACCAACCGCTACAAGTGGACGGAACGCCTGGCTATTTCCCTGAGCTGGAACGGTTCCTACTGCGACCGCGAATACGGCAACAACGAATTCTCCAACTTCGTCATGGCCGGCGCTGAATACGCTGTGGCTGAAAATACGTCCGCCACGCTCCGCGTAGGTCCCCAGTTCAAATATGTGGAAAGCTACGGTACCAGGACCTATCCTTCCGCAGAATTCGGTTTGAACCACCGCATGAGCGACCGCTTCATGATCGGCACGTTCATCCGCTACTCCAACGAAGCGACGAATACGTACATTCCCTACAGCGGTGCCAGTTACTATTCCAATGAAACGTGGCGCTTCGGCGTGAACAGCACGCTGAAACTGACGCACCGCGCCAGCCTGAACTGCGGCGTAAACCTGATTTCCAGCGAGTACAGCCGCCTGAGCTCCGGCAGCAACAGTGATACGTCTGACCTGACCTTCAATGCTACGGCCGGCATCAAGCTGCTGCTGACTAATGCGCTGGCTCTTACGGCCCAGTACTCCTACACCAACGGTTCCTACGGCGGCTATAACTACCCGATGCCCTCCTACAACCGCAACGTGTTCTCCTTCGGCGTGAATTACAGCTTCTAAGTCTTGACTGACCATTAATGTCCTTACTCCTCTAATTGCGAATGTTCATTCACAATTAGAGGAGTTTTTATCTTACTACCTCACTATCTTTCATGAATGCCCAGGATCAGCAGAACAGTGATCGCATCGTACGCAACATTGACTATTTGCAAGTTTTAAAAAATCGCTGGAAGGAAGTCTTCCTGGTCTTCCTTCTGGTGCTGGTCATTTCCGTGGTAGTGACTTTCCTGATGCCGCCCTCCTACCGGGCGACGAGCCAGTTCCAGATCAAGCTGCCCAAGCCCGTAATGGAAATCGGCCAGGGGGGGGACGTGGTCGCCTCCTCCAACGTGACGGCTAACTACATTCCCATGCAGTATTCCGTGCTGACTTCCACTGAAGTTCTGAAGGTGGTGTCCAGGAAGCTGAATCTTGCCGCGGAATGGGGCATGACGGATGAAATGGCGGCATCCAATCTGGCCGGCATGATCAAGGTAGCTCCCGTGCGTGCGACGGACCTGGTGGACGTCATTGTCTCCGGCCCGGATCCCAAACTGGTGCAGAACATCGCCAAGACGGTTCCCGAGGCTTACAAGCAGGACCGTGAAATGCGTGAAAACCGCCTGGTGGAAACCGCCATCAAAAGTTTGAAGGACGTTCTCCGGGAACAGGAGGATACCGTCAATGAAAAGATGATGTCCCTCAAGAAGCTGATTGCGGAAAGCTCCTACCTTCCCACTACCTGGAGAAACGGTGAAAACCGGAGCACTCTGACGGCCGGCATGGAAGAGGAAGACTTCCGGAACGCCAAATCCCAGGCCATGCAGTTTGAAAAGGATGAAAAGGAACTGGCTTCCTACGTGCAGGAACTGAAGCGTCTGCCTGACGACAAGCTGCTGGATTACGTCATCAGTTCCGACCTGCTGAATGCGGAATCCGTAGGAGCCAAGGCCCTGCGTGAAACCTATGCCGAATTTTCCGACAAGCTCAAGGAGAAGGAAAACCTGAAAGCCCAGAACATCGGGGCCAGGCACCCCAAGATGCTGGCGCTGCTGGAGACGGAAAGGATTCTGGGAGAGAAGCTGAACAAGGAGCTGATCGGGCTGCGCTCCTCCCTGAAAAGCAAGCTGGAAATGGTTTCCGCAAGCCGGAAGCACTGGGAGGCGACCGTCGCTCAAAAGGAGGAAGCTCTCCAGAAGCATGTCCTGCAGGTTCCCATGTATGAACAGGCCAGCCGTGATTATGACGCCGCGCTGGACCAGCTCAAGGACCTGGATTCCCGGTACAAGGATGAAATCGCCCGTCTGCGCGTTCCCCGTGAAGCGATTGAAATGTACCAGCTTCCGACCTATCCTGCCGCTCCCTACAAGCCGAACGTGACCATCAACCTGGCGGTGGGCGCCGGGGCCGGGCTGCTTCTGGGCATCGGGCTGGCCCTGCTGCTGGAATTCATGGACACCTCCGTGAAGACGATGGAGGACGTGGAACGGGCCCTGCAGGTTCCGGTGCTGGGCATTATCCCCAAGAATGTGCCGATCCTTCATTCTTCCGATGTGATGGGCCCGGACGCGGAAGCCTACCGTATTCTGCGAACAAATATAGAATTCAATAAAAAGGGATTGGAGGAAATTTCCCTGACCTTTGTTTCCGGCAGTGCCGGGGAAGGGAAGACCACCACCTTGTGCAACTTGGCCTATATCTGCGCCCAGGGCGGCTATGCCACCCTGATGATTGACGCCGACCTGCGCCGCTCCAAGCTTCACCGGTATTATGAACTGGACAATGAAGTGGGGCTGACCTCCTATCTGCTGGAAGACTACCCGCTGGAGGAAGTGATTTTCCAGACGCCCATTGAAAACCTGTACGTGATGCCTGCGGGCCCCACGCCCTTCGACCCGTCGGGCGCGTTGAATTCCCGCAAATTCAATGAACTGCTCCAGGAAGTGAAGCAGCGCTTTGACATCGTGCTGGTGGACTCCCCGCCCATCCTCGGCGTCAGTGATTCCGCCGTCATCGTGAGCGAGGTGGATATGACGCTCATGGTCGTCCAGCCCCGCAAACTGCCGCTGAAAGCCCTCCTGAGGCAGAAGCAGGTGATTGAATCCGTAGGCGGCAACCTGGCCGGCGTGGTGATGAATAATGTGGACATCACGTCCGATCACCAGTATCAGTATTACACGACTTATTACTCCTATTATTCTGCGGATGGCGGTTCCTCCGGCGAGAATGCGGACGCCTCTTCCATGAAGAAGGCCGAGCGTTCCGGAAAGGCCAAGGAGCTGGCGGCCACCCAGTCCCATGATAGTGAAGATCTGTACTAACCCATTGCTCCATGAAAAAATACATTTGTTCCCTCCTTTGCCTCTTGCTGGGTGCGGCGGGGCTGGCGTCCGCCCAGTCTCCGGACGCCGTGCCTGCGCAGGGCACCATTGAAATTCAGGTGCGCGGCATTCCTGCGGATGACGCTACGGCCATTTCCGGCCAGTATCTGCTGGACGGCAACGGGACGATACGCATGCCCCAGCTTCCGCCGGGCCACGACGTGCTGCGCGTGGTAGGCAAGACGGCGCGCCAGATTGAAGATATGCTGATGGCCGCCTATAAGAAGGCGGAATTGTACACGGCCCCCACCTTTCTGGTGAAGGTGCAGAGTTCGGACGCGCGGCTGACGGAGCACATTGTGCTGGTGAGCGGCGGCGTAGCCATGAAGAAAAACGTCCTGTGGCGGCGCGGCATGACGCTTCTGGAAGCGATTGTGGGCGCGGGCGACATTACGGACTGGGGTTCCCGGTACGTGCAGGTGACGCGCGGCGGAAAAACCGTGACGTACGATTACTTCTCCATCAAGGACAGGGCGATTCCCATTCAGCCCAATGACCGCATCTTCGTTCCCCAGCGCGGGATTTTTGAAGGGCGGCCCGCGAAGCTCCTGCCCTGAAACATTCTTTTTTCACGCCCGGCTTTCCATAGGGAAGCCGGGTTTTTTATTGCCCCGGTTCCCGGAAAATCCATGGAATGCCGGAAAAAACACGTGGGCCGGCGTCCGGGATGGGAACAGGCCGGTGGGAGAATGGAACGCGGAAGGCCTGTCATGAAATTTCCCAGGCCCTTTTCTGGAAATGGGCCGTGCATGCGTGGAACCGTATGGTAGAATCATAGCGGGAAAAAAGTTTTCCCTTGAACCGTACGGCGCCAGTAAAAACGCTGGTGGAAGGGGTTTTTTCCCTGTGCCCGTGAACCTCTGTATTCACCGGAACGGAAGGCCTGCGGGGCGGAAAGAGTTGAGGAACATGCTGTTTCCGCCGGGGGCGTAGGCCCTTTTCCCGTGATTGGCTGATACGGCCTCCGGGCATATATTGTGATGAAATGAGTTCAGTATGAATGTAAAAAACAGAAAAACAAAGAAAAATGTTGAACATTCTTGGACTCAATGCATTTTTGGAATCTTCCAAAAATGTTAGAGTTTCGTGCGGAATGTCTGCATGGAGCTTCGCAATCCCAATGTAAAAACTCATTAACCATGATATACCATTTTAAGAAAACATTCATCGGAGTAGGAGGACGGGAGTACATTAACAATCCCAAGCTGAGCTTCCCGGAACATGTGAAAATCCGCCGTCGGGGAACGAATCCCAAATCCGGCCAGCCTTATGCGGAAGCGGGCAGCGCGTTCGTGGAAACGTCCTCCATCGCCTCGCGGCTCTGCTGCAGCGCGTCCGCCGCCCGCCAGTACCTGCACCGTCACGGAGCCCGCTTCCGCGTGGTCCGCAAGGGTACGGGTTCCCTGGCCCTGTACTGGCGGCGTGCGGATGTGGACCGGATTCTCGCCCGGCGGGAGCCTGTACGCCGCCGCGTGCCACCGTGCTACATGGACATGGCCGAGGCTATCGATATGCTGGGGGTGGTGCGCAGCTACATTTACAGGCTCGTGAAAAAGGGGCTGCTGCGCGAATACCGGTGCCGGATGAAGACCGCCCGCGGCCTCCGGGTGCGCTGTTTTTATCACCGGGAGGACCTGGAGCATATCAGGCTGCACGTGCTCCAGAAAAGATGATGGGGCCGGTTTCCGCAGATGCGTTTTTGGCTTGAGCGCGGGCCGGATTGTGTCACGTTATGGGCATGATAGCTTTTCTGCGCGGCACGGTGGCGGAATCATATCCCCAGCGGTTGATTCTGGATGTTCATGGCGTGGGGTATGAGGTGATTGTGCCCCTCTCCACCTTTGACAGGCTGAACCCTCTTCCCGGCAGGGAGCTGACGCTGAAAACCTACCTGCATGTCCGGGAGAACATGCAGGTGCTCTACGGCTTTGCCACGGATGCGGAGCGGGACATTTTCCTGCTGCTGATCGACCGCGTTTCAGGCATCGGCCCTGCCACGGCCATCGCCATTCTTGGTTCCCTGTCCGTGGAGCAGTTCAAGCAGGCGGTGGTGAGCGGGGACGTTTCCGGCATTGCGCGGGCCAAGGGCGTGGGCAAGAAGACGGCGGAACGCATTGTCCTGGAGCTGAAGGACAAGGTGGGACTGGCCGCTACGTGGGAGGCCCAGGCGCAGGGCGCCACCTCCCAGGCAGCGGGGGATGCGGAGCTGGCGTTGATTGCGCTCGGGTTCAAGCAGGTGGAGTCCCGCAAGGCGATCGCCGCCCACCTGAAAGACCATCCGGACGCGGATGCGGACGAACTGATCCGCGCCGCCCTGCGCTCCATGAACTGACCGTCTCCCCCACCCGGGGACCGGCTCCGCAAGCATTTGACTTCCATGCGGGAGCATGCCCGCGGGCAGGGCTTCCCGCGGTCCGCGCAGGCGCGGGAGCATACTGCCATGATGGGGGAACAATAGTGTTGACGGCTGGTTGAATCGTTTTTAAACTTACGGCGTCCATGGTACTTAAATAAGTCCGGGACTAGTAATTAATCAAATCTGAAGCCCTCAATCTTATGGCCAAATATGCTATTAACGGTTTTGGACGTATTGGTCGCAACGTACTGCGCGCCATGTCCAAGGAAGAACGCAACAAGGTTGTTGCCATCAATGACCTGACCCCCATTGAAATGATCGCCCACCTGCTCAAGTATGACTCCACGCAGGGCAAGTTTGACGGTGAAATTTCCATTGATGGAGAATATCTGGTCGTTGACGGTCACAAGATCCTCATCACCGTGGAACGCGACCCCGCCAACCTTCCCTGGAAGAAGCTGGGCGTAGACGTCGTTCTGGAATCCACCGGCCTGTTCACCAAGCGTGACGCCGCCAAGAAGCACCTTGAAGCCGGCGCCAAGAAGGTGCTCATTTCCGCTCCCTCCCCGGATCCTGACCTGACCTTCGTTCTGGGCATCAACGACAGCGAATACGATCCCGCCAAGCACGACATCGTTTCCAACGCTTCCTGCACCACCAACTGCCTCGCTCCCATGGTGAAGGTGCTGGACGACAAGTTCGGCATTGAAAAGGGCATGATGAGCACGATTCACTCCTACACGAACGACCAGCGCATCCTGGACCTTCCCCACTCCGATCCCCGCCGCGCCCGCGCCGCCGCGATCAACATCATCCCGACGACCACCGGCGCCGCCAAGGCCATCGGCGAAGTGATGCCGAACCTGAAGGGCTCCCTGAACGGCGCTTCCTTCCGCGTGCCGACCCCGACCGGTTCCCTGACCGACTTCGTGGCCGTTCTCAAGAAGAACGTGACCGTGGAAGAAGTGAACGCCGCCATGAAGGAAGCCGCTGAAGGCCCGCTGAAGGGCATTCTGGATTACTCTGAAGAAGCCCTCGTTCTCCAGGACATCGTTTCCGACCCCCACTCCTGCATCTTTGACTCCGGCTTTACGTATGTGGTCGGCGGCAACCTGGTGAAGGTCTGCGGCTGGTACGACAACGAATGGGGCTACTCCAACCGCGCCGCTGAAGCCATGAAGAAGCTGGGCGACAGCGTGAGCTGCGGCTGCTCCTGCGGCAAGTAAGTTCTTCTGAACAACGCTTGCTCTTCAGTTGCACGACAAGTCTTGCCGGTTGCCTGCTTCAACCTTCCGGTTCCTGAACCGGGTTTGTCCAGGCGGCCGGGGATTTATCCGGGAGGGCAGAAATGCCCTCCCTTTTTTATTCCATTGAACCAAACAATATAAACCGATATGGCTAAACTTACTGTACGTGACCTTGATGCCAAGGGAAAGGAAGTCCTGATGCGCGTGGATTTCAACGTCCCCCTCAAGGATGGGGAAATTACCAATGACGCCCGCATCGTGGCCGCCCTCCCCACCATCAAGTTCCTGCTGGACCAGGGCGCCCGCCTTGTCCTCACCTCCCATCTGGGCCGTCCCAAGAACGAACCCGATCCCGCTTTTTCCCTGAAGCCCGTTGCCGCCCGCCTTTCCGAACTGCTCGGCAAGGAAGTGAAATTCGTTCCCGCCGCCATCGGCCCGGAATCGGAAGCCGCCCGCGCCGCCATGAAGGACGGCGACGTGGTCCTGCTGGAAAACGTCCGCTTCTATCCCGGTGAAAAGAAGAACGATCCGGAATTTGCCAAGGCTCTTCTGGGCAATGCCACGCTGTTCGTGAACGACGCGTTCGGCACCGCCCACCGCGCCCACGCTTCCACGGAAGGGGTGACGCATTTTGCGGAAAAGAGCGCCATGGGCTTCCTGATCGAACGCGAACTGGAATACCTGGAAGGCAAGCTGGAAAACCCGGAAAAGCCCTTCGTGGTAATCATGGGCGGCGCCAAGGTGTCCGACAAGATTGAAGTGCTTTCCAAGCTGATGGAAAAGGCTGATACGTTCCTGATCGGGGGCGCCATGGCCAACACGTTCCTGGCGGCTGAAGGGTATGACCTGGGCGCTTCCAAGATTGAAGGCGACAAGCTGGACCTGGCCCGTGAAATCCTGGCGGAAGCCAAGGCCAAGGGCGTGAAATTCCTGCTTCCTGCGGACGTGCGTGTAGCCATGAAGTTTGAAGACGGCGCTGAAACCTTCTGCACGGCTCCCTTCGCGGAAGGCGGCAAGGTGCCGGAAGGCGGCATGGCCATCGACATTGGCGACAAGGCTATTGAAGAATTCTCCGCCATCATCAAGGACGCCAAGACCGTTCTGTGGAACGGCCCGATGGGCGTGTTTGAAATGGACTGCTTTGCCAAGGGCACCAAGGAAATTGCGGAAGCCCTGGCGGATTCCTCCGCCATCTCCATCGTGGGCGGCGGCGATTCCGTGACGGCGGCCAAGAAGTTCAAGGTCCAGGACAAGCTTTCCTTCTGCTCTACGGGCGGCGGCGCTTCCCTGGAACTGCTGGAAGGCAAGGTGCTTCCCGGCGTGGGAGCCCTGACCGACAAGTGCGGCTGCTGCTGCCAGAAGTAACCGTTCACGGCCGGCGGATCGTTTTCCGCATGGTGCCTTGAATGAACCTTTTCATTCCCCGTGCCCGTCTCCGGGTGCGGGGATTTTTTTGCTCCCTGCTGACGCGGCGCAAACTGCGGAAGTTTGCCGGCTCCCGTGGTTTAAGGGAAACCCGTTCGTGCTCCGGTGGCTGCCGGTTCCGGAGAGGGGGATGCAGGGAAAGGCGGCACAGTCCTTTTTTGAGCTTGCTCTGGGTGTGGCCCGCGCTAGGCTGGACATGTATGAAAATGCTGCGCAGCTTCCTGGCCGTGTTCCTGTTGTGCTCTCCCGCGCTTGCGGCGGACGCCTCCGTTGCGGGGAAGAAGGAGCATGGGGGGTATCCGGCCCGGTACATGCTTCTGGAATCCTCGTCCCGCAACAGCCAGAGCCTGTCTACGCCCGTGGCCGCGTATGTGAATGACGAAGGCGCGGAAGTGGCGCTTATCGGGGCCATTCATGTGGCGGAGGCTGATTATTATGCCCGGCTGAACAAGCTGTTCGGCAGTTATGACGTGCTGCTGTTTGAAATGATCGGCGGGGAGGGGCTTCGGAGGGAGGAGGAGCTCCGCCGTAAAATAGACCGCAATAAGCCTATGGGAGGGCTGACGCTGGAGGAGGCGCGGGAATGGAACCGGATGGTGGAGTGGAGGAAGAGAGCCGCCCTTGAGGAAAAGTCTTTTTTGCTGGGGCTGCTGGGAAGCGCGTACCGGGAATTGAGCGCCGCGCTGGGCCTTCAAACCCAGCATCAGGGCATTGATTATTCCGCGCCCCATTTTATCCATGCGGACATGACGCTGGCGGAATTCCGGCAGGCGCAGGCCAGTAAGGGAGAAAACTTCGCCAGCCTGATGCTTAAATCCATGCTGTCCTCCCTGGTGGAGAAGCCCGGGGCGTACCAGCCGAATGAATTCGGCATGATGGTGGATTTGCTTGCCGGGAACAAGGCGGGACTGAAGAATGAACTGATGCGCATTTTTGCCCATGCTCCGAATGATTTGGAGGATACCGTGATTCTGGAAGGCCGGAATTCCAAGTGCATGGAAGTATTTGACCAATGGCGCGGCAAGGGCGTTCGCAGGATAGGCATTTTTTATGGCGCGGCCCATCTTCCCGGCCTGCACGGAGCTCTTCTGGAACGCGGCTACCGCCTCCGGGACGTGCAGTGGCTCCCGGCGTGGAGCACCATGGAGAAGGCTGGCCAGGACTGACCCTTTTGCCGTCTTTTCCGGTCTTTCCGCGGGTAATGAAGTTGGTGACTGCCGGAGGCCGTAAATGATGGGAATTCTCCCTTTCCGGAAAGGCCGCTTCAAATGGAAAGGGAGAAGAGGAAAATAGCCTCTTCCCCTTTCCTGATGAACTCCCGTTGAGCAGACGGAAGGGAACGCTACTTTCCGGCGGGGACCAGGCGGGCAATGCCGCCCCCCTTGACGCGCATGGTGAAGGAAAGGGTGCTCCCGGAATGGAGTTCCCGGTTTTCCACCTTCCAGCCGTCGTTCTTTTCCGGCAGGTCGCGGAGGATGGTGGCCCGGTACGCGGTGTTCCTGTTCAGGAAGTCCAGGGGAATGGAAACGGTGCGTTCCCGTCCGTCCCCGTTCATCAGGGCAATGTACCACTGGTCCCCGGAACGCCGGGCAAAGGCGGCGCATTCCCCGATGGCGGACGGCGGCAGGACGATGGTCTCATCCCATACGGAGGGAATGTTCCGGACGGCTTCCCGTTCCGGGGAGCCTTTCGGGAAGGCGGCTTCCATGTCTGCGGGGTTGGATACCCAGTGGAGGACTGGGGACGTATAAATGATATTGGCCGCCATCTGGAGGGGCCAGGAAGAGCCGCGCAGCTTGGGCCCGTGGCCGAAGTAGCCGCCAGTGAAATCGGCGTGGCCGGAGACCAGCCGGGTGAAGGGCAGTGCGCAGTAGTGCCGTCCGCCGATGGCGGCCCAGATGTTCTGTTCCCCGCCGTAGATGCCTTCCCGGCTCATTTCATGCGGCCAGGAGCGTTCTTCCCCCGTGGGGGTATTGGCGCCGTGAAAGTTGACCATGAGCTTGTTTTTAGCCAGGTTTTCCGCGACGGCGTCATAAAAGGCCAGGCGTTCCCGGGAGGCGGAATCCATGAAATCTATCTTGATTCCCTTGATGCCCGTTTTGGCAAGGCTGCTGAAAAAGCTGCGCATGCTTTCCCAGTCGTTGGCGGGGTTGTTGACGTCTGACCAGCGCACCCATACCCAGATGCCTACTTGTTTGCCGGCGGCGTAGCTGGCCAGTTGAGCCACCTTGTCCATGCTTTCCGGCACGGTTTTGCCCCATTTCTTCCATCCTTCGTCAACGAGGTGGTATTCCCAGCCGAATTCGGAGGCCATGTCGACAAAGGCGTACTGGTCCTCTTCACGGACGTTTCCGCGGTCCCACCAGGTCCAGGTGGAGCGGCCCGGCTTGATCCAGGGCGTTTTGGCTCCTTCAGGAAAAAGGTTCCTGTCCGGTTCCGGAGCCAGGGAAGGGATGACGTCGTTCCGGACCAGGCCGTTCAGGTCGTCGTTCACCAGGATGACCCGCCAGGGCATCTCTGCGGAAGAGGGGGCGGAAAAGCCTTCCGGGTCCTGGAAATATACCGTCCTGCATGCGCCGTCCTGAAGGGAGAATTTAATGCCGCTCCACTGCCTGTTGAAATTGGCGGCTTCCTGGATGAGGGCGAAGCCTCCGCCCGGCAGTTCCGCCGCAACCGGCATGGTGCGGACATGGCTGCGGGGATTGCCGGGGTCTTTCTTGAAATCGGCTATTCTGGAAGGAGACCAGACTCCCTCGCAGGGACCCAGTGCGGAAGCGGAGTCCTGGGTCCACAGGACGGCTTTTTCCGGGAAGGCGAACGACGTTTTTTCTTCCCCGATGTTCAGCACGGGCGCTTTTTGCATGTCTTCCGTCCACTCGTAGCGGAAGGCGACTCCGTTGTTGAAAACGCGGGCGCGGAGGCGGAGGCCGGAATTATCCCCGGAAACCACGTATTCGTTGAAATGGACGGAAGCGGAGGGGTATTTGCCGCGCGTTTCAAAGGTGTCGTGGATGTTGTCCTTCACTTTTTTCACGCTCCATCCCGTAATGCCTCCGGCAAGGTCCTTGCCGTTCACCACGATGCCCAGGCCGGAGGGCTCCAGAACCGTCCTGTTTCCCTTTTTCAGGGAATGGGCGGCCCGGTTATCCGCGTGGAGCATCCAGGACAGACGGCCGTCCGGGGATTGCAGAGAGGCATGCAATTCTCCCGCCTGTCCGGAACCGGGCAGGAGGCATCCTGCCATATTGCTGAAAATAATGAGAGATTTTACAATCATATCTTTGTCAGAATACGTCCATCTTGGCCCGTTTATTGCAAAAGTATGTTTTGGAAGGGCGGCAGCCAGCGCATCTACTTTCCGGAATGGGGGAAAAGGCCCTCCCTGCGTGAAGGCCGGGTGGTTCTCCGTTAAATCCGTGGAAGCCGTGAGCTGTTCATGAAGATGAAAAATGGCGGATGTCTTGTTTCCCGTGCAAGAGGTTATGGAGAAATAACCAACCCGGTGAGCGGCAAAAGAATAATCTTTACAAATTAGGTGGAAAAGATAAAAGTAATTTCCTGATCAGATATTAGGATGGAGAGTTGCGGCTCAAATAGTGTTCCCGATTTTCACCATGCGGCAGTTCCGGGAAAAGATGCTCATTTGAATAATGTTTCCGTGCATGGATCCAAATTGACCCCTCCCTCTTCCTGGAACGAGTTTTCCGTTTATTCCAAAGAACTCCCGGACGGAGCGACGTTGGAGCATTATAAAATATTGAAGGTGCTGGGAAGCGGCGGATTCGGCATTACCTATCTGGTCCGGGACTTGATGCTGAAGAGGAAAGTGGTTTTAAAAGAGAATTTTCCTTTTTCCTATGCTTACAGAGATCCGTTTACGGGGCGCGTGGTTCCCAATAATGAGCATGACGCCGAGTATTTCAAGTGGACCCTTTCCAACTTTTTGAATGAAGCCCGCATTCTTGCGAGGCTGGATTCTCCAGGTATTGTCCGGGTTCTTTCCGTTTTTGAGTGCAACGGCACGGCTTATTTTTCCATGGATTATGTTCAGGGGCTTCCTCTGGATTACCTAGGAGAACAGCAGCTGCTTGCCGGAAACTGTTATTCGGAAGCCAAGTTGAAGGGATTGCTGATGCACATCCTCCAGATTTTGGATTACCTTCATAAAAAAGGCATCTGCCACAGGGACATCAAACCGGGAAATATATTGCTTACACAGGAGGGAACTCCCGTTTTCGTGGATTTCGGCGCGTCGCGCCACATGGAGAGCACCCATACCCAGACTGTCCTGACGACTCATGGCTTTTCTTCTCCGGAACAGGCTCTCGGCAGGAAAAACACGGGACCCTGGAGCGACATTTATTCCCTGGGCGCTACGTTCTATTCCCTGCTGAAGGGGGGTGCGCCCCCCAGAGGAGAGGAGCGGCTGATCCACGATACCATACAGCCTTTGGCATTGTCCGCGCCCTTGTCCTCTCATTATTCGAAAAATTTTCTCAGGACCATAGACAAGGCCCTTTCTCCTCGGGTGGAAGATCGTTATAACTCCGCGGAAGAGTGGATGAAGGATCTGGGAGTGGAAGGAGGGGCGCTCTCAACCATTAAGTTCTCCAGTGAGGAGTTCAAGTCCGCCCGTAAGCGTTTTTTCAATCTGTTTGCCTTGTCTTCTTCCCGCATCATGTCGGAAGGGCAGGAAAAGTGGGGGGCCGGATGGAGGAAGGTGCTGGGGCTCTTCGTTGTTGCGGGCGTGATTGGCGCAACCCTCGGCTATTTTGTTTATGACTGGGGAGGCGGCCCGGAGGAGGACGATGCTTTAGGGCTTCGCTTTCCCAGTGTAATGTCCACCCCCATTCCCCAGATTATTTCAGAATCCAGGGGCGTTTCCTTGCTGAGTCCCGTGGAACGTTTTGACGTCAGGCTGGATAGTCCGTCTTTGTCGCGCCATGCTCTTCCATCCCTGCTTCCCGACCGCTTTTCCCTTGCGTGTGTCCATTTGAGAGTGCTTCAGGAAGACAAGATGTGCCCGCCCCTGTATTTGACCATACGTGATGAGGAGGGAAAGCTGGTTTCCCGGTCTCTCAACGGTTTTTCCTTCACCTTGATCGAGAGTCCTGTGCTCACCGGGTTCCGCTTTGTGGATCTTCCGGCGCTGAATGTGGATGCGCCTTACAGGTTCAGTTTTGAAACCAAGGATAATGTTCCTCATCCGCTGAAGGTTGTTTCTTCCCAGGTTACGACGCTGGAGAGCGGGAAAACCGTGAGGCCCCATTTTAAATTCATTTGCGCGATGTATGACTCCGAGGTGAGAGATTCGCTGAACAGGCCGGAAAACGGCAGGATCCGGGAAATGCTCATCGCCTCCCGGAAAAGGAACCGTACGGAAATTGATTCCATCGTGCTGACGGAACAGGAGAAGACGCAGGTGCGGAAGTTCGCCAAGGCGGGGTATCCCGCCGCCCAGTATAAAATAGCCCGTCTCATCTTTGAACGGGATGGGAGATACGGAGAGGAAGGAGGCGCCTGGCTTTATAAGGCGGCCATGGGGGGCTTTATTGTGGCGCAGAGGGATCTGGCGTTTCTTCTTGTGGGGGGCAAGGAATTTTTCCCGGATATGCTTCAGTGCCCGGTCAGCCTGTCCCAGAACTATTCTCAGGCGGTTGATTTCCTTCTGATGTCCTTTGCCGCGCAGGATCCTTCCGTGCTGTATATGCTGGGTGTCTTGTATTCCCAGGGGTGGGGGGTGGAATATTCCGCGGAGATGGTCGCGCGCCTGTCCAGGCTGTTGGCCGGTTCCGGTTACGACCTGTCGCGGCTTACCTTGTCGGCCCCCATTTTATCCCATTGGGAGCTTCTGGGGCAGAAGGAGGAAACCTATACGAGGATGCGCTGCTCCATTCCCGGCAGGAAGATGAGCCAGTTTTCAGGACTGCGGCTGGTACGGACCTCCGTGGAAGGGGGAAGTATCCTTATTGACAAGGTGATTCTGTTGCGGAACGGGCAGGAGGTCATGTCCCGTTCTTTCCGTACGGCCCTTACCCGGGAGTCTCCCGTCCTGGAGGTCTCCATAAACATGGAGGATTACGCAAAGGAAATGGACAGTTCCGAATGGTCGATAGAGGTCATCATGGCTCCGGCCAATACGTCCGGCATCATGGAAATGATGAGGAAGAAGGAGTTTTCCGGCGCGGAAGAGCTGCGAATTTGATGGAAGGATTTTACCACGGGAAAGGAGAGAACGCGGCATGCGGTTTCCGTCCGTTATCGGAAGCCGTTCGGGGCGGAAGGCCCCGGCGCCGGGGCCTTCCTGTTTCCGCTGGATGGCCCGGCCGGGAAGGCTGTGGCGCGGTTTAGATGTTCTTCAGCATTTCCAGCGCTTCCCGTAGCTTGTCTGCGGGAGAGACGCCTGCCAGCCGCGGAAATTTGTTGGACAGCAGGATAAAATCCCCGTTCCTGGTGAGCATCAGGCGCTGTCCGCTGATTTCCACCATGGAGATGTTTGCTTTGGAGGCCAGTATCTTGATTTTGTGGGAATCCAGCAGGTGATGCACCGTTTCCGGTGCAGGGCCGAAGCGGTCTTCCCACGCGCGGAGCAGGGCGTCCGCCTCCTTCAGGGTGCGGACTGCCGCCAGGTCCTTGTACGCGGAAATGCGCAGGGCTGCGTCGCTGATGTAATCCCGGGGCAGGAAGGCGCCCAGATAATCCTTGCGGGATTTGGCGGCGAACTGCGTCTCGCTGTTCACGATGAAATCCGTTCTCAGGGCCGCGTCCGGCCGGGGGGCCGTGTGCCTGCCCTGCATGTGGGCGATGGACTGCTGGAGAAGCTGGCAGTACAGGTCAAAGCCGATGGCGGCAATGTGGCCGCTCTGCTGGGTGCCCAGCAGGTTGCCCGCGCCGCGTATTTCCAGGTCCCTCATGGCTATCTTGAAGCCGGAACCCAGCTCCGTGTACTGCTTGATGGCGGAGACGCGCTTGCGGGCGTCTCCCGTGGTGGCGGCGGACCTGGGGAGCATGAGGTAGGCGTAGGCCCGGTGCCCCGCGCGGCCCACGCGGCCGCGGAGCTGGTAGAGGTCCGCCAGGCCGAAGCGGTCCGCGCGGTCAATGATGATGGTGTTGGCGTTCGGGATGTCGATGCCGGATTCGATGATGGTGGTTGCCAGCAGGATGTCCGCCTTCCCCTGCACGAAGGTGCGCATGACCTTCTCCAGCTCGTCCTTGGGCATCTGTCCGTGGCCGATGACGATGCGGGCCTTGGGCACCAGGGCCTGGATGCGGTCCCGGAACAGTTCGATGGTTTTGACGCGGTTGTGCAGCAGGAAAATCTGGCCGCCGCGTTCCAGTTCGCGCTCCATGGCCTTCTTCATGATGCGTTCGTCATAAGGGCATACGCTCGTCTGCACGGGCTGCCGGTTGACGGGCGGCGTTTCAATGGAGCTCATGTCCCTCGCTCCCATCAGCGCAATGTACAGGGTGCGGGGAATGGGCGTGGCGGACAGCGTGAGCACGTCGATGCCTTTGAAGCGTTCCTTGAATTTCTCCTTGTGCCTGACGCCGAAGCGCTGTTCCTCGTCAATCACCACGAGGCCCAGGTTTTTAATGGACACGTCCTCGGAGATGAGGCGGTGCGTGCCGATGACGATGTCCACGGCCCCGGACTTAAGCCCTTCCAGCGTAGAGCGGACGTCCGCCGCGCTGCTGAAGCGGCTGAGCATTTCAATCCGCACGGGGTATTCGCTCATGCGCTCTTTGAAGGTGCGGAAGTGCTGTTCCGCAAGCACGGTGGTGGGCACCAGCACGGCCACCTGGCGGCCTCCCGTCACGCATTTGAAGGCGGCGCGGATGGCCACCTCCGTCTTGCCGAAGCCCACGTCTCCGCAGATCAGGCGGTCCATGGGGCGGGTGGCTTCCATGTCCGCCTTCGTCTGGGCGATGGCGCGGAGCTGGTCCTGGGTCTCCCGGAAGGGGAAGGAGCTTTCAAACTCCCACATCCATTTGCTGTCCGGAGGGTGGCTGTAGCCCTTTCCGGTCTGGCGTTCCGCCTGCACGTTGAGGAGCTGGGCGGCGTAGTCCGCCACGGAGCGTTCCGCGGACTTTTTGGCGCGCTGCCATTTGGAATCCCCCAGCTTGTTGAGTTCCGGCGTCTTGCTGCCCAGCCCTATGTACCGTGAAACCAGGTGCGCCTGGCTGAGGGGGACGTGCAGGATCGTATTGTCCCGGTAAAGGATGTTCATTTCCTCGTCTCCGGAGTCCGGAGAGGTGGAAATGTTGATGAATTTGCCGATGCCGTAGCTGGTGTGCACCACCAGGTCTCCGGGGTTGATGTCCTTCAGGGAGGCCTGCGCGCGGGCCTTGCGGGCCTTGTCCTCCCGGCTGGCGCGGCGGCGCGCCGTGGCGGACTGGTACCTGCCGAACAGCTCCGAGGAGGAGAGAACGGCCGTTTTTGCCCCCGGAATGCTGAAGCCGCCGGGCAGGTCCCCGCGCAGGGCGGTGATGGACAGCAGCGCGGGCGTTCCGGCGCAGATGTCCCGGAAGCGCTCTTCCTCCCCTTCGTTGGGAAAAAACATGCTGACGTTCCATTTCCGGTCCAGCCATTCTCGGATCTGGCGTTCCGCCAGCTCCCGCCGGATCTCCTGCATCACGAAGTCCCCGGCGTCAAAGCTGCCCAGGGGATTGTCATGGATGGCCAGGGAGAAGTCCTCCTCCCCCTCCGCGTTCTCCGGCGGTGCGGTGAGGATGCACACGTTCCCCCGTTCCTTGCAGAAAGGGGCCGTAATGACCAGGTCGCCCGGCTTGATCCAGGCCCGCAGGGTTTCCACGCCTGCCGCTTCCGTCAGGACGAGGTTGACGTGCTCCGTCTTCCGGAAGGAAATCTGGGAGTCCACGTCAAATTCCCGGATGGATTCAATCTCGTCGTCAAAAAACTCCAGGCGTACGGGATGGGAGGACTGGAGCGGGAAAACGTCCAGAATGCCGCCGCGGCGGGACCACTGCCCGCGGGAAATGACCTGAGGAACGCCCTCGAACCCCTCCTCCTCAAACAGCCGTATCAAATCGTCAGGGGCGTGCGTTTCTCCCGTTTTCAGGGTCATTCCCTGGTTCTGCATGCCGTCGGGGGAGGGAACCTCGTCATTCAGGCTGCCTTCCGTCAGAACGACGGTTTGCCTGCCCACATGGCCGGAAGCGATGCGGTGAAGGACGTTCAGCCGTTCCGCGGCAAGCTCCGGGTCTCCCACTTCCTCCCCCAGGGCCACCTCTTTTTCCGGGACGAAGAGGATGTTGCGCACTCCCCATGTTTCCAGTTGCGCGGCAAGGGATTCCTGCGCGCGCAGATGGGGCGCGATCACCCAGGCCCGGGCGGTGTCCGGAATGGTCCTGATGCACAGGGCCGCCACGAACGGAACCCCGGGCAGGGAGGTATGGTCGAAAACCGCCTGTTCCTCCGTGCCCAGTTTCGCGAGTTCCCGGTGAAAGGGTGCGGTGCGGGCCACCCTGTCCATCAGGGCGGTTATGGAAGCGTCTTCTGCCATGCGTGTCTGATAGCCCCTGCTGGTGGAAAGTGTGCCGCCTTTCCCTGCCATGTCAACGGTTTTTCAGGGCACAGACTGTCCTCCGGCCATTGACGGAAGCGTCTTTCCGCATGCGCGGCGCGGGTCAGGAGGAGGAGCGGAAGCGGATTTTAACGCCGGCCTTGCGCCATTTCTGTTCAATCTCCTTGGCCAGCTCCTCATAGCTCCGGCCATCAAGGAGGAGCTTTTGCGCTTCTTTTTCACTGCTGCCGGACTGGATGGCCTTCATGTAGTTCTTCACGCGCTGGGCGTCCCCCTTGCCGTCCATGTGGTAGAAATAGTAGGCCATCAGGGCGGCCAGGCCGTAATTCAGGTTGGCGTTCTCTCCCGTGAACTGGGAATAGGGCATGTTCATGTAGGACTCCAGGCTGGGCGCCTCAAAGTCGTCCCCCAGGGCGCGGCCCCCCGTATTTTTCTTGCCGTATTCCGTCACGCGGGAGACAATGTGGGAACGGTTGGCCCCGAAGTTGAAGCGGCCTCCGGAATACGGGGTCATCCCCATGTATTCCGCGGAGCCTTCACAGAACCAGCTTGCCTGCTTGGCCTCCGGGGACATGAGCTGGTGCGTCAGTTCATGGATGAGGGTGGAGGAATCCTTGTCGCGGTCAATGATGTACGTGCTCCCCATGGTCTTGACGCCCAGGGAATCAAACGGGACCAGGATTTTGCCGCGATCTCCGCTGCGCGTCGTCCCCAGGAAAATGCCTGCCGTGCCTTCACGGCCTCCGTTTTCCAGGTACGTGCTGAACTTTTCGTACAGGTAGGCGGGGAATTTGGCGGAATCGTCGTGAGGGGGGATGTTGCCGATGGGAAGCGTTTTGTTCGCCAGGTGGGTGGCCTCGAAGAGAAGGCCCAGGCGCTTGATCATGCCGGCGCCCAGCTTGGCGTCGCAGATGAAGCGGAAATGGGGCGTTTCATAAATATACTCCCCTTGTTCCTCCTTGATGGTTTCCACCTTGAAATTGTCCTGGCATTTGACGGTCCTGGGCCATGGCAGGTGGTAATTGTCCGCGGGATTGGAGGAGGCAGCCCCTCCCTTTCCCCGGGCCGCGATGAAATCCCTGTCTTCCCGGGAAAGCTGGGCGAGGGGGATGGAGACGGTTTGGCCGCCGGAGCGTTTCAGCACGGCTTTCTGGCCGTCCAGCCTGACGAACTCGGCTTCCAGGCTTTTCCCCTGGACGCTGGTCCAGGTGCGCCCCTGCGCGAGGGGAAGGAAGGAGAGGGAGCACAGGGCTCCCGTCACCAGGTACAGGCATGCGGGATTCTTCATAAGGCTGGAGTTGGGGATATGAAAGAAAGTTGCTGTTAATGTTTGGGCCGCGGCAGCATCAGGAGCAGCAGTCCGCAGAGCAGCATCAGGCATCCTGCCGCCGCCAGGGTGGTGGTCAGCGGAACGCCCTGGTCCTTGAACCATCCCCCGAAGAAGGAGATAAGGGCGCCCACGCCCGCGGACGTGAGGTTGAGGAGGCCATAGCCGGTGGCGGAATAACGCTCGTCGATATGGGAGCGTAGCACAGGCATGAGGGTGGCGTCCAGCGATCCCTGCGCCAGCCCCTGCGTGGCGACGAGGCCCAGCATGAGCACGAGGGGAACCGCAATGTCCCAGCCGAAGATGCCGGGCAGCAGCGCCAGGACCACCAGCGGGCCGGATATGGTGAAGGTGATGCCGGGCACCAGGGCGCGGGCGCGGGCGTTGCGCCGGTACCACATGTCCGCCAGAATGGCGCCGCCCAGCACGGCCACGTACTTGGCTACGGAGCTCCACAGGGTGGCGGCGGGGCCTGCCTCCGCGGAGGAAAGCTGGTATTTATCCTGAAGCAGGGTGGGGTACCAGGTGAGCAGGAACCAGTTCCCGGCGCCTGCAAAGGCGACCACGGCCAGCAGCATCCACATGGGGCGGCCGCTCAGCAGGCTGGAAAGCACGGCGCCGGTGGAAAGATTGGACGCGGGTTCCTTGATGGCCCGTTCGTCATTGTCCACATTGATCAGGACCGTTTTTTCCTTGGGTTCGGACGGCTTTTTGGCCTGCGCCGTATCCGCAGGGGCCTTGGCCGGGTCTTTCAGGAACAGGATGAGGACGATGGCATACGCCACGCCGATCAGGCCGAACAGGGCGAACGTCATGCGCCAGCCCGTCCATGAAGCCATGGTGGCCCCGAAGCCGGCCACGGCCATGCCCACGTAAATGCCGCTCATGTGCAGCCCCGTGGCGATGGAGCGCGTGCTGCCCCGGTGGTAGTCCGTAATCAGGGCCAGGGCGGCGGGGATGTAAAAGGCCTCACTGATGCCCATGGCGCCGCGCGCGATGAGCAGGGACGTGTAATCCTCCGCATGGCCGGTCCACCAGGTGACCACGGACCAGACGACGAGGGAGCAGAGAATCATCAGGCGGCGGCTGTAGCGGTCCGCCAGGAAGCCGCCCACCGGGCTGAGCAGGGCGTAAATCAGCAGGAAAACGGAGGTGACCATGCCGAACTGGGCTTCCGTCTGCGGAATGTCCCGGACGATGGGTTCATGCAGCGCGGAAAGGAGCTGGCGGTCAAAATAGTTCAGCATGACCACGAACCACAGGACGATGACGGCCACCCAGGCCCACAGGCCCGGCCTGGTGTTCGGGTCCGTGACGGCGGAAACATTTTTAACGCCGTTGCGCACGGCGGAAACGATGATGATCGCCATGACGATGACGGTCAGGATGAGAACGGCGTAATCAACCGTGCTCATTTTAAAATGGTACCCTGCGGAGGCGGAGGCGTTCACGGGGGTCCGGACGCCCGGGGCGGTTTCCCCGCTGATGGTCATGATCTCGGAACCCTTCACGACGGCGGGCGCGGTGGCAATGCCGACGGGCCACTCCCCCTGGTGCGTCCATTTGTTTCCGATGACGTCATAAACCAGGATGTCGCGGGACTGCACCACGGGCTTGGACGGGTCCGGCGCGTTGCCGCGCTTGTCCCCGCCGATGAGGATGATGGAATTTTCACGTACCGGGGCGGGGCCTGCGGCGGCGGCTACGGGCGTTCCCGGTCCGGCAGGCTGCTGTTTGCCCGCGGCTCCCCATTCGGCGGGATCGTTGGACGTCATGTCGTAGCCGATCATGTCGGAAAGGTACGTTCTGGCGGTTTCTCCGGCGGCATCCCTGGACAGGGTGCAGCCGCCTGCGATGAACAGGGTGCTGTCACAGACGGCGGCGGTGGAGAGGATGCGGCCCGCACCGGGGAAGGGCGGGAGGGACGCCCATTTCATTTTGGCCGTATCCGGAGTGGTGTCCAGCATGTAGATGGTATTGAGGGCGGCTTCCGGCTGGTCGCTGTCCCGTCCGCCGATGACGAACAGCTTGTTTCCGTGAGCGGCGAAGGCGGCTTCCGTAACGGGGACGGGGAGGGGAGGAAGCTTTTCCACGGAGCCGTCCGCCTTGATCAGCAGGGCGTCTTTCAGGATGCCTTCCGCATTATGGCCTCCGGCTACCGCCAGCCCCTTGCCTACGCTTGCAAAAGCCGCGTAACCCAGCGGAGCGGGCAGCGTCCCCGCCTTGCTCCATTGGCCGTTGCGGAGTTTGAAAATATCCTGGTGGTACGCCTTAGGCCCGCGTTCTTCCGGCGTTGAGGCTCCCGGAGCGGCCTGGGGGAAATTGGCGCCCCCTGCGGCGATGATGGACTGGGTACCGTCACTTTCCGTAACGGTTCCAGCCGCCATTCCAGCGCGGCCCGCCGGGTCCGGCAGGTCTGGAATGGCTCCGGCCGGGTGTACATCCACGGAAAAAGAGGCGTTGGCAGCGGGGGCCGCAATCAGCAACAGGGCGGCGAAAGCGGAGCCGCATGCCCTGGAAAACCGGGTAAGGTGACGTGAAATGTGCATATGCTGGAAGATAGGGATGGGATGTGGGTGAAAAATCAGGAAAGGGTGATGCTCCACACTTCAGGGGAGCGCCTGCCGGGTTTAAGTTCTCCGTTCACGGCTGCAAAACGGCCCTGCCACGCGCAGCACGGAAGGACCGCCCTGGGCGCCGCGATGGGCCCTGCGTCGTGCCATTCCATGGCGGCTGTATCCAGGCACAGAGACTGGTTGTTGAAGCCGGGGTTGGTCTGCGGGGTATACTTCTTTCCGGAGCCGTCGTCCCCGCCCAGCAAATAAATCACGCCGTTCCGGGAAACCGGGGCCGGGGTGGGGGCCGCGGCGATGGCGTAAGGCATCTCCGGCAGGCGCGTCCATCCGCGTTCCGGCGTGAAGCTCCAGGCTTCCGTCAGCAATTCCCGGACCTGTTTGCCGTCCTCCTCCCGGAGGCCGATGCCGCCGAGCACGTAAAGGACGCCGTCCGCCGCGGCCATCTGGTGCAGGAAGCGTCCGCGGCCCGGCAGCGGGTCCAGCTCCTGCCAGCCCCGTTCCGGCCCGCGTGCGTCCAGCATGAAAACCCGGTTGGTGCAGTCCTGCTCCCCGGGGCGCTCACAGCCTCCCGTAAGATAAACCTTGCCGTCCAGAACGGCGGCGGCCGTGTAAGCCAGGGCTATGGGAAGGGGAGGGAAGGGAGTCACAGTGACGGCTCCGTCCGCAGTGCTCAGCAGGTAAACGTCCTTCCGGTGGCCTTCCTTGCCGCAGCCGCCGATGCACAGCAGGCCTTCCCTGGTGCTGGCGGAGGCTCCGTACGCGTAAGGCGCGGGGAGCGTTCCTGCCTCCGTCCACCCGTTCTCCCCCGGAGACAGCGTGAAAATGCGGTCCGTCCACGTTTTGGCGCCGCCTTCAAGCATGGGTTTGTCCGGGAAATTGGTGCCTCCGGCACAAATCATTGTTTCTCCGCATGTTCCGGCATACATGCCGGCGAAACCTTCCGGATCGGGAAGAGAGGGTAAAGGGGACCAGGATGAAGAATAGAGACTCATAACACGTGTAAATGACTCGCGTGATGCTAGCGAAAACCGGGCCGCGGCGCCAGTATTAACCTCTGGTTCTATTTTTTTTGAATAAATTTCTTTCCCCACGCCTCTTACCAACGTAGAAGAGGAGAATCATATGAAGCCTGGAACCTGTTTTTTGATGTTGTGCGCCCTGCTGCCTGCGGCCCTGGCGGAAAAAATGACCCTGCGGTCCGGCAGGGTGCTGGAAGACGCCAGCGTGGTGTCTTCCGGAGACGACTTTGTCAGCGTCCAGTACACGGACGGGGTGGCCAAGGTCTCCTACAAAGAGCTCACGGATGCCCAGCAGAAGGATTACAGGATGACGCCGGAGGACGTGAAAGCCAGGCTGGACCAGCGGCGCCTGGAGGACGCGGCGCGCAGGAAAAAGGCGGAAGAGGCCAGAAAGGCGGCTGATGAAGAAGCCAGGAAAATCAGGGAATCCCTGTCTGAAGCGGAGCGGCATCCCCGTTATCTGGAAGGAGCGGATATCTCCCGCATGTTTCTGCTGCTGGGGGAACTCTCCCAGGTGGAGGCGGAAGTCATGGCCCTGCAATGGAATGCCCTGGAAGCGGACCGCGTGGGACTGCCGGAGGATGCCCGTACCTTCCGTGCGAGGATGGGAACCTATCAGGAACAGGTGAACGCCATCCGTAAAAAAAGGGAGACCGCCGAACAGTACTGGCAGGATTTGGAAAAGAAATACCTGGCTCTGAAGGACGGAACCCAGAAGAAAATTGCGGACTTGAACAAGCAGGTTTCCCAGTTGCAGGGGGAAGTAAGGGAGGTGGCCAGCCAGCCGAGAACGGAGCGCATCATTGTCCCTCCGATTATCAGGACGTGGAACTATCCGCCGCCGCCCGTCATTATCCGGCCTTCCCCCCTGCCGCCAAGGCCGCATCCCGTCCCTCCCCGCCCCGTTCCACCGCGTCCAATGCCTTTGCCTGTGAAGCCTAGCTTGTACGGTGGTTGAAAGTGCGTCCGCGGGTTCCTCATCTTCTTCCGGAAAGCGTGCGCCAGCCTCCGCAGCAAACGGGCTGCCGGAACAGAAAACTCAAGGCACGGGCTGCCCAGGCGGCAGACGCCACGGCCCCGGGAAGCATTCCCTTCCCGCAGAGGAAAGGGGAAGGTCAGATTCCGGGCAGGGGATACAGCTCCATGCGGCCCTCCTGGAAGGAGGCCAGATGCGTGAAGCCCGTCTGGCGGGCCAGTTCCGCGGCGCGCTCAAAATCCCGGCCCACGTCCTCCGGCTTGTGGGCGTCTGAGCTGATGGTGAGGGGAATATTCATCTCCGCCGCCATCTTTAAAAACTGCGCGTCCGGATACTGTTCGGCGCACTTGTTGCGCCAGCCGGCGGTATTAAGCTCCAGACAGGCGCCGGACTCCTTCATGGCTTCCAGAGACGGTTCGTAATAAGGACGCAAATCTCCGGAAGGGCGGAAGCCGAACTTCTTGATCAGGTCTGCATGGCCCATGATGTGGAACAGGCCTGAAGCCGCCATGTCCCGGAAGCGTTCCCAATACTGCCTCCATGCGTCCTCCACATCCGTCCGGTTCCAGAAATCCATCTTGTAGGGATTGTCAAACTCCTCCTTCTCCCCCAGATAATGGACGGACCCGATCAGGTAATCCCATGCGTGCAGGCTCTGCAAGTGCTCTATCCATGGCCCAATGCCGGGAAACCAGTCGCATTCCAGCGCGGCGCGGACCGTCAGGCGGTGCGGTGCGGCGCATTCCCGGGCCTCCGTGAGCCAGTCCAGATAGGCCGGCATGTCCGCCTGCTTCATGCGCCAGTCGTCAAAAGGCTCCCCGGGCATTGGGGCGTGATCTGAAATGCCGTATTCCCGGAGGCCGGCGCGGACGGCTGCCTGCACATATTCCTGCGGAGTGCCGGAGGCGTGCAGGCACAGGGGGGTATGGGTATGGTAATCGCAGTACATGGAGGAATGCCCATGTTAGCATGGCGGCGCGGGCGGTTCAACCCGGAGGACGTATTTGCCGATTATTTGCCGTCTTTGACATTATGGGTTGATTTTATGGACAGGATTTTTTAGAGTCGCGTTAAATAGGACACGTGACATATGAGTGATTGGCAAGGCTTTTCCCCGCTGAATGATTTTACAGGACCGCTCCTGGACAACCTGAAGCGTCATCCCAAGCGCATCGTTTTCCCGGAAGGGGAGGATGTTCGCGTGCTGCGCGTGTCCGAACGCTTCGTGGCGGAACAGGCAGGCGTGCCCATCCTTCTGGGCAGGAAGGAAGTCATCAGGAGGATGGCGGAAATGAACGGAATTTCCCTGAAATTCGTCCGCATCATTGAGCCGGAAAAAAGCTCGGACCTTCAAATGTTCTGCGACCGCTATGAACGGGCGGAACAAATGTTCGGCAACGGATTGCCCATGAACACCCGTGAAATCGTCTCCGAGCCGGTCCACTTTGCCGCCATGATGGTGCTTTACGGCCAGGCGGACGCCATTGTGGCCGGGAACATGAAAAGGGTGGCTTCCGTCTTCCGCGCCGTGAACAAATACCGGCAGGAACCCGTTCCTACCAAGCCCCTCTTTGCCATCTCGATCGTTCTCGTTCCCGAATTTGCCAAAAAATTCGGCGGCCGCGGCATCTACTTCCTGGCGGATACCGGGGTGACCCCTGATCCCACCGTGGAAAACATGGCCTACTTTGCCGTGGAAACGGCCAAAATGGCCCGCCACATGCTTGGCAAAAGCGTTCGCGTCGCCATGTTGAGCGCCTCCACCGCCGGGTCCGTGCCGGAACTGGCTGCGGACCGCACCAGGGCCGCTACCGCGCTGGCCCGGAGCATGGTGCAGAAGGACTGCCTGAACAATGAAATCTCCGTGGAAGGGGAAATCCAGATTGACGCCGCCCTGTCCCCGGACTCCTACAGCGTGCGCGTTCACCGCAACTCCATGCTTCAGCCCAGTGACGTGTGGGTCTTCCCGACCCTGGACGCCGCGGACATCTCCAAAAAGCTGCTCTGCATGATGCCCTCCGTATACAACTATGGCCTCATTCTGGGAGGGCTGCTCTTCCCGATTGCCCAGCTCCCGCGGCTGACGGATGAAGACAGGATGTTCGGCACCGCTCTGGTGGTGGGGAATGAAGCCATTAAATTCCACCTGCTGTACCCGCAGGGGGTTGCTCCCCTTTATTGATTGGGCACGGCGCATCCGTGACCATCAGGCGCTTCTCCTTGCGTACGGCCAGCTTGCCGCCGGGCAGGGAAGTCCGGGAAGGACCGTCCGTATCCAGAATGCTCATCACCCGGAGCACGGCGTCCTCCGTCAGGTCCGGAATATGCTGCCGGCGCAGGTAATCATGCACGGCGCATTGCCTCAGCTCCGCGGGAAGCTGGTTGACCTTGGGCAGGAACAGGCGCCCCTGGGGGTCTGCCAGATTCATGGAATCCAGCGCCTGGGAAAGCGCCGTGCGGATTTGGTTCTCAATGCGGCAGGCGCGTGAAAAGGAAAGGCTGGTGTCTCGCTGGAACAGCGTGTCCAGCCTGGGAATGACCTCATGGCGCAGGGCGTTCCTGGTATACTCTGCAGACTGGTTGCTGGAATCCTCCCGCCATGGAATATGGCGATGCTCCAGGTAGGCGGTAATATCCTTCCGGGAAAAATCCAGCAGGGGGCGTACGACAGTCAATCCGTTGGCCCAGGTGGAAACGGGTGACATGCCGTGAATGCTGGAAGCCCCGCGGCACAGGTGGAGAAGGGCTGTCTCCTGCTGGTCGTTCCGGTGGTGGGCCAGGGCCACGAAAGCCCCCGGATAGCCGGCAGCCCATTTCAGGAACAAGGCCTGCCGGGCATCCCGCGCCGCTTCTTCAATGGAAATTCCACGCGAACGGGCCATGCCGCGGACGTCCGCCCGTTCCTGGACACAGGGAACCCCCAGGCAGGCGGCGTACCGGCATACGAACTGTGCCTCCTCCTCCGCCTCCGGGCGCAGCCCGTGATTCACGTGGCAGGCAATGAGGTGGCATCCCGGCATTTGGGAAAGCAGGGAAAGCAGCGCCATGGAATCCCGTCCGCCGCTGATTCCGGCAAGGACGGGACGGCCGGAGCGGAGAAGCTCCGCAGACTGCTTGTCAAAATGGTCTGGTGTCAACGTCATGCTGCCGCCAGTGAAGCAGGAAAAAGGGGCAAAGAGAAGCCTGCAAATAAAAAACCCCGCTTTCCGGAAAGGAAACGGGGTTGGAAAACTGTTGGGGACAAGCCTTACTTGTTGAGCTTGGGCTTGCCGCCGCTGCGGCGGACAGCGCCGAAACGCTTCTGGAACTTGTCGATGCGGCCTTCCGTGTCCACGAACTGGTTCTTGCCGGTGAAGAACGGGTGGGAGTCGGAGGTGATGCCGCAGGAAACCACGAAATGTTCAACCCCGTCAATAACTTCCGTCTTGGGGGAGCGAACGGTGGAATGGGTGATGAAGCGGCGTCCGGTGGTGATGTCGACAAAAACGACCGGATTGTACTGGGGATGAATATCTTTCTTCATGGTGATGTATTGCGTTTCCGACGCAAGGGGAGCACCAGTATAGGAGTGTTTTATTGCATGTCAAGCATCCCCGCATAAAAATGCGGAAGTTTGTGAATGACGGTTCGGGAGCTTGCGGGAGGAACGGTTATGGGGATGATGTAACGGAAAATGGAGCAGGTGCTGAAGAGACCCCCCTGGTGGGCGTGGTTTTCCCTGATGGGACTGGAGATTCCTTCTGCAGCCATTGCATGGGCTTTTGCCGTCAGCCAGTCCCATCTGGTGGTAGTCTCCACCCCCTGGCTGTACCAATTCCTCTTTGTGGCCGTCTGGTGCGTCAACATGCTGGACCGGGTGCTTAAAATATTCCGGGGAGGCCCTGCGGCATACTCGGATGAATGCCTGCTGTTTGCCAAAAAGCACTGCTTCGTCATCTCCCTGCTCATTGTGGTGGCGGCCGTGACGGGGTTGTGGATCATGTTCTTCCAACTGGGCGTGGTCATCTTCCAGTTTGCCCTGCTTCCGGGTATTTGCAGCCTGCTTTTCCTCTACTTTTCCTCCAATCCGCACAAAAAGGGGAGCCTGTCCTCCGGATTCGTCATGGCATCATTCTTTGCCGCCGTCTCCTTTTCTACGGGAGCGGGAATCCCTGCCTACTTCTATGGAACGATGGGCGGAGGCTGGGGCGGCCAGCTGTCCACGCCCACCTGGTATCTCGTCGCCCTGGTCATCCTCAGCATGTTCAGCCGCAAACGGTGGAATGAAGAAGAGGAGGAAGACGGGCAGGACTCCGCCGCCCGGGACATGGTTTCCCTGGTCTGGATGGGGGTGATTGTGATCTACGTCGTCTTCTGCCTGGCCGCCGCCGCCCGGGAATACACCGGTGACGCGTGGATCTATTACGGGCTGGCCATGGCGGGGGTATTCATGTTCGTGCTGGACAGGTTGAAAAAGAACATGCCCCCTCTCCTGCTGTACACCCTCTCCTGGGTGGCGCTGATCTTTCCGCTGTTGCTGAGCGGTATTCTGGCTCAGGCTTCCTCCTGATTGACAGGGAAGAACTTTCTTGGGCCGGATACGGCAAAACGCAGGAAAATTGGAAAAATGATATTTTGTGGTTGCAATACCGGAGATGCGGTGCTAGATTCTGCCCCGCAAACACGTTCTGCGTGCAAGCAAGTGGCTCGGTAGCTCAGTCGGTAGAGCAGGGGATTGAAAATCCCCGTGTCGGCGGTTCGATCCCGTCCCGAGCCACCATTTTTTTCTCCCAATTTTTTAATCCCTTTTTTATACGGGAAGTAGCTCAGCCTGGTGGAGCGCCTGCTTTGGGAGCAGGATGTCGCAGGTTCGAATCCTGTCTTCCCGACCATTTTTTACTCCCAGTAATGGGAAAAACCAGGGAGAGTCTTGAATATTCCAAAATAAAGAGGGAAATAATTTTTGACTTTTTAATTTGATTTCCACATAATAGCAAATATCAGAAGAACTACTGTTGCTGATAAGCCCTATTTTAGTTTTTTGTTGTAGAAATTAGTAGAATTTCATCCGATGAATATGAGATTCACGGCATTTCTGAAGCTATTGGGATTAATGGTCTCAACTTTGCTTGCATTATGTTCCTTCTCTCTTGGGGTGGAAAATTTCTCCAACCTTCCTCCTTGTCCTGGAAGCAGGATAACGGATGCTTTAGTGGATTCTTCAGGTATTTTATGGGCTTCAACCCAGGGTGAGGGATTATTCTACTTGGAGCTGGATAAAAATGTCTGGAAAAAGGCAGGAACAGCGGCAGATTTTCCAGATACTGAAAATTTCTATGCCCTGGCTGAAGATGCCCAGGGAAGAATATGGGTGGGAACAGACCGTTGGGGAGTGTGTATTTGGAATGGCAAACAATGGAAAACATACACCCGTAAGACGACATTGCCGGGTGGCCGTGTTTTTGACATTAGCGTCTCTTCTGCAACAGGGGATGTTGCCGTAGCAACCTCGGGAGGCATTGCTATTTATTCCCCTTTGACGGATTCATGGAAGGATGTCATGCGGGCCGATGGCTTGCCTGAAGATCAAGTTTCAGCACTAGCCTTTGATAGGTCGGGAGATTTGTGGGTAGGCTTCTTAACGGCAGGAATGGCCCGGATGACTCTTAAGGATGAATACAAGACCTGTGAGTTTTTTCAGTCAAAATGGCATTCGGATGATGCACGCAAGCTTTCGCAACCTCCGGTTCTTTTCGGTGCAGGGCTGCCGTCAAATTTGTGCAATACCATGGCTGCCAATGGTAATTCCGTATTTGTGGGCACAACGTCAGGACTGGGAATAAAACGCGGTGACAAAGAGATTTTTATCCGGGGAATGGATGCCGTGGAAAAACTGAAAGCGAAGGGAATTATGAAATCTTCCCAAGGTAAATTGAGGCCTCTTCCCGAAGATTATGTGACGAGCCTTTATCCCGTAAAGGAAGGAGTGTGGATAGGCTTCCGCAATCAAGTTCCCATCTTGCTTAATCCGGCAAATATGCAATATGAAAGTTCTGTGAACACTAAATTGGCAGAGAAAAAAAAGGGAGGCACAGTCAGTTGTTTTGTTGATCTTCCTGATGGGACTGTTTTAGCTGGAGTTTTTGGAGAAGGGTTTCGGGTCGTTGGAAAAACAACAGCCAGTAAAAAGAAAAGACGTCGTCTTGGAGATGAAATCAAACATCCAAAAATTTTTTCCATTCCAGATGATCAGGCATGGCATAATTCTTTGAACCAGTTTCAATCTCTGCCGCTTGGCGAAAGGCCTTATGGTATTTGTTTTGCCTGTGATGATTGGGAAACACAGGGCGACTGGTGCAACAGATACGGACGCCATTTTTCCTTAAGACGTTCGGCAAAAAAGTCATGGGGAAATATCATGCATCGTTTTGATCAACGAAAGGATTCCCGAGGCTATTTGTATGACGCCAGAGTAACTCTCGGGCCGAGGAAGAAAATCAAAGATGCCTGGATATCGGGGAAATTCTATGAAGAAAATGCAGCGTCCCGAATTTGTCTGTACAACATCAACGATGCGACCCGTCCCTGTTCCGAATGGAGTGATCAGGGTTATATGCACGATACCTTTTTTGATGGTCCAGACTTATGGGTTCTTGTACGCGTTCCTGCTGGTAAAAATGAAATTTCCCTCTACTTCAACCAACCCTTATCCAATGACATTTCACGCTATGATCGGGATTACCTGATCGAAGCTCGTTTTGTCGAATCTCGTTTGCCTCAGGAGGTTCTGATTCAAAGGAATGGGAAAAAATCGGAAAATATTGTAAACCTTGAACTAACCCGTATCATGTCGCTTCCTGTTATGGTCCGTACGAGATGCCGGGATTTCGGGAATAATGGAGTATATAAAAATTTTTATACGGACCGGGCCGGATTCTATTTTTTAAGAATTTCCAGAAATGGCTCTAAAGAGGCGACTCTTGGTGGTGTTTTTCTGAATGCATGTCTGGAAAGCGGCTATCAGAATGCCAGGATGCCTTCCCCTCCGGAACTTACTTCCATAAAAAATGCTGATGTTCCGGAAAATCTACTGAAAGCTTGGAGCAACTGTTTTGTGAAACGGGCCGATTCTCCATTGCATCTTCGCCTTTCCCAAAAATTACTGCTTTATACGTTCAGGAAACTATGGAATGAGGCTTCAGTTCCCGGTCCATTGAAAGAAAACTGGAAGTGGCATCTAAAGATCTGGGATGAAGGCGATATCAAGAAATTTGAACAAAAGATGCTTGAGACATGGTCAACGGAGCAAATGAAGGATTCTTATTATCGCTCCAGCTATAAATTCCCCAACAGTCCCAATGTCATTGATTTTACTCCCCAGGAAATCAGAATGATGGATAGATGGAAAGTTGATTGGAAACAATTTATCATTGGAACAAAGCAATACAGTGAATCAAATGTAAATAAAATGAGATTACGGCTGAATGAATATTTTAATCGATAAAAGACATATGAGTATATTGCGGTATTATTATATTGTTCTAATTGCCTGTCCTCTGATTCTGCAAGCGAGTTGGGCGAGCGGGGAGCCGGGAGGTAAAATCAAGGTGGATCCTCAGTCACTTCCCATATGTACTATAGAAGAGGCAGAAGGAGAGGATCCAGAAGATGAGAACAGCAATAAATATGCCATTTTTGAACCAGAGAAAATCAAGGAGTATAAAGCTAAGGGGCAATTCACTGTTGTTGTCGTGGAGCCGCCGCAGCCACATGCAGGATACGAATTGGACGAAGAGAAAAAGTACGAATGGACCGTTACGGAAAAGTTGGAAGTCAAAAATGGAGATCAGGACACTTGTACTGTCCATTCGTCTAACAAGGAACACTGGGGAAAAGTGATCACGGTAAAATGCAAGATGAGTTTTTATGAGACTAAAAACGGACAGAAAAAACATTTGACTGATCTTGAAGCCGCACACAAATTATTAACTCCAAGCCTCCTAATCCATCAAATAAGTTTCAATCACGTACAGGGTAAGCATGACAAGGATGCTATGGATTTATTAAAAACTTATAAAGGGAAAATCATAGATGTCCCGGAAGCAACTTTTGATAAGAATGGCAAAGCAACGAAATCGGAACCTTTTCTCTATATTGGCGGTAAAAAACCTGATCTAAAAATTAAAGCGGAAGTAAAACCTGGAATCATAAAGAAAGCGAAGGTAAAGACAAAGGGTGAGGGAAAAGTTTCGAAAAATTTCCTCCCAGAACTGGATGAACAGGAATTTGATAACAACACAGAATTTGAAATTCCTTTCAAAGATAATATTGATTCCAAATTGAATAAAGGAAATCAACAATGGACTTGGAGATTAACAGAGATTCAAGGAACTGCTCTTACTAACGAGACAATTGTTTTTGAAACAACAGTTAGGAATGGGTATGTCCTGTTTAGTGAACCACTCAAATCGCCGTGGGATATGAATGACAATAAGAAAAAACCATGGATTAAAGCGCTAGATGTAGTAATAGAAGGTTCAGGGAATATAGGGCTTGATAAAAATTCATCAGATTCAATCATAAAAAATATTACTAATTATACTTTTAGCAAGATGGGTGGACTTATGATACGGTGAGGGGAGCACCAAAGTATACTCCATCACTTGGTACTATTAATCTGGATTCCTATCTTGAGAAGAACAATGGGAATGTAGTCAATTGTTACGACCAATGCTTTTCTCTAACTGCTCTCGTTAGATTGCTTGGAATCAACGTCGAAGGAAATTATCAGGAACCTTTTGGGAATATATTAACTGTCAATTTAATAGGAGTGGGTTCTTGTAATAATCCTTTTTATAAAAATCCTCGCCTTCCCGCAGCTCTTGCGGTCCCAGTCATTCTGAAAACAAATCCCTATTATCAGTATAGGACCGGATTTGGTAATCATGCATATGTCGTATTCGATGTAAGTTTATTTGGTTCTTCGTTTAAATTTATTTATGATGCCTGTGCCGGACCAGTAGTTGGTGATAGTTCTAATTCCTATCAAAAAAGCACGATAGAAAATCCACCTGTTCCGCCTAATAGTAGAATATTTAAAACAGAGTTCTCATGAAAAATATATTGATTATACTATTTACAATATCATGTACTTCCGTTTCATTATTTGCAACGGAGTCTATGCCTTTGATGACAGTAGCTGCGGAAAAAAATAGATCTTCCATGCAAAGCATAAGATTGCATGGGCTAAAAGACTTGGAAAATACTTCCTTTCATTTTGGAAGTAAAAAGTTAACAGATCAGGCGCCTGATCTCAAAAAAATCCTCCATAGATTAAAAGTGAGAAACGGTATTTTTTTTGTTACCTCCGATTCATGGAATCCTATTCTCTATTGCAATCAACATGGACATATAAATGGATCGATGGATGTCAGATACTCCACCAGTGTTTTCGGCATACGGACTGATATGATTATTTTTGAAGGAGCTTCATTCAATTATTGGTCCATGCCTTCCATTTATAAGGAAATAGTGTTAAGCGACGATTGCTGGGTTATGACCAAAGGTGATGATATTCTTTGTTTTACGTTTAAAAACGCTGGATTGGCGTTCAAGGGATTTACCGATCCGGCTACTTTTGTTACCCCCGAAACGGTAAAGACGAGATATGCCTCTACGCGTGAAATGCTGCCTGTACTTAAAGCATTGTCTCTCGTTCTGGATGGGAAAGCGCCGGCTGTTTATGATTTTGATTTAGCCCAAGAAAAATTAATGGAATTCAACCGATCTATCAAACAGCGGGACCGTAGGGCCAGAGAAGTATCCAAACTCCGTTGGCAAAAAGAAGAGAAGCAGCGGGAAGAACGAAAAAAACTTGCTCCCGACTATGGCATTCCCGGAAAGTTTCCTTTTAGCGTTCGTGGGGAATCTGATTTATCGGAAGGTTTAAAGTGGAAAAACTTTGATACATATTTCTCATCTCTTTCGCTTTCTCCCGACAAGAAGGTTATTTTGCCCAATCCCGATCAGGGTGCTATCAATCAGGCATGGTTGAAGACTGTTTGGAAGAAGGGAGACGTGGATGTGGTGGATGAACAGGAAAACGGCGTGGTTGCGCGCCTTCATACGGAAGGGAAAGACGATGACAAGAGCGATATTTGGCTTTTTGTCGGCTATTGCCAGTCTCAGTCTGCGGCCATGAACGAGCTGTATTCACGGCGTTTTCAGAAAACCCCGGACAGGCCTGAACAATGGTCTTGGGATGACGAAATAGCAACAGTGGTCGTCAATCCGTTCAAACTGGGAGATTACAGTTTGGGAAGGCAGGGGGTATTGGGCGATTTTGGCGGAATTATTCCGTCGAGCAACGAGTCGTCCCTCTTTTTCGTGAACGGTAATACGGTAGTAGCCCTTGTTTCCATGGATCCGTCTTGTTCTGTTCTTTCCCTAGCAGAGCAAATTGATAAGAGGCTTGAAGCAGTCAGGAAAAACAAATAAATGTTGAACCGTATATGGAACCTGAATAATGTTATCTTGAGAAGAAATCCTGTAGGCGCAGTATTCCGGAGTTTTTTTAATTCATAAAACCAGATATGGGAGGTCTTCGCCTTTTTGTGCCCGGTCTATTTTTCAACGTGTTTTTTTGTTGCTTTTGGGAGGCATTCCCGTGTTGAGGGAGATCCTTTTTGTTCATATCATGGAGAAGGCCGGATTTTTAACTTGAGATTCGGAAACTGGCACGCAGAGTGATGAAATGAAGCAGAGCCAACAGAAGACAGCCTCTTTTTCCTGGCTGGTGGGGTTGAGGTGGTCATTTGCCGGGTATGTGGTAGGGACGCTTTTTGCGGCGGGGGCAGGGGCGCTGGATTTTCCCATGCTGGCGCGGGCCATGCTTTTGGCGGCGGCGGTTTGTTTTGTCGTGTCTCTTGTTTGTGCGGGGGCGTGTATCCGGAGCAGCAAAGCGGCCCGCTGGTACTTACTTCTTGTACTCGTGATGATTATGATCGCGCTGCTGTTCGGGCGTGAAAATATTAATTAGTCATTTGTATATGTTTTGATTGACCGAGTGTGCACTGATATATAATTTCCGATCATGTTCCTTCGATTATTATCAAGTTTCTCTCTCATGGCTGGCATGACTCTGGTCGCCCAGGCGAACGCCCAGCCTTATCCGGATTCCGATTCCTCAGACGGTTATGATACCGGCTATTATGCGGAAGCTTATTCCGGAGGCTACAATAGCTCTCCGGCTCCTACGGGGGAGAACGCCTCCAAGCCCGTTTTTCCCACGCAGTCCTATTTTGAGCTGCTTGGCCCCATGGATTCCAGAAACGGACATGGGAGCGTGAACATACAGAATTGGATGACGGACCTGAATTTGTGCCGGATGTCCAGCGGTTCCTGGGGCTTTTCCTCCACGGCCGCCCTTCGTTTGAGCTGGTTCAACGGAGAAGGCGCCCGCGAGATGGATGTGGATGAGCTGTACACGATTTGGCTGAATGTGACAGCGTCTTACAAGCTCAGGGGGAAGACGAGCCTGGTTTTCGGCGTAACGCCGCAGATTTCCACGGATTTCGATACCTGGACGACCCATAATTTGTTTTTCGGCGGCCATGCCCTTCTCGCAGGTCCCTTGAATGACCGGTTCAGCTATGGTATCGGCGTCGGCTGTTATCCGCAGCTGGGAGATTTTCCCCTCCTTCCCCTTATCCAGTTTGAATGGAAGGCAACGAATAATTGGACCCTTCAACTGGAAGGAGCCCGGCTTTCCTATATCAACAAGGTCAGCGACGGCCTGACGTGGGGGCCTTTCGTTTCCGTGGTGTCCGGCACCTGGACGATTCACCATGACCGCCGTGTCCGCCAGTTCGAGTGGATTTCCGGCGTCGCCGGCGTGGGCGCCGACGTAGGCCTGGGACACTGGGGCAGCGTTCGTCCCAGACTGGTGGCGGACGTCGGTTTTTCCTTTGGGAACTCCGGCACCATCAAGACCAGCAACGGGAGCCATGAGCTGGAGAAGTACCATTACGATCCCGGTTTCTACCTGCGCGCGGGATTGCAGTTTGAGTTTTGATCGGCCAACAGGATTAGCGAATACATAACAAAGGCCCCCGGAGCATTCAGCGCTCCGGGGGCTTTTCTGCAAATGGGGCGTTTGGAGCCGGAATTATTCCCGGCAGCGGTCAGGCTTCTTCAATGGAGGGCCTGCCCACGGAATGGTACTCAAATCCAACGGCCCGGATGTTGGCCGGAGAGAGGATGTTCCTTCCGTCAAAGATGATGCGGTTGCGCATGACGTCCGCCAGCTTTTGCAGGTCCGCATTCGCGTATTCGCTCCATTCCGTGGCGATGATCAGCACTTCCGCATCCCGGGCGCATTCGTACATGTCTTCCTCCAGCGTAACGCCCAGCGGTTCCAGGATTGGGGCGGCGGTGTGCATGGCCTTGGGGTCCGTGGCGGTGACGATGGCTCCTTCCCTGCGGAGCTTTTCACACAGCTTGAGGGCGATGGATTCCCGGATGTCGTCCGTGTTCTGCTTGAAGGCCAGGCCCCAGACGGCTATTTTTTTATCCTTGAGCACCCACAGACGGTCCCTGATCTGGTCCAGGAAGTGGATGTGCTGGGTGTCATTGATATGTTCCACTTCCTCCAGCAGGGTGAAGGGAATGCCCAGCGTGCGGCTGATGTTGATGAAGGCTTTGACGTCCTTCGGGAAGCAGGAGCCCCCGTAGCCCAGTCCCGCGTTGAGGAAGTGGCGGGAGATTCGCTTGTCCATGCCGATGCCTTCCGCCACCAGTTCCACGTCCGCTCCCGTTTTTTCGCAGACCTTGGCGACGGCATTGATGTAGGAAATTTTCAGGGCCAGGAAGGAGTTGGCGGCGTGCTTGATGAGCTCCGCAGAGTTGACGTCCGTTTCCAGAATGGGCGCGTGGATGGGCTGGTAGACGCGCTTGATGACGTCCATGGCGCGTTCCGAGTTGGCGCCGATGACGATGCGGTCGGGATGCAGCAGGTCGTCCACCGCGCATCCCTCCCTCAGGAATTCAGGGTTGGAAACGATGTCGAATTGCACGTCCGTTCCTGCATAGCGCTTGATGGTCTGGCGGACTTTTTCACCGGTTTTGACGGGTACGGTGGATTTGTCCACAATGACCTTGTAACCCATTTCTGGTTTCAGCACCTGGGCGATTTCCCGCGCCACTTTTTCAATGTAGGTCAGGTCCACGGAGCCGTCCGTATTGGGCGGCGTGGGCACGGCAATGAAGATGACTTCGCTTTCCGCAATGGAATCAGCAATGGAGGGGGAAAATTCCAGCCGTCCGACGGCCACGTTTTTTTTCACGAGTTCTTCCAGCTTGGGCTCGTAAATGGGAATGGACCCGGATTGGAGGGTGCGTATTTTTTCCGCGTTATTGTCCACACAGATGACGTGGTGGCCCATTTCCGCAAAACAGGTGCCCGTGGTAAGCCCCACGTAGCCACTGCCGATGATCGTTAAATTCATGGTATCAGTGCAAATATATGGTAAAAACTTGGTTGATTTAAAGGATAAGGCCTGCAGGGCTGATGTTCAAGCATAATGGGGAAGAGGATTTTTTCTGTCAAAATAAAAAGTTCCTGATTGAGCGCCGTTCTTCCCTGTGCTATAACCGGGACCAGACAGAAAAGATCTGTTTATTTTAATTTGAACGTTATGAAAACACCTATCACCGTTACCGTTACAGGAGCCGCCGGCCAAATTGCCTATTCCCTGCTGTTCCGCATTGCTTCCGGCAGCATGCTGGGACCGGACCAGCCGATCAACCTGCGCCTGCTGGAAATTCCCCCGGCCATGAATGCTCTGGAAGGGGTGGTAATGGAACTGCGTGATGCCGCGTTCCCGCTGGTCAATGAAATCGTTCCCACCTCTGATCCGGATGAAGCCTTCGCCGGCGCCAACTGGTGCCTTCTGGTAGGCTCCGTGCCCCGCAAGGCCGGTATGGAACGCAAGGACCTGCTGGACATCAACGGCAAGGTGTTCATCGGCCAGGGCCAGGCCATCGCCCGCAGCGCCGCCAAGGACGTGCGCGTGCTGGTTGTAGGCAACCCCTGCAATACGAATGCCCTGATCGCCATGCACAATGCGAGCGGCGTTCCCGCCGACCGTTTCTTCGCCATGACCCGCCTGGATGAAAACCGCGCCAAGAGCCAGCTTGCTGAAAAGGCCGGCGTCCATGTGACGGAAGTGACCAACATGACCATCTGGGGCAACCATTCCTCCACCCAGTACCCGGACTTTACGAACGCCAAGATCGGCGGCAAGCCCGTGACGGAAGTCATCAAGGATACGGAATGGCTCAAGGGTGATTTCATCACCACCGTGCAGCAGCGCGGCGCCGCCATCATCAAGGCCCGCGGCGCTTCTTCCGCCGCCTCTGCCGCCTCCGCCGCCGTGGATACTGTCCGCAGCCTGGCTACCCAGACGCCGGAAGGCGACTGGTATTCCGTGGCCGTGTGCTCCGATGGCTCCTACGGCATTGAAAAGGGCCTCATCTGCTCCTTCCCGATCCGCACCACCAAGGACGGCGGCTGGGAAATCGTGCAGGGCCTGCCGATCAACGCGTTCTCCCAGGAAAAGATTGACGCCACCGTCAATGAACTTAAGGAAGAACGTGACGCCGTTTCCTCTCTGTTGAAGCATTAAAGTTGATTTGCTCTTGCGCCGGGCTTCCCGTTTTCGGGGAGCCCGGTTTTTTTGTGCCTTGAAAGCTCCGTAAGCCTCATTTTCTGCGGGACAGAAGTTTTCCCCCGTGTTAAAAAGAAAGATGGATGCAGCATCCGCTTATTTATGGACCAAGACCGCATATTATACCGGGGTGAGGCCTTTACACTGACCGGAAATTCCGTGCGCCAGGATGCCGCGCATTGGGCGGAGGTGCAGCCGGACGGCCAGGTGAAGACCATGAAGAACGGCCGTTATTCCGAATGGCGCGTTCTGCCGGAGGCCGGAAACGCCCCGCATTACCGGGGAAGCTTTGAAGTGCTCAATAAGGCCTACAGCCTGGCGCTTAACGAGGCCGGCTCCCTGCTCAATGAAGAAGGGACGTTCCGGACGGGAGCCAACTGGCCCAGCGTGTGGACCCGGGATATTTCCTACGCCACTCATCTGGGGCTGGGGTTGTGGAATGTCCATGCCTGCATGAAGAGCCTGAATGCCCGGGTGCGGAACGGGGAGGTGGAGCAGGATACCGGCACGGGCGGTTCCTGGCCCATTTCCTCCGACCGCGTGGTGTGGGGAATGGCCGCCTGGGAGGTTTACTGCCTGACGGGGGACGCCGGCTGGCTGGCCCGTTCCTGCCGCGTGCTGGAAAAGACGTGCATGCGGGATGAACAGGTGCTTGCGGCCACCGGCGGCCTGGTGAAAGGGGAGTCATCTTTCCTGGACTGGCGGGAACAGAGTTACCCGGCGTGGATGACTTCCGCGGACATCGGGGATTCATGCAGCCTTTCCACCATGGTTCTGCATGCGGAGGCCCGCAAGGTTCTGGCACGGATGTTCCGGGAACTGGGGCTGGAGGAGAAGGCGCGGGAATGGGAGGAAAAAAGCGCCTCCCTGTCCGCCGTCATCGAGCGGTTTTTCCGGATTCCGGAGCATGCCCTGTACGGGCAGTACCTGTATGGCCGGGGCTACCCCGTGCTGTCGGAAAAGGTGGATTCCCTGGGCAATCTGCTTTGCGTGCTTCTGGGGCAGGCTCATGGTCCCCATGCCGCCGGAATGGTAGCCGTCCTCCCCCATTGCGTGTACGGCATTCCCTGTTTCCATCCCCAGATGCCGGACGGCGTGCCGCCTTACCACAACCGTGCCATGTGGCCGTTCCTGGAGGGCTATTACGCGCAGGCCGCCGCCGCGGTGGAGAATGAGTCCGCCCTGGCCCTGGCGTTCGCCTGCATGGTGCGCGCCGCCCTGCTGTGTGGGACGAACAAGGAGAACGTGCTTCTGGAAACGGGCCTGGATGAAGGGCTGCTGCTCAGTTCGGACAGCCAGCTCTGGAGCATTGCCGGGATGCTGGGCAGTTTTTACAAGGGGTTGTTCGGCATCCGCCTTCAGCCGGATTCCATGAAGTTCCGCCCCTGTGTTCCGGAGTCTTTTGAGGGAGTTCATGAACTGGCCGGGCTGGAATACCGCGGCATGACTGTGGATGTGCGCTTGCGCGGCCACGGGCGCCGGATAGCGCGGTGCCTGGTCAACGGGCAGGAGGCTCCCCCCGTGCTTTCTCCGGGCATGAAGGGCCGCGTGTTCGTGGAACTGGAGCTGGTTGCCGCAGAAGAAGGGGCGGGGCAGGTGAATCTGGCCCACATGGGCGGCAGCCTGGAGGCTCCGGAGTGGAAGGCGGCCCGCCATGGAATCGCCTGGGAGGCCGTGGCCGGAGCGGATTATTACCGTGTTTACCGGAACGGCATTCCCGTGTCCCAGACGGAGTATTGCCATTACATGCCTGCCCCCAGCCGGGGGGACGTGTCTTTCCAGGTGATGGCGGTCGCTCTGGACGGCAGGGAGTCTTATCTGAATGAACCCAATGACTATCCTTCCGCGGATGCCCGCATGGAGACGCGCCCCTGCGGGCTGAGCGGGGATGAAGTCTGGTTTTCCCGCGTTACGGAGTCTCCGGACGCCCTGTGCTATAATGTCAACATAGACAAGCCCGGCGTGTACCGGGTGGACGCCTTTTTCGCGAACGGCACTTTTGACGTTTCAGACGGGAACACCTGCGCCCTGCGCAGCCTGTACCTGGACGGGCGGCGCGCGGGCACGCTGGCTTTTCCCCATACGTCACGCTCCGGCAACTGGGAGCATTTCATTTATTCCACGGCGGTGGAGGTGGTGATGACGCCCGGTCCCTGCCGCGTGGAAGTGGTGTACGACTCTTTTTCCGAGAATATGAACCGTCTGGTGAATGATATGGTGATAAAACACCTCCGGTTTACCCGTATATCCTGACATCGGTTCATGGATTTTATGTCGAAACGCTTTTTTGTCTTATTGCTGGCCCTGGGCGCCGGGGCGTGGAACGCCCCCGCCATGGGGAAGGATGCGGAATCAGCCTCCCGGTCTCCGGCTCCCGCGGCCCGGGAAGGGGCGGAGTTCACCCGCCTGCCCGTGAGCTGGACGGTGAATCCCGGGGATGCCGCCAACGCGCGCGCCGCATGGAAGGCCCTGAGCGCCTATCACCAGGGGAAGCCCAAGTCTTCCAGAAAGCTGCACGTGGTTTACGTAACGTTCAAGGACAGGCCGGCTCTTGAAGGATACCGGGAACGGTATGACCATATCCTGAAGAATATCCAGGCTTATTATGCGGACCAGATGCAGGCCAACGGGTTCCCTCCGCTTACGTTCCAATTGGACCTGGACGAACGGGGGAAGCTGGTCATTTACGATGCCTATGTGGACAGGCCCATGAGCGAGATGAACGTGCAGAGCTCCGGTCCCGTCTCCCGGGAGGCGGCCAAGAAGGTGCTGGCGTCCAAGGGGATTGACATTGAAAAGGAACACGTGCTGATCGTGTGCCAGCTGCCGGACGGCGTAGGGCCTTATTACGGCGGCGGCTTCAGCCACCAGGGAACGGGCTGGACCTGCGACCAGGAGGGGCTGGATCCCGCCAGCTTCCTGGATACGGAGATGATGCAGGGTGGCCGCTTCAAAGTGACCAAGGGGAAGAACGCCACCATTTACATAGGCGGCACGGCTCATGAGCTGGGGCATTCCTTCGGCCTTCCGCACACGGGCAACGGATGGGACTACCCTAACGCGGGGGATTCCCTGATGGGCCACGGCAATTCCTCGTACGGCAATGAACTGCGCAACGAGGGGAAGGGGGCTTTCCTGGCGCCTACGGACGCCCTGAAACTGGCCAGCGTTCCCCTGTTCAACGGCGTGGAGACAGAGCTTCCTGCTGACGCCTCCTACGGGCGCATGATCGGCAAATACGTTCCGGGGTCCTTTGAACGGCTGGAGGCCATTCCCGTCAAGGACGGCCTGCGGCTGAAAGGCCGGGTGCGCCTGACGCGGCCCGCTTATGGAATCGTAGTCCACCTGGACCCTCCCGGCGGTTCGGATTATGATTCCAATGCCGTGGGAGCTTCCCTGAATGGAAAGGGAGAGTTTGACCTTACCATCTGCCGGCCCGGCTACAGGGGCGGCTTTATAGAAATGCGGGTGGCCGTGCTGAACTGCGACAGCACCCGCAGCATGATTACGCTGCCCGTGTGGATGGACGCCCAGGGGGCCAAGACTCCTTCGCTGGCCCAGACCGTTTACTTCGGCGATGTTCAGAACCTGTGGATACGCGGCCGCGCGGAGGAAGCCCGGAAGGCCCTCGCGGAGGTGGAGCGCAAGCATGGCTCCCGTCCGGAGGTGAAAGAATGGCTCCCCATCTGGAAGCGCGCCCTGGAGCGCCAGGACCCCTCCCTGGAGGCTACCCCGGCCCAGATTCCTGCGGAAACCGCCAGCGTCAGCCTGAATGACTGCAAGCCCTCCGTGGCTCAAGTGGGGTGGGCCGTTCCGTTGTGGGACGTTCTCTTTCCGTCTGACCTGGGGCCTGTGCCTTTCTTCAGGACGATCGGGAAGCCGGAACGCTTCATCCTGGCGCATGCCCCGGCCGTCTTTTCCTATGACCTGGACGGACGCTGGAAGGAGTTCCGCGCGGATGTGGGGCTGCCCTTCGGTTCCCGCGGCAGCGTCAAATTCGGCGTGTACCTGGACGGCAAAAAGCTTGTGGAAACCCCCGTGCTCAAGGACGGCTCCTCCGTTCCGGTGAAGGCGGCGGTGGAGGGCGGCAGGAAGCTGGAAATCCGCGTGGACGACGCCGGAGACGGCAATGCCGCCGATTGGGGCATCATTGCCAACGGCATTCTGACCCGGTAAATTTCCGCTCCACTGGCGGAGAAATGTGACATTAGGCTTGTCTTTTGTCCTTTCTCATAGTGTTCTGTGGACTAGCCATGATTGGGATGAATGCAAAGCTATGGGGTGCCGCGGCGCTGATTGCCGGCGCTCCCCTGTTTGCAGAGACGCCCGCGGAACAGCCGCCGTCCTCCCCGTCCTCCGGTTCCGGGCAGGAAGAGCCCCAGGGGGAAATGGCGGGGAACCTGCTTTCCGGCACGCTCATGCCGCAGATTCCCTCCAATATCTCCATCACCAATGACGGGCCCATCAGGGTGGAGAAAGCCAGGAAGATCATTTTTGAAGGCCCGCGCGTGCACATGGTCACGGATACCGGGGTGGAGGTGTTTGCGGATTATGCGCAGGCGGATATGGACCGGAGCAGGGTTTTTCTGAAAGGGAACCTGTCCATTTACCAGAGCGACAGCAAGACGCGCACCAACAGCCTGATACGCGCCAGCAGCGCGGAGTTCGACTGGGAGAACGAAGTGCTCCTCACGGACGCCATCCGGGCGAAGATGGAAGGGCTGATCCTGCGCAGCGGGAAGTTTGAATCCCGGAAGGACGCCGCCGGCAAGACCTATCTGGAAGCCCGTAACGCCTCCGTTACGGCGGAGGACGTCAGCGAACCCCTCACCTGGATTTCAGCGGACAGGATACGCGTGTATCCGGAAGACAGGTTCTCCTTCAAGAACCTGACCCTGCATTACGGGGGCGTTCCCTTCTTTTACTTTCCCTATCTCAGCCATTCCCTGAATCCGGAGGTGGGCTATCTTCCCCTTCCCGGCATGCGGTCCATCTGGGGGCCTTACCTCCTGAATGAATACGGGTTCCTGCTGGGGGAAAAATGGTCGGACAACGGCATGCCTTCCGCCGACTATCTGGGCACCCTCCATGTGGATTACCGCACCAGGCGCGGCTTCGCCTACGGGCTGGACATCCGTGACGTGCTGCTGGAAAAGGACTGTCCGGACATGACGGGCCTGTCCTTTTACAAAACCCATGACAAGGGGGTGAAGATTAACGCCGGGGATGATGAATACCGCGAGCACCTGGACCCGGACCGGTGGCGGCTGGCGCTCCAGCAGATGTGGTCCCACCGGGTAAACGCCCGCACGGACTGGCGGCTGAAGGCCAACGTCAACATGCTGAGCGACGAGTACATGCTCCGCGACTTTTATCCGGAAATCTATCAGCGCAATTCTTCTCCGGATAATACGGTGCTTCTCTCCCGCACGGACGACACGAATGATTTTTCACTGCTGCAGCGTTTCGTTCCCAACAACTTCTACATGGCGGACCAGCGGACGGAGTTCAGCTATGAACGCATCAAGTCCCCCATTTTCCGTTCTCCCGTCATGTATGAAAGCCGCACCAGCTTCGCCTTCCTGAAGCAGTACGTCCCCCCTTTCATGCGGACGGAAATCCGGGATATGCTGGACGAGATGGAGCCCGGAACCACTTCCTATGATTACTGGGCCCGCATGCTGATGACGGACAGCTACAGCCGGTTCCATTCCTTCCATGAAATTTCCGCCTCCAAGAAAATCATGGGGTTCCTGAACCTGACGCCCAAACTGGGCGGGGGCTACACCGGGTATTACGGCGTGGAGGACTACAAGCCGCTCAACCAGGGGATTTTTTATGCCGGAACGGATGCGGACTTCAAATTTTCCCGCCGTTATTCCTCCGTGTACAGTGATTCCCTGGGCCTGAACGGCATGAACCACATCGTGCAGCCCCATTTTACGCTGGCGTACGTGAAGACCAACCGCCTGAGCGAGCTTTATCCCCAGATTGACGGAGACACCCCCACCACCAATCCGCCGTCCCTGAGCCTGGGCAGGTATACGGAGATTGACTCCCTCCCAACGGGGCTGGTATTCCGGTACGGCCTGCGCAACATGCTGATGACCAGCCGGGACGCCAATTCCCACCGCTGGTTTTCCTGGGATGTGTTCATGGATGCGTACCTGTATGACCCGATCAACCAGCGGGACTTCTCCAACCTCTTCTCCTTCATGCGCTGGAACCCCGTTCCGTGGATGGAATACCGGTCGGAAATGCAGGCCCCCATCCTGGGGAAGGACAAGATTTCCGGCTGCCATGAGTACAACAACTCACTGCGCTTCATGCCGTGGCGCTCCACGGAATTCGTGGTGGGGCACCGTTACCTGAACCAGCACTCCCTGCTGGAGGACAGCAGCCAGCTTGACCTGCGCGTTTTGCAGCGTTTTTCGGAAGCCTGGGCATTCAGCGGCAAGTGGCGCTTCTCCCTGCTGGACGGAAAGCTGGACATTCAGGAATACAACGTGTACCACAACATGGGTTCCTGGTATTTGGGCGTGGGAGCGTTCGTGCGCAAGAACGGGAATAAAAACGAATTCGGCCTGGGCATCAGCTTCACCATTCAGCAGACCGGGGACTACATGCCGGTCAAGTTCCTCTAATGTCCGGGGAAGGTCGCGGTTCTCTTGTAATGGGTGCGCCGGAAGCGTTTCTCCTTGTTACGGCATCCGTGTTTTTAGGGATGGAAGCTGCCCGGGCTGTGTGACGTTTTTCCGGGGAGGGGGGCTTTTTCTCCGGGGTTGCGTGATTTTACAGGGGCCGGGAAACCGGGATTCCCTGGTTGGAGCGGAATGCGAGACAGGCCGTCCTCAAGGTGAGTGAAGCTGGAAGATGAACGAATCAGCTTTTGTTCATGGACCCCCCCGGACACGGTCCAAGGCCGCATTTTTACAATTCGTCCGTCCACGTTCATCTTCTTTTCAGGGAGGGCTGGGGCTTCCGGCGTACCGGGTAGGAAAAGTTTTTCCGCAAGAACCCGCTGCCGCGCTTGTGCCGGAACCTTGGCTTGCATTCCGGGGAGGAAACGGGGAAGATGCCATGACATGGGGCAAACCGCGGCGCATGCCATGGCGGCAACGCCGCCCGGCGCGCCGGCTACGCGGAAAGCTCCCGCATCAATCATTTTATACGAATATGAACGCTCAGGAATTGATCAAGACGCTGGAATGGCGCTATGCCACCAAGATATTCAACCCGGACCGCCAAATTCCGGCAGAGGATTGGGAAGCCCTTCTGGAATCCCTGCATTTGAGTCCTTCCTCCCTCGGTCTCCAGATGTGGAAATTCCTCGACGTGCAGGATCCGTCCGTGCGCTCACGGCTCCGGGAGGTTTCCTGGGGACAGCCCCAGGTTACGGACGCCTCCCATCTGGTAGTCTTCTGCGCCCGCAGGGACTTCAAGCCGGAGGATGTGCAGCGCTATCTGGAACGCATTGTGGAAGTGCGCGGCGTCACCATGGAATCCCTGGAGCAGTACCGCGCGCGCATTTTTGAACTGGTGGATTCCAAGTCTCCGGAAGTCCTGAAGGCATGGCTGGAACGCCAGGTGTACATCGCCCTCGGGTTCATGATGAGCTGCGCCGCTGACCTCCGGGTGGATACCTGCGCTCTGGAAGGAATGGACCCTGCGGCCTATGACCGCATTCTGAACCTGGAAGGCTCCCCGTACTATGCGCTTTGCGCCCTGGCCCTGGGCTACCGGGATGAAGAGGCGGACAAATACGCCCGTCTGGCGAAAGTGCGCTTTGACCGGGATGACGTCATTCCGGTCGTCTGACGGAATTTTCTTTAATCCCCCGCTTCAAGCAGTTGCCGCATGTCTTCCGGCAGCGGGGCTTCCGCGGTGAAAACTTCTTCATCAAACGGGAACTCCAGCCGGCAGGCATGCAGCGCATGGCGCGGCAGGATCAGCCGTTCTTCCAGCTCCCGGCTCCAGCCGTGCTGGATGTATTCCAGATAGCAGGCTTCGGAGGGGCCGTAAATCTTGTCTCCCAGAATAGGGTGGCCGAGGTGCGTCAGATGCACGCGTATCTGGTGCATGCGTCCGGTTTCCGGAATGCACCGGACCAGGGCCAGCGGGCCGCGGGGCGTGTTCCACGTCCGTTCCGTCCGGAAAACGGTGGCGCATGCCTTCCCGGCGGGGTGAACGGCCTGCTTGACCCAGATGGGGCTTTCCGCGACGTCCCCCTGTCTCAGGATGGGGGCGGCGCAGGTTGTTTCCGTCCACTCCGGCCGGCCTTGCACGATTGCCAGGTATTCCTTGTGCATCCGGCGCCGCTGCATGGCCCTCCCCAGCTCGCGCGCCGCCGCCTTGTTCTTGGCGATCAGCGTCAGGCCGCTGGTTTCCCGATCCAGCCTGTTGACCAGGGAAAGGGCGGCTCCGTTGGCTATTTCATAGCTCAGCAGGGCTTCCACGCCCTCCAGCAGGTTGGGCTCCTTCTTCCCGTTGGACGGGTGGACGATGAGGGGCGCGCCCTTGTCCACCACAATCCAGTCCCCGGACTCCGCCGCCACCTCAAAGTGCGGAAAGCAGGCAATAGGAGCGTCGGAAATGGGAATCCACATGGCGAACAGGAGGATTACAGCGCATCCGGACGGATGGGCATCCATTCCCCCGGCTCCAGGTTCAGGCTGTCCAGATGCAGGGAGCCGATGGAAATGCGGCACAGGGAGGCCACGGGAGCGCCCACGGCGGCCAGCATGCGGCGCACCTGGTGGTACTTCCCCTCCGTCAGCGTCAGCCGGGCGCGGCGCGGTTCCAGGATTTCCAGCACGGCGGGGGCGCAGGGGCGGTCCTCCCCGTTCAGCGTGAAAGTTCCGGAGGCGAACAGTTCCACGGCCTCCGCCGGAATGTCCTCTTCCGTGACGGCTTCGTAAACCTTGGCGACGTGATGCCTGGGGGACGTCATGCGGTGGATGAATTTCCCGTCGTCCGTAATGAGGAGCAGGCCGGATGTTTCCTTGTCCAGCCGTCCTACGGAAGAAACCGCGGGGTTCCTGTGCCGCCACTGGAAGGGCAGCAGGTCGTAAATCACGTCTCCCTCCCCGTCGTCATGGCTGCACGTATATCCCGCGGGCTTGTAAAGGGCGGCGTACAGGCCGTCCGGGAACTCCACCGGCTCCCCGTCCAGGAGGATGCCTTCCGCCTGCACCTTGTCCGTGGGGGCGGAGCAGGGTTCCCCCTTGAACGTGATGGAGTGGCGTTTGATCCAGCCCGGTGCTTCCCGCCTGGAACAGTACCCGTAGCGGGATAAAAGAGCATCCAGTCTCATACGGCGTATTTTTTCCTAACGGGAACAAAAAACAAGGTTGAAGTATGCCTCCCCGGCTGATAGCATTAAACTATTACATGCGGAGCCTCCCCGTTTGGAGCGCTGCCGTTGTTCACCATTTACGCTTATATAGTTCCATGATTGAAACGATTACAGAAGAACAGTTGACCCCCCAGCAGGCCGAATTTTGGGTGCGCGCCCGCCAGGCGGTGGACATGAACAATTATCCCTATGCCGTCAGCCTGCTCAAGGCCCTGGTGAAGCAGCTTCCCGGCTTTCTGGAAGGCCGCAGGGCGCTGCGCGCCTGTGAAATCAAGCTGAACCCGGAAGCCAAGAAAGGCGGCCTGTTCAGCGGCATGAAAATCAGCACCAGCAAGCTCACCTCCTCCAAGAAGGATGCGGCCACCCAGCTTTCCGCGCTGGAAGACGAACTGGAAAATGATCCTTACAGCATTCCGGTCAACGAGGCCCTGTACACGGCCGCCATGGACGTGGGCTTCCCGGACCTGGCCGCCTTTGCGCTGGAAACCGTCCGCCAGGGCCATCCCGGCAACAAGAAGATGCTCCACATGCTGGCCTCCCATTACGTTTCACGGGACATGCCCGCCCAGGCTGCTGAGGTGTACCATGACCTCGTGAAGCTGGACCCCACGGACAGCGTGGCCGTGAAGAGTGAAAAAGACTGCATGGCCCGCGCCACGATGCAGCAGCAGAAGTGGGAGGAAGCCAAGAGCTTCCGGGACGTGATGAAGAACTCCGCGGAAACGAACTCCCTGGACAAGAGCGACAAGAAGGGCCTCACCCGTGCGGAGCTGGAAGAACGCCTTGGGCTCCTTTCCGCCCGTTATGCCCAGAACCAGCAGGACCTGGCCGCCGTGCGCGACATCGCCGGCGTCTATGAACAGATGGAGGACTGGGCGAATGCCTATTCCTTCTACAACTACGCGTTCAGCCTCAGCAACAATGATATTTCCCTGGAAAACAAGGCCTCTGAAATGAATGAGCGCTACCGCAAGGCCCAGGTGGAGGAAATCCGCCGCCGCGCCGCCGCGGAGCCGGACAACAAGGAACTTCAGGAACAGCTCGTCCAGTTCAGCAAGGAAGCGGCGGAACAGCAGGTGGCCGTGTGCCGCCAGCGCGTGGAAAACAACCCCACGGACCCGCAGACGCGCTTTGAACTGGGGCAGGCCCTCTTCGACTGCGGCAACTACACGGAAGCCATTCCGGAGCTCCAGCGCGCCCGCAACAACCCCCATATCCGCATCCGCGCCATGCTGTTGCTCGGCAAGTGCTATGACGCCAAGAACATGCATGATATGGCCCTGCGCCAGTTGGAGGAAGCCAACAAGGAACTGATTGAAATGAATGACACCAAGAAGGAAATCCTTTACATGATCGGCCTGCTTTATGAAAAGCTGGGCAAGAAGGAGGAATCCCTGGCGGCGTTCCAGCAGATTTACGACGCCGAATACGGCTACCGCGACGTAGCCAAGCGCGTGGAATCCTCCTACAGCAATTAAGGTTCCGATCCATTCCGCGCCCGCGACGGGGTGCCATTCTCAAAGCCTTTGCCGGAGACGGCAAAGGCTTTGTTGCTGGATGGACGACCTTCCTGCGGATGGGCTGCGCCGGGCCGGAAGCGGCCGCGGCGGCCTCCTTTCCGGTATGGCCGCTGTGAGGCTCTTTTCCCGGGATGCTTCCGTCAAACGTATTACTTCATCTGCCAGATTCCGCAAAGGCAACGGTAGCGGGGAGGAGAGGAGTACACGCGCTCCTGTAATTTTCCTTGCCCGCCTCTGCAAGAACTGGAAAAATGGCCGGATGGAGAAGCTGATGCAGGCATTGCTTATTATTGACGTTCAAAATGATTATTTTCCTGGCGGCCGGTTTGAACTGGCGGGCGCCGTTGAAGCGCTTGAACGGACCAGGGCCGTACTGGACCGGTTCCGGGAAAAGGGGCTTCCCGTTATCTTTGTCCAGCACATCAACACCCGTCCGGACGCTTCGTTTTTCCTCCCGGATACCGTCGGCGCGGAAATCCATCCGGACATTGCTCCCGCGGGGGATGAGCCGATTGTCGTGAAACATGCTCCAAACAGCTTTTTCCGGACGAATCTTCTGGAGCTCTTGCAAGCCAGGGAAGTGAATGAACTGGTTGTCTGCGGAATGATGACCCATATGTGCATTGATACCACCGTGCGCGCGGCGAAGGATTACGGCATTCCCGTCACGCTCCTGTATGACGCCTGCGCTGCCAGGGATTTGAAGATCATGGAGCATTCCATCCCGGCCCAGACAGTACAGGATGCGTATATGGCAGGCTTGAATGGAATGTTTGCGGAAATCAAGCTGGCGGAGCAACTGGAACTTTAGGGTCCCTAGCCGCAGAACGTGCCTCCGGAAAGCAGGGCAAAATGCCTGTAGGGAGGGGCGCCCCCTGTTCCCCCTCTGTGCGGCCCGGCCCGTTTTTTTGGGCAAAACACGCGGTTTGCGGGAAATCCTGTAAAATATATCCACAGTTAATCAACATGAACCTGGATAACGGAAATGGAACAATGCCGGGCGTTGCCCGCATCGGGCTAATCGAGCATGCCTCGCAGGGACGCCGGGGGAGGGATTTCCGGTGGCGGCGGCACGCATACCGGAAAAACGCTTGCGGCGCAGCGGGCGCTTGAAAAATATTCCTATCCCTATTTATCCATTGACCATTTAAAGATGGGGTTGATACGCAGCGGAATATGTCCCCTTGCACCTGAAAGCCCAGATGAAGAGCTCACCCCCTTCCTTTGGAGCGTTATCAGGGAAATTGTAAAAACCGCCATGGAAAATGGGCAGAATCTGGTGGTGGAAGGGTGCTACATCCCCTTTGACTGGAAGAAGGATTTTACACCGGCCTGCCGGGAGCAGATCCGGTATGTTTGCCTGATTTTTTCAGAGGATTATATTCAAAGGCATTACCATGACATCATGGACCATGCAAACGCGATTGAGCAGCGCATGGATGAGGCGTCCTGCACACGGGAGAGCCTGCTGCGTGAAAACAGGGACAACCTTGAGAAATGCAGGCAGCATGGGTGTGACTATCTGTTGATTGAGGAGTCCTACAACGTGGATATCGTGTTGTAAAAACGGAGGTCTCGTGTGAGGCCTTTCCGGAGAGAGGCGGCGCCATGCCTGCCTGCGGCTTTCCATAGCGTCAGGCATTGCTCGGGATGGACATTTCACCCGGGCGGAGAAGTTTTCCGGCAGCGGCTTCCCGGTTTTACAACATGGCCGGAAGGCGGCTTTGCGGGAACGGAATGCTGCGCTGCCACCGTTCCCATGCGGCGGCAGAGGGAGTGAATTCCTGACGTTTTCATTTTACCCTTGATCCTTGAAAGGGAAATGCTAGCGTGAATTACTGTAACAACTGCCCTGATGAAAATCTTTTTCGCAATTCCCGTTTTTTGCCTGTTTGCGGGCGTTTCCGCACCGGGTGACGAGGCGCCGGAGGAAAAGGCGGTTTCCGTCATTCTTCTGTCGGCTACAAGTAAAATCCCTTGGGAGCCCGGAATAAAAAAACCGGAAAGAACGTTCCAGGTCGTGCTGGGTTTTTCCAATCCCGGTCCCGGCAAAATCATAGGGAGCAGAAAGGAGGGCATCCGCCTGGAGATACGTGATTCCACCGGTGGAGGGAACGTTCCTTCCGATTATGTTGATTTCCTGCATGCCCGCGATCCCGAATTCAGGATGGAAACGGAAGATTGGGTTCCCGCTCCGGACGCCCGCTGGGTGAGTGTAAAGGGGAATATGCTGCTGGTGACAGCGGAGAAGGAGGTGACGTCCGAGGGCTGTCTTTTTTCCATGGACAAGGAAAAGGAAGAACGCCATGTTGTTCTGAAAGGCGGGAGCCTGATGGATGACGGCCGGCAGGGAGACGCGCAGGCTACTCTGAAAATAACAAGGTCGCTCAATAAGGATTCCGGAAAAATAAACCTGAACGTGGAGCTGGTTTCGTCACGCATGCTGGGTATTTGCGGAGTGACGCTCATGAAACCGGACGGTACTCCCGTGATGGGAAAAAATTGGAGCTGGGGCTATTCTTCCGGTTCCGGCGGTTCCCTCTCCTGGGAATGGGATTACAGGCTGGAACCGGAAGAAAAGGGGGAGATACAGGTCTTGGTGAATTACATGACTGAGCTGAAACGGATTGACGTGCCTGTCGACCTGAAATTCGGTTTGTCCGGAATGGTCCGGGAAACTTCACGGCAGCGGAAACCATGAAGGCGATACATTGTTTATGGTGCGGCATCGTCTTCTTCCTGCCGGGCTGGCACCCGTGCCGGGGAGCGGAAGAGGGGAAAATGGAGGAAAAAGTGGGAATCGTCTTTAGGGAAGCGGGGTTGAAGCGGGACACGGGGAATGACGGCGGGGAAGGGGTACTGCAATGGAAGTGCAGCGCCGTTCTTTTTATCCGCGAACCCTGGGGGTTTGGAGAGAGTAGCGTGGTGGAAAACCAGTCTTTGGGAAGGTGGGCAGCGGATGGCAGGGAGCTGGCCCCTGTGGAATTTCAAACGGCATGGCTGAATGAAAATAGTAGAAAAGGAGTGAGTTTCACGGTAATTGAAGGCACTGCGGCCAATCTGCCCCCTGCCGGCTGTGCCTGGATCCGGCTGAAGGGATGCCTGAGGGTCCCGGTGGCGCGCACGCTGGAAAGCCCTGTTTACGAATTGCCTTTAAGGCAGGGCGCCGCCGCCTTCATTCCGCTTCCTGGCATTGAGGAAGAGAACGGCGGGAATGTGAACGATGTGGTGGAACCGTGCGAGCTGCCGGTGGGGAACCTGTATGTGAAAAAATGCGAGCGGGTGACGGAGGATGGAAAAAAACAGCTCATGCTCAGCATTTGTCTGGACGCGAATAACGCGTTCCGTCCGGAAAAATTCCAGCTTCTTGACGAGAATGGGAAAGTGCTGGAGTACCAGTCCCTTGACAATTCGGAGATTGATGATGAGTCAACAACCTGGACGGCCGATTTTACGTTTTCCCCTCCGGAAAAAATGAATGCAGACAAATGCAGGGTCCGGCTGGTTTATAAAACTGCCCTGAAGTATGTTTCCGTTCCTGTAGATGCCAGGTTCGGCATAGGCGGGGAAATACGGGAGGAGGCGGAAAAGCGGGGAGGAAAGAAAGCAGGCTAGCGTTTTGCCGGAACCGGCGCTTCTTCCTTGGCGGCGGTCTCTTTTCATCTTGTGCCGTTCTGCGAACGTGTTATGCTGAAAAAGTACCCTTACCCCCTGCCTATGCTTCACTATTGCCTGCCCTGGCTGGCCGCGTTCTGCTGCGCGGCTGTTTCCGGCCCCGCTGCCGGAAAGGAAAGCCCTGAAGAACCTGCCGTAACCGTTTCCCTGGATGGTTGGAGAACGAACCTCCAGGAGGCCGGGCCGTTTTCAAAAGCCAGCCGGTCGTTTTCCATGGATTTGAAGGTCAGGGAAACGTCTTCTTCATGGAAGGTGGCTTATGGCGGGGAGTCCGGTTCCGAGCTGGCCCTGACGGATTCCGAAGGAAGTTCTCCTGCCAAAACGAATTGCCATTACAGTGATTCCCGTTCCTACCAGCAGAGCAACATAGCCGGAACAATTTTTTTAAGTACGCCGTCCTGGCTGCCTTCGGAAAAAGCCAGGTGGGTGGAAGTCAAAGGGGAGGTTCCCTTGGTGATATATAGCAGCCCCGCCGTTTCAGAGAGCGTGACGCTCAAGATGACGGTCAAGGATTTCTCCGTTCCTCTGGTGCTCAAGAACGCCGGACTGGACGGCGGGGACGTGAAGGTCAAACTGAAAGGCCATTATGATGAGGGCGGAGACGACACGAAGGGGTATATGCTGAGGGTGGAAGTCCATTCTTCCACTCCGCTTGGCTTTCTGGATTTTGAACTGCATTCCCCGGATGGCGCTCCACTGGTGACGGAAAATTACGGTTCCAGCTCCGGACGCTCCCTGAAGAGTTATGACTGGGGCCGGTACTTCCGGATGCAGGGGAAGAAGCAGGAGGAACTGAAGGTGGCCGTTCAATATGCGGAGGGATTAAGGAAAATCATGGTGCCCGTCCGTATCCAGTGCGGCCTGTCCGGCGCCGTGGAACAACAGGATACCCCGAACAAGGAGAACTAGGATGAACAGGCAGAGCATTATTGTTGCCCGGTTTTTGCTGTGCGCCGCTGCGGCTTTGGGAGCGGCGGCGTGGGGCGGCGGCAAGCCGGAGGAAAAAAATCCGGTGAAGGTCGTTTTTGTTTCCGTCGGCATGGAAAAAAACAGCATGTGGATTAACGGAGCGCCCCAGGAATCCCCTCTGCAGCTGAAGTTCGGAGTAAATTTCAGCGTCAAGTCCCCCTTGGGCTTTGGATCGCGATACAATGACGGTATCCAGTATCTGGAGGCGACCGATTCCACCGGCAGGAAGCTGGCCCCGGCAGAGTTTAGGATGGGCAGCATGTACCCGCGGAGTGAAGGCGGAATAGTACAGGCAACCGTCAATGGAGTTGCCGGAGAACTGCCTTCTCCGGACGCTTCCTGGGTACGGCTGAAAGGGGTGTTCCGCGTTCCCGTCTCCCGTTCCGTGGAGAGCCCTGTTTACGAATTTCCCCTGGCAGAAGAGGCGGAAGAGCATGTGCCGCTGCCGGGAGCCAATGACCGGGAGGAAGCGGGCGGCGGAGACATCGTCCTGTCTGAAAGCGTGCCTACAGGCAGGCTTTTCCTGAAAGAGTGCAGTACGTTTGAAAGGAACGGAAAAAAGATGAGGAAAATGATTCTGGGGCTGGGGGTGGAAAGCTCCTTCGACCTGGACCGTTTTGAAATTCTCAATGAGAAGGACGAAGTTCTGGAAACCGAATCCCGGGGCGGGGGGAGCAGAATGAACTCCTCCTACCGTGAATGGACAAGGCGCCTGCAGTTTGAAGAGCCGGAGAATATGCAAAAACTCAGGTTCCGGATGATTTACAAGGTTCCTGTGGAGCCGGTCTCCGTCCCCGTGGACGTCAAGCTGGGCATGAGGGGGGAGATCAGGGAAAAGAAGAAGTAAGGCGGTCTTCGCTGCTTCCTGCTTCGGCGGCAGGAGGGCGCGGGGCAGGTCTCCTGCGGAGAATTTTCCGGGACTGGCCGCGTCAGAGCACCTTGGAGAAGAATTCCTTCAGCCTGGGGTTGGCGGGGTGGTCGATCACCTGGGCGGGAGGCCCTTCTTCCACAATTTTTCCCTTGTCCATGAACAGGACGCGGGAGGCCACCTCCCGCGCAAACCCTATTTCATGGGTGACCACCACCATGGTCAGCCCACCCTGCGCCAGGTCCTTCATCAGGGAGAGCACTTCCCCCACCATTTCCGGATCCAGGGCGGATGTGGGTTCGTCAAACAGGATCACGTCCGGATTCATGACCAGCGCGCGCACGATGGCGATGCGCTGCTTCTGTCCCCCGGAAAGCTGGAGGGGATAGGAGTTCCTCTTGTCGTACAGCCCGATGCGCCGGAGCAGGGTTTCCGCCTGGGCCACGGCCTCCTTCCTGGTGGAGCGTCCCGTTTTGACCGGGGCGATCGTGATGTTTTCCAGGATGGTCAGGTGCGGGAAAAGGTTGAAGTGCTGGAAGACCATGCCCACGTGCCGGCGGAACTGGTTGACGTCCGTGCGGGGGGAGGTGACCAGCTCCCCCTTGAAGAGGATTTCCCCGGAGGTGGGTTCCTCCAGCAGGTTCAGGCAGCGCAGGAAGGTGCTTTTCCCGGAGCCGGACGGCCCTACGATGAAGACCACTTCCCCCCGGTCAATCTGCGTGGTGACGTCATTGACCGCAGGCACGGAGTTGAATTCCTTCACCAGGCGGCTGATCTGGAACATGGGGGTGTTTCCGGGCTGTTCATTCATTGTTTTTCAGTCTCCTTTCCAGTTTGCCGAGCAGCCAGCTGAACAGCATGACCACGGAGAGGTAAATCAGGGCTACGGCCGTCAGGGGCATGAAGGCGGTGTAAGTCTGGCTCCGGATGATGTCGCCGCCCTTGGTCAGGTCCTGAAGGGCAATGTAGCCGGAGACGCTGGTCTCCTTCAGCAGCACGATGAATTCGTTCCCCAGCGCGGGCAGCACGTTTTTAAAGGCCTGGGGCAGGATGATGAAAATCATGGTCTGGGCGTATCCCAGGCCCAGGCTGCGGCCGGCTTCAAACTGCCCCTTGTCAATGGCCATGATGCCGCCGCGGATGATTTCCGCCACGTAGGCGCCGGAGTTGAAGCCGAAGGCCACCACGGCCACCAGCACCTTGCTGACGTCCACGGTACCGAAGATCACAAAGTAGATAATGAGCAGTTGCACGACCACGGGCGTGCCGCGGATCACCGTCAGGTACAGTTTGCAGAGGGCGTTCAGGAAGCGGAAATTGCCCGTCTTGTCATGCGTGGCGCGGATGACGGCTACCACAAAGCCCATCAGGATGCCCAGCAGGACGGAGAAAAAGGAGACCTCCACCGTGACCAGGAAGCCGTTGGCCAGGTATTTCCAGCGGCCTTCCTGCATGAAGTTGACGTCAAAGGAGTCCTTCAGGTCCAGCCACATGTTTTCCAGCCAGTTCCCCCCGGCGGCGTGTTTTCCGGCTCCCGCGGCGGACTTGACCTGCATGGCCGCGTACGCGGTCCTTATTTCCTCCAGCCTGCCGGAGGCTTTCAGGTCCGCAATGGCGCTGTTGATGTCCTGGAGAAGTTCCGGATTTCCCTTGCGGACGGCAATGGCATAGGATTCTGAAGTGAGGGGTTCCGGCAGGATTTCCAGCCGGTCATTGCCTGCCACGTACATTCTGGCCGGGTCCTGGTCAATTACGGCCGCATCCACCTTGCCCGCCGCCACGGCGGCTACGGCCAGCGCCCCGTTGGGGAAGCGTTCCGGCTGCTGGATGTTCCGGGTGACGTAGATGTCTCCCGTGGCTCCGTGCTGCACGCCGATTCTCCTGCCGCGGATGTCTTCCCGGCCCCGGATGGGGGAGCCTTTGGGGACGATGATGACCTGCGCGGCTTCCACGTAGGGGATGGAAAAGTCCACTTTTCCCCTGCGTTCCGGAGTGACCGTGATGCCGGAGGCGGCCACGTCCGCCTTTCCGGAGACCACCGCCGTAATCACGGAGTCAAAGCTCATGTCTTCAATGACCAGCTCCCTGCCGGTGCGCCGGGCCACCTCCCGCATGATTTCCGGGTCAATGCCCATGATGGCGTTCCCCTCCCGGAATTCGTAGGGCGGGAAGGTCGCTTCCGTCACCATCAGGATTCTGCCGTTTTCCGCCGCTCCCGCGCCGCAGCATAAGAGGAGCCAGCCCGTCAGCAGGACTCCGAGGTTTTTCAGGAAGGAAATGGAGGGCATGGAAGGTAGGAAAAAAACGGTGGAGGCTGAACCGCTGGGATATATGATTTACCCGCCCGGAACGCAATAAAAAACTGTTTCTTCCCGGCTCCGGCTTTTTCCGGCCCTGCGGCGGCTGTGCCGGGGAGCGTGGGGACGTTCCCACGGTGCGGGAATGGATTCAGCGGACCAGCCGCAGAAGGATCCGGCGCAGCCTGTAGGCGATTTTTTTCAGGAAGGTATGGCGGCTGAGTTCCGCGTAGGCCGCCGCGGCGTCATTCCGGCGCATGGCGGAAAGGAAGGCGTCGTCACGGGCGGGATGGGCTTCCAGCGCGTGGCGCCAGATGGAGCTGGCGTTCAATTTTTCAAGCGCCTGCGGCATGCCGTCCGCCTTCAGTTTTCCGGAGACGGCCAGGGTTGCCAGAAAGCTGCGCACGTTGTTCAGGAAGGCCCCCAGTTCGCTTTTTTTCCAGTCTTCCCGGTCCGTCAAGGTCAGCTTGAGGGAATGAAGGCGGAGCATGTCGTCAAAGAGGGAGAGGGACAGGTTCCCGGTCACCCCTCCGAATTTATAGATATACACCTCCTTTGCCAGCACGGCGATTCGTTCCGCCCTGGGGAATACCTGAAGGTTGAACAGCTGGTCTTCCGCGTACCTGAGCCCGCTGGGGGCGGGACGGCTGGACAGAAGGAATTCCCTTCTGTAAAGCTTGATGCACATTTTCCCGTAGGTGTAGAACAGGCCGTGCCTGTCCATGCCGAAGAAGCCGGAATGGTAGGAGGACAGGAATTCCTCCCTTTCCACCACCCGGCTGTGCGGGATATGGCCGTCCTTCCTGCGGAAGAGGCCGAAGCGGTCCAGATGGCGGACGTAGTCTCCGATGACGACGTCCGCCCGTTCCCGGACGGCCATTTGAGCCATGGCTTCCACGCTGTCCGGAAAAATGGCGTCGTCCCCGTCCACGAACATCACATACTCTCCCGCGGCCATGTCCATGCCGGCGTAGCGCGCGGCGTCCACCCCCGCGTTCTCCCGGGTGATGACCCGGATGTTCTGATGCCGCGCCGCATAGGCGTTCAGAATGTGCGCCGTGCGGTCCGTGGAACCGTCATTGACCAGGATGATTTCCAGCGGTGACCAGGTCTGGCGCAGCAGGCTGTCCAGGCAGGAGGAAACGCACGTTTCCAGGTTGTACACGGGAACGATGATGCTGACGAGGGGAGCCTCCGGAATGGTTTGAACAGGGGGGTGCATGGGCGCGGTCGTAAAGGCTCCGCCGCCATGAACAGGATGCCTGCCGGAACGGAAGCAGGGGACATGGCCCGGACCGGAGGAAACGATAGGGCATCCGGGCGCGTCAAACAATGCCGAAAAGCTGTTTTCTACATTATCGTATAGTTAGAGTCATTTGCTATTTTCTTCATATTCAATATATAATGATAAAGGGAAAGAAAAATCGTTTTTTGAGGGCCAAATATTAAACCGGATTACCAGTCCGCTGTCAATCGAAGATTCTGACAATATAAACTTTAAGGAGTTTCTGGATTTTTATCCCAACGGAAAAGCCGTTTTTCCTCCCCTGCCTAAGAGGCTGAATTTGCCAGCTTTTCCGGGCCTCTATTTTCAAACGGACTGGTAATCCGCTAATGTCCAGCCGCGCCCGTTTTTGCCTTGGCATGTGTTTCGATTTTATTCCCATTTCCTCATACACTGCATTGTTTAACTGGACCATTCTTTTTTTAATCCTTGGTGCGGTTTATCAGGCGGGAACGGGAGGAATCTTTTCCGCTTCCACCGCCAGGCTGGACAGCCTGGCCGGCTTTTTATTCGTCGTCGCCCTGATCATGTACATGGGCGCGCGTCCCGTCAGCGCAGAGTTTGGAGATACCATCAATTACGCCGCGGAATTCCAGACGCTTCAGCAGGGAGAGGCGGGCAACTGGAAAGCCCAGTTGACGGGCATGAAGGGGGAATGGCTGTTTGCCGTCATTCTGCATGCGTGGGTGCAGCACGGCAATGTGCACGATTATTTCCTGACCTGTTCCGCGGTATACGTGGGGGCGCTGGCCCTGGCCAGCTACAGGATTTTCGGAGCCCGGTGGTTCATTCCCTTCCTGATTACGTGCGCCATGTTCACCTTCTGGGTATACGGGGTCAACGGCGTCCGCAACGGCATGGCCGCCTCCGTGATGATTCTGGGCCTCACCTTCCGCAGCAACCTTAAAATGCTTCTCCTTTGCACCGTGCTCGCCGTCAGCCTGCACAAGTCCATGATGCTGCTGGCCGCCGCGGGAGCCTGCGCCTGGTTTATCACGGATACGCGGTATTACGTGGCGGCGTGGGTAGGGAGCATCCTGGCCGTCATTCTGGCCGGTCCCGCCATCGGGGAGATGATCGCCTCCTCCGGCTTTTTCGATGATCCGCGCCTGACCCTTTACATCAACCAGGCGGATGAATTGAAGGCTTCCTCCGCATTGTTCAGCAGCGTGGGTTTCCGCTGGGATTTCCTGATTTACAGCGCGCTCCCCATTGTGACGGGCTGTTACTTCCTGTTCCGGGAGGAATACCGGGACGTGATGTATACGTGGCTGCTGAACATCTACATTGCGGCCAATGCGTTCTGGATTCTCTGCATGTACGCGGCGTTCAGCAACAGGTTCGCCCAGCTTTCCTGGTTCCTGATGGGCTTTGTCTTCATCTATCCCTTTTTCAAGCAGAGGTTCTGGGCGGACCAGGAAAAGAAACTGGCCTGCTTTATCCCGGTGGTTTACGCCTTCACCTTTTACATGAATATTTACAACGCATGAAAAGGAAGCTCATCCGGGTTGCGGCGTCCCCTATCTCACTGGACCTGCTGCTCAAGGGCCAGTTGAATTACCTGAACGGGTTTTTTGACGTTCTTGCCGTGGCTTCCCCCGGAGCGGAGCATGCGCGCATCCGCCGCCGCGAAGGCGTGGAAACCGTGGAGCTGGAGATGGAACGGACCATTTCCCTGTGGAAAGATTTGAAAAGCCTGTGGCGCCTGTTCCTGCTGTTCCGCAGGGAACGCCCGTGGGGAGTGCATTCCGTGACCCCCAAGGCCGGACTGCTGAGCATGGCGGCGGCGGCTCTTGCCCGCGTTCCGGTCCGCGTCCATACCTTCACCGGCCTGATTTTTCCCTACCGGAAGGGGGCCTTCAAGTTCCTGCTCAAGCAGATGGACCGCCTGACCTGCCTGTTTGCCACCCACGTTATTCCGGAGGGGGAGGGCGTCCGGCAGCTCTTGATGGCGGAGAAGGTGACGGGCAAGCCTCTGGAAATCCTGGCCCACGGGAACGTCAACGGCGTTGATCCTGATTATTTCCGCCGTTCCGGCTGCCGGGAGGAAGTGAGGAAGCGTCTGGAACTGCCGGAAGATGCCATGCTGTTTGTTTTTGTGGGGCGCATTACGGAAGACAAGGGCATCCGTGAGCTGCTTGCCGCGTTTTCCGCCCTGCGCGCAGAGACCGGGCGTACTCCCGTTTTTCTGGCTCTGGTGGGATGGACGGAGGATTACGCCGGAGACAAGCTGGACGTGCCCGGCGTGTTCCGCCCCGGTTTTCAGGAGGATATCCGGCCCTGGCTGGAAGCCGCGGACGCGTTCGTGCTGCCCAGCTACCGGGAGGGATTTCCCAATTCGCTGCTGCAGGCGGGTGCCATGGAACTGCCCTCCATTGCCACGGATATATGCGGGTGCAATGAGATTGTGAAAGACGGCGTGAACGGCCTGCTGGTTCCGGCACGGGATGAAGAGGCTCTCCGGCAGGCCATGGCGGCCATGCGGGACGACCCGGAACGGCGCGGGAGGATGGGCGCGGAAGCGGCGGAACAGGTGAAAAGCCGTTTCAGCTGCCGGATGGTGTGGGAAGCATTGCTCCATTTTTACGGGAGGGCGTCGGCATGATTTACGGTAATTGCATCAAGAGGGTGCTGGATTTTTCCGCCGCCCTGATTGTGCTGGCGGTGCTGCTGGTTCCGTTCCTGGCGCTGGCGGCGCTTCTGGCCGCCGCCAACCGCGGCACGCCGTTTTTCCGCCAGACGCGGCCCGGCCGCCACGGCAAGTTGTTCCGCATCGTCAAATTCAAGACGATGACGGATGAAAAGGATGACCGGGGAGAACTGCTGCCGGACGAACGGCGGCTGACGCGCGCGGGGCGGCTGGTGCGCTCCCTGTCCCTGGATGAACTGCCCCAGCTGTTCAATGTGCTGGCGGGGCAGATGAGCTTTATCGGTCCGCGCCCGCTGCTGCCGGAATACCTGCCCCTGTACAGTGCGGAGCAGGCGCGCCGCCATGACGTGAGGCCCGGCATTACGGGCTGGGCCCAGGTCAACGGGCGCAACTCCATCGGCTGGGACCGCAAGTTTGAACTGGACGTCTGGTATGTGGACCATCTGAGCTTGTTGCTGGATGCGCGCATCATTCTGTTAACGCTGGCGAAGGTGGTCCAGCGCCAGGGCATCAGCGGTGAAGGCTGCGCCACCATGGAAAAATTCACGGGTTCCGGAAAATGAAGAAAAATATAGCAATCATCGGCGCCGGGGGATTCGGCAGGGAAACGGCCTGCTGCCTCCGCGCAATCAACGGGGAGTCCCCCTCCTGGAATTTGATAGGTTTCTTTGATGACGGGGTGGCCGCCGGAACGGAAAACGAGTACGGCCGCGTGCTGGGCACGGTGGAAGACCTGAATGCCTGGAAGGAGCCTCTTTCCGTCGTGATCGCGATTGCTTCGCCACGGGCTTTGGAACGCATTTCCGGCCTGTTGGATAATCCCCTGCTGGATTTTCCCAATATCATCGCCCCTGATGTGAAGTTTTATGACCGCGGCCGGGTGGCCATGGGGAAGGGGAATGTCATCAGCTTCGGCCACATCTTCAGCTGCCATGTGGACATGGGAGATTTCAACCTGTTCAGCTGCGGTTCCCTGATCGGCCATGACGTGACGCTGGGAAACTGGAACGTCGTGGCCAACGGCTGCAAGGTGTCCGGAGGCGTGACGCTGGGTAATGCCAATTTCCTGGGGGCCGCGTCCGTGGTGCTCCCGTGCCGCACGGTGAAGGAAAACGTCGTCCTGGGCGCCAATTCCATCCTGGTCCGGGATGCGCTGGTGGGAGGCACTTATGCGGGCTGTCCCGCCGTGCTGAAAAAGAAGCCGTCCCCTGCGCCGGAGAAGAAATCCACCGTCTGGCTCTCCCTCGCCTGCACGGGGGAGGCGGAGGAAAGGTTCGTGCATGAAGCCTTTGAATCAAAGTGGGTGACGACGGTGGGGCCGAACGTGGACGCTTTTGAACGGGAACTGGAGGAATACCTGGGGGAAACGCATGTGGTGGCCCTGGCGTCCGGCACTTCCGCCCTTCATCTGGGGCTGGTGATGCTGGGAGTGGGGCCGGGGGATGAAGTCCTCTGCCAGTCCATGACCTTTGCCGCTTCCGCTAATCCCATCATTTACCAGGGGGCTTCCCCGGTGTTTGTGGACAGTGAGGAAAAGACGTGGAACATGTCTCCGGAGATGCTGGAGGAAGCCATCCGGGACCGCATCAGGCAGACGGGCCGCACCCCCAAAGCCATCATTCCGGTGGACCTCTACGGCATGCCCGCCAGCATGGGGGAGATCATGGAGATTGCCGGGAAATACGGCATTCCCGTGCTGGAAGACGCCGCGGAAGCGCTGGGTTCCGAATACCGGGGGCGGAAGTGCGGGGTGTTCGGCACGTACGGGGCCTTTTCCTTTAACGGAAACAAGATCATCACCACCTCCGGCGGAGGCGCCCTGTGCTGCCCGGATGAGGAATCTCGGAACAGGGTCAAGTTTTACGCCACCCAGGCCAGGGACCAGGCGCCGCATTATGAACACACGCGCATAGGCTACAATTACCGCCTCAGCAACGTGTGCGCGGGCATAGGCCGCGGGCAGATGCTTTCCCTCCCCTCCTTCCTGGAAAAAAGGCGCGGCATCCATGAAGAATACCGCCGCCGGCTTTCCGGCGTGCCGGGGCTGTCCCTGCTGGAAAATCCGGATTCCCGCTACCATTCCAACCACTGGCTGACCTGCGTTCAGGTCAATCCGGAGGAGGCCCGGTTTGACCGGGAAACGCTGCGGCTGGCGCTCCAGAAGGCCGGGGTGGAAAGCCGCCCTCTCTGGAAGCCCATGCATTTGCAGCCCGTGTTCCGCTCCTGCCCGTTTTATGGCTCCGGCGTATCGGACCGCCTGTTTGAAGAGGGCCTGTGCCTGCCTTCGGGCGCTTCCCTGGCCGGGGAGGACATGGACCGCATCATTGACGTCTTGTTGAATCTTTAATGTTCGCTCTTATGACCGAGACTCATAGCCAGATTTCAAAATTCCTCTATTACGCCCGGCATTATCTGCTGAATGCCAGCGGGAAATTCATCTTCCTGCTGGATTTGGGGCTTTCCTCCCTGGTCACGCTGCTGGCCTGCTATTACGGGGAATGGATTTACAAGGGTGACTGGGTGGACAAGCACATGGGGGTAGCCCTCCTCTTCGATCTCGCTGTCACGGGCACCATGCTCTGGCGGTCCGGCGTTTACAAGACCCTGGTCCGGTTCACGACCATGAAGGACTTGCAGAAGCTGATGGCGGCCATCCTGCTGGCCAGCATGCTGCTGTGCCTCTTTAACATTCTTCTCTGGCCCGCGTATTACAAGGGGCATGTCGTTTGCGCCATTTTCAATTTCGTCATCACCTTCCTGGTCCTGATCGGGTGCCGCATGGCGTGCATCGGCGGAAGAAGATGGCTGGAACACCTCAATTCCAGCGAATCCGTTTCCTCTCTCACGACGACCGGGCGCAAGAGGATTGCGCTGGTGGGCAAGCTGGACGCCTGCCTCCTGAAAGCCTCCCTTATCAGAAGCCTGAAAAGTGAGGAATATGAAGTGGTGGGCATCCTGACTTCCGCTCCGGAGGCGGACGGCAAGGAAATCAAGGAGATTCCGATACGGTTGATCAAGGAGGCCGCGGAGGTGGAGACGGCCTTGAATGTGTTCCAGGCGTCGGGAGTCGTTTTTGTGGGGAAGGACGATTTGCTGGGAGATAAGAAGCTGGCGGACGTCTGCCTGGAAAAGGGGATTGAACTGATGATTTCCCACGACCTGTTCCAGTCGTTTCACGAATATTCCGGCGTGGCCGTGGATGAAGTGCAGATTGAAGACCTGATGGAGCGGGAGGAAATCAGCATCGACATGGAAAAAATCTCCGGCGGCATCAAGGGCAAGGTGGTGATGGTGACGGGCGCGGCCGGCTCCATAGGAAGCGAACTGGTCAGGCAGCTGTGCCGGTTTTCCCCGCGCCGGATCGTTCTGCTGGACCACGCGGAAACGCCGCTGTGGCTGGTGCGCCAGGAGGTGGAAAAATCATATCCCCACGTTCCCGTTGCCACTTCCATCACCAATGTCTGCCACCGCCGCCAGCTGGAGGAAAGCATGAAGCTGTACCGGCCGGATGTGATTTTCCATGCGGCCGCCTACAAGCATGTTCCGCTGATGGAGGAGAACCCGTGCACGGCCGTGGTCAATAACGTGAAGGGGGCCATGCATCTGGCCTCCCTGGCCGTCAAGTACGGGGTGCAGCGTTTCGTCATGGTCTCCACGGACAAGGCGGTGAACCCCACCAGCGTCATGGGCGCCACCAAGCGGCTGGCTGAAATGTACGTGCAGAGCCTGGGGGAAGCCCTGCTGAAAAAGAGCGGAAAAGGCGCCACCGTATTCATTACCACGAGGTTCGGCAATGTGCTGGGAAGCGCGGGCTCCGTTATTCCCCTGTTCAAGGAGCAGATCAGGAAGGGAGGACCCGTTACGGTCACCCATCCTGAAATGATCCGCTATTTCATGACCATCCCGGAAGCCTGCCGCCTGATTCTGCAAGCGAACGCCATGGGGCAGGGCGGGGAGATTTTCGTCTTCGACATGGGGGAACAGGTCAGAATCGTGGAGCTGGCTAAAAAAATGATTCGCCTGGCAGGGCTCTCTCCGCTGAAGGATATCCGCATCGTCTTCACCGGACTGCGCCCCGGCGAAAAACTTTATGAAGAACTTCTGGCGGACTATGAACATACGCTGGAAACCTCCCACCAGCGCATCCGCATTTTCCAGACCCGGAAATATGACATGTCCGAGCTGAAGGAAGCCTTTGAAGAGCTGGTGCGGCATGCGGAAGCCCACCATCTGGAGGATACTATCCGCGCCATGAAGCAATTGATACCCGAATACAAGAGCAACAACTCTCCCTACGCTAAGTACGACTACCTGGACTTGAAGAAACCCCTTACCATCTAACCTCTGCTTAATCATCCAATGAAATACCTACATCTGTTCCGTCATCCCTCCCTGTGGAGCCGCCTGCTGGTGGCCGCCGCCCTGGCGTGCGCGCTTCTCGCCTGCGTCAAGCCTGAAGAAGTCAATTACGTCCAGAACCTGGTGCTGGACCAGAAAGCGTCCATCGGGAAGGAATATAAGATAGTCATCAAAAAGGATGACCGCCTGTTCATTTCCGTCAGCAGCAAGAATCCCACGCTCGCGCAGATGTTCAACAAGGACAGCGGCAGCGTTTCCAGCCCCAGGGATGACGAGCGCGGGTACTTCGTGAACACGGACGGCGACATCGTGTTCCCCGTTCTGGGGAGAATCAAGGCCGTGGGCAAAACCTGCACCCAGCTGGCGAACGACATTGAAAGTGAAATCATCAGGGAAGGGTACATCAAGGACCCCGCCGTCAGCGTGCGCCTGATGAACTTCAAATTCTCCGTGCTCGGGGAAGTGTCCAAGCCGGGCAATTATGAAATCAAGGGGGAACGCCTGACGCTGCTGGAAGCGCTGAGCAAGGCCGGAGACCTGAACATGGACGGCAACCGTGACATTTACGTTATCCGGGAATCACAGGGAGAGCGCATTGCGTCCAAGGTGGACCTGCGGAACAGCGACCTGTTCCATTCCCCCTACTACTACATCCAGCAGAATGACGTCATTTACGTCACTCCGTCGGACAGGAAGGTGAACACGCGTAGCGAACAGCTCCAGATTTATCCCTACCTGATTTCCGGCACCTCCATTGCCATGGTCATTCTGGCCTTCTGCATTTAATCCCATGAAAGACCTCTCCCCCAAGAAGGAATCCCTGGATGCCGGCGGCGCCGCGCCGGCATCCCTGCTTCCCAGCCCCAGGGCCATCATGGGCCGGATTGTCCGGAAATGGTACTGGTGCGTGCTTTCCCTTTGCATTTGCCTGCCCCTGGCCTATCTGTACGCGGCGCGGCAGCCCCAGGTGTACGGAAAGGCCACCACCATCCTCATCAAGGATGATTACCCCAGGGAATCCGTGGCCGCCACGGTGCTGGCCTCCACCAACGGAATAGTCAACACGGGCGCCACCAATCTGGACAATGAAATTTTCCTGCTTTCCTCCCATTCCCTGCTGAAAACGGTAGTCCGGAATTTGAAGCTGGACGTCACCTACTGGAAGAAGAACGGGTTCCGGAAGGTGGAAATTTATCAGGACTCCCCTATTGCGGTGCAGTTCACGCAGGAGGGAAAAACGGCTGACGCCAGGTTCCTGGTGATTCCCGTTTCCGGAACGGAATTCCGCCTGGAAAAGGATGAGAAGGATCATCACGGGCATGAGACGGGCGTCTTCGGCAAGGAAATCCGGTTTGACTCCCAGGCCTTCATCGTGGAGAAAACTCCCAAGTTTGACGAAAGCAGCCTGAACGTTCCCGTGATTGTCAGGAGAACTTCCGTGAAGAATGCGGCGATGGGGCTGGGAAGCGGCCTGACCGTCAGAAAGGCGAGCGGAAAGAATGATTTGATCAACATTTCCATGCGCTGCAATAATCCGGTGAAGGCGGAGGATATTCTGTACAGCATCGTCCATTTTTACAATGAGGCGTCCCTGGAGGAAAAGAACAAGCGCGGCACGAAGACGAACGAGTTCATCGGAGATCGCCTGGACGTCATCAGTGAGGAGATGAAGAAAAATGACCTCGCCATTGAAGATCTGAAAAAGGAGACGGACGTTCTGACGGACCTGTCCACGGCCCTTACGGAGGAATATGAGAACAGCCTCAATGACAAGAAGGATTTGAGAGAGCTGGAGCTTGAAATCAAGTCCATAGAATACCTGAAAGATTACCTGGAGCAGGAGGCCGAGCATGACGCCAGGCTGGTCCCCATCAATTCAAAGATAGCGGACATGGGCATCCGGGACCAGATCAGCGTTTTTAATGACACCCTGCTGAAAAGGACGAGCCTGAAGGTGAATGCCGGGGACAACAATCCGATTATCCGCGAACTGGAGGCCAATTTGAACTCCCTGAAGGATGCGTTGAAGCGTTCCGTGAATAACTACTATACGTCCCTGCTGGTCAAGAAGAGGAACGTGCAGGACCAGCATGAGCAGACGCGGGAGCATATCAGGAATGTTTCCAGCAGGGAAAGGGCCGTCAACCACATTGAACGCGAGCAGCGCGTCCGGGAATCCCTGTACGTTCTCCTGCTGAACAAGAGGGAGGAAAATTCCCTGGCCCTGGCCGCCACGGAAGACAACGCGCGGATGGTGGACGGCGTGCGGGGCGGCAACGGTCCGCTGGAGCCGAACGTTCCCAAGATTCTGATGGTGGGATTTCTGGCCGGGATGGCCATTCCCGTGTTCCTGTGCGTGGTCGCGGCCATGCTGGATTCCAGCGTGAAGCGCCGGAAGGAAATAGAAACCCTGACCTCCATTCCCGTGTACGGGGAACTGCCGCGCAAGCCGCGGAAGCTGAAGAACCAGGAAATCGTGGTGAATCTGGAAGAACCTTCCGAGCTGTCCGAATGCTTCCCCCTGCTGGCGGAACGCATGGTGGCCCTTTCCGACGGGAACGGGGGGAACCCCCTCAGCGTCCTGATTACGTCCACCTGTTCCGGGGAGGGGAAAACCTATCTTTCCGTGAACCTGGCCCTTTCCCTGGCCGTGGCCGGAAAGAAGGTGCTGCTGATGGATATGGATTTAAGAAAAGGGGCGCTCAGCGCCCTGCTGGGCGGAGCCGGAAAGCCGGGCCTGGGAGACCTGGAGCAGGCCGGGGAAGGCGGCTGGCGTTCCCTGGTGGAACAATCCCCCGTTTCCGACCACCTGGATTACCTGTTTGCGGGAACCGTGCCGGACCATCCCTCCCGGCTTTTGCTGCATGACCGCATCAGGAAGCTGATGGAGGAAGTGAAGGAGCAGTATGATTTCATCTTCATGGACTGCGTTCCCTACTCCTCCCTGGCGGATGCGCGCATCGTCGCCCGGCTGGCCGACGTCACGCTGTACGTCATGCGGGCCGGCTGCGTGAAGAAGCGTGATTTGGCCGGATTGCAGAAGATCTGGAAAAACGGAGAGCTGAAGCGCATGGGCATCGTCCTGTGCGACGTGGAGCCCCATGGCCGCTCTTCCCGCGGGTATGCCGTGTACAGAAGCCTGGACACCTCCTCCCCGTGCGCGGGAAAATAATTCGTTTCAGAAGCCCGTCTTATGCCGCGTTCCCGTCTGAAAGTCCTGTTCCTGGTGGAATCCCTGTCCGGGGGAGGGGCGGAGAAAGTTCTCTCCGGGCTGGTGCGCGGCCTGGACCGGGAGCGTTTTGACGTGACGGTGTGCACGGTGGTGGACTGCGGTCCGTACCGGGAGGAAGTAGGAAAATACGCGCATTACCGCACCATCGTGGGCGGCCGGGGCTGGCTCTACCGGCTCAAGTACGCTCTGGTGTACCGTTTTCTGCCTGCGGGCTGGATTTACAAGTGGTGCATTGCCGGGGATTACGATGTGGAGGCGGCTTTTACGGAAGGGTTTCCCACGCGCCTTCTTGCAGCAGCTCCGGAAGGGAAGGCCCGGAGGCTGGCGTGGGTCCATGTGGACCTGGAGGCCCGGCCCTGGACGCAGGGGCTGGTGTTCCGGTCACTGGAGGAGGAAAGGAAGGCTTACGCCCGTTTTCAAACCGTGGCGCATGTGTCGCAAACCGTCAGGGAAGCGTTTGAACGGCGCTTTGGAGCGCATGCCGGGTCCGTCGTCCTGCACAATCCGGTGGACCGGGATGCCGTGCGTTCCGGAGCCTCCGCTGCGGAGGAAGTGCCGGAAAAAAAGCGTTTCCGCTTTGTTTCCGTGGGGCGTCTGGAAGAACAGAAGGGCTTTGACCGGCTGATTGCCGCGCTGGCCCGCTTGAAGGAGCGCGGATGGCAGGCGGAACTGGTGATTCTGGGGGAAGGAAGCCGGAGGCGGGAGCTGGAAAGCCAGGCCGCCGCTCTGGGGGTGGCGGACTCCGTGCTGATGCCCGGCTTCCGGGAGAATCCCTACCCGTGGATGGCCACTGCCGATGTATTCATATGCAGCTCCCGCAGCGAGGGAATGAGCACCGTGGTCACGGAGGCGCTGGCGCTGGGCCTGCCTGTTCTGGCCGTGGAGTGTTCCGGCGTGCGGGAACAGCTTGGCATGGGAAGGTTCGGGCGCATTGTGGAAAATCATGATGAGGCGCTGGCCGGCGGCATGGAGGATTTCCTCTCCGGCAGGGAATCCTGTGAAGATTGGAGGGAAAGGGCGGCCCGGGGCGGCGATGCGGTTGCTTATGAAAGAGCCGTGCGGAAGGTGGAGCATTTGCTGGAGGAAATGAAATGAAGAAGGTGGCGTTTTTTATCAACAGCCTGTCCGGCGGCGGTGCGGAAAAAATTCTGCAAACCCTGCTGAACCGCTGGAACGGAAACCGGTGGCAGGTGGTCGTTTATTCCATCAGGAAGGAGGACATCCCGTCCGGCTACCCCCGGAATGTGTCCGTCCGTTTTCTGTTTGACGCCCTCCGGGAGGAGGACGGCCCCTGGGCGCGCCTGCTCGTCAAAATCCGGAACGGCCTGAAATTGCTGGTTTACAGGCATTTCCCTCCTTCCGTTTTCTACCGCTTGTTCATTCGCGGAACCTATGACGTGGAGGCCGCCTTCATTGAAGGCTACGCCACGCGGATAGCCGCCGGCTCCCCCCATGCCGGAAGCCGGAAACTGGCCTGGGTCCACATTGACCTGGCCGCCAATCACTGGACGCTTCCGGCCTACCGGAACGCGGAAGAGGAAAAGGCCGTTTACCGCTGTTTTGACACGGTGGCCTGCGTCTCCCGGAATGTCCGGGACTCCCTGCTGGCCCTGGCCGGTCCGTTGCAGGATGCGCGGGTGGTTTACAACCCCGTGGACGTTCCGCGCGTCCGGGAAAAGGCGGGGAAATCCGTTCCGGAACGTCCGGAAGGGGCCGTCCTGTTCTGCGCTTCCGGCCGTCTCGTCCGCCAGAAGGGCTTTGACCGGCTGGTGACGGCGTGCCGCTATCTGGCTCAGGAGGGCTTCTCCTTCCATCTCTGGATTCTGGGGGAGGGGCCTGAAAGGAAGACGCTGGAACGCATGATCGCGGAGGGGAACCTGCAGGGCAGGATATCCCTGCTGGGGCAACTGGAAAATCCGTATCCCTACGTGAAGGCGGCGGACTGGCTGGTCTGTTCCTCCCGCAGCGAGGGGTATTCCACCGTGATTTCCGAGAGCCTGATTCTCGGCACGCCCGTGGCGGCCACGCTGTGTTCCGGAGTCCGGGAGCAGCTTGGGGACGGGGAATTCGGGTTGATTGCGGAAAACCACCTGCTGGGGCTTTACCGCGCCCTGGAAGATATTCTGACGGGAAAGGCGGACCGCCGGGACTATTGCGGGCGGGCGCTCCGCGGGGGAAGCCGGTTTGACCTGGATGGGCAGATGAATGCCGTGAAAGAACTTTTTGAAGAAACGCGCTGAACCGCCATGCCCTCCGTATCCGTCATTATTCCCGTGTTCAACGCCGCGCGTTTCCTTGAAAAATGCGTGGGGTCCGTGCTGGACCAGACCTTCACGGATTTTGACGTCTGCCTGGTGGATGACGGCTCCACGGACGGGAGCGGCCCGCTGTGCGACAGGCTGGCTTCCGGGGACGAGCGCGTCCGGGTCATCCATCTGGACAGGAACATGGGGGTTTCCGCCGCCAGGAACCGCGGCATGAAGGAAACGGACGGCCGCTGGCTGTGTTTCATTGACGGGGATGACTGGGTGACCCCCTCCTACCTTCAGGAACTGGTCTCCGCCGTGGAGGACGGCGCCTGCGACCTGGTGGTGGAAGGGCTGTGCTCCGTCCGCGCCGGGAAAAAGGATGAAGTGACGGTGCCGCAGCCCATGGAACTGGACGCCAGGCCCGGAGAGGAGGAAGCCTGGGTACGGCTGTTCCGCTCCTTCCTGCTTTTTGGCCCGGTGGTGAAATTGTACCGCCGCACCCTGCTGTCCCGGCATTCCATACGCTTTCCGGAGGACGTTTCCTATGGAGAGGACCTGATGTTCAACATGGCGTACCTGAAATACATCAGGCGTTTGAGAACGGTGGACAAGGCCGGATACTTCTATCGCCGGGCGGAGGAAGGCACCCTGTCCACGCGTTTTGTCCCGGAAAAATTCATCTGGATTGTCAGGCAGTTCCGCCTGGAGCGGAAGTACTTCCATACCAGGGGGCTGGAAGGGGCGTCAATCGAGGAATACCTGGCCTTCCGCTGGTGGGGGCTGGTGTACAACGCCCTGTTTGAAATCTACCGTTTCAGGGACCGGTACGGCCTGGCGGAGCGCATGAAGGCGGTGAGGACCATTGTGGGAACGCCGGAAAACAACCTGCTGCGCGCTTATCCCGGGGTGTTCCACTGTCCCGGGTGGATGAGCATGTGTTTATTCAACCGCTGGCCCTTCTGTCTGTTCCTGCTGATGGAAGGGGCGCGTGCCGGAAAAAATAAATCGAATGGGCATGCATAAGATTCTTTTATATCCCCATGGAGGCAGCGGCAATCACGGCTGCGAGGCGATCGTCAGGTCCACGATGCTGCTGCTCCGTCCCGGACAGGGCGTTCTATTCTCCTCCGCGTGCGGGGAAGACAGGCGTTATGGGCTGGAACAGGCGGTGAGGGTGCTGCCGGAACAGCGGCCCATCCGGAGGTGCTCCTCCGGGTATGCGGGCGCGTGGCTGCGGCGGCGCGTGCTGGGCGTCCGTGACGCCTTTGACCGGCTCGCGTTCGGCGGCATCGTGAAGGAGGGTGCGGACCTGGCCCTGTGCAGCGGCGGGGACAATTACTGCTACGGGGAGCCCGTGCATATCTATTTGCAGAACGACCTGCTGCGCCGCGCCGGCGTGCCCACCGTCCTGTGGGGGTGTTCCCTGGAACGGAAGGATATGAAGGGGCGGATGCTGGAGGACCTCCGGGCCTTTGACCTGATTGTGGCGAGGGAATCCCTGACCTGCGACGCCCTGTTGGAATGCGGGTGCCCCCGCACGGTGCTGTACCCGGACCCGGCGTTTGCCCTTCCGGTAAGGGAGGGGCCTTTGCCGGAGGGCTGGAAGGAAGGGAACATGGTCGGCATCAACGTCAGCCCCCTGATTATCGGCCATGAGGGAAGGGCCGGGTCCGTGATGGAAAACTATGTGCGGCTGGTGGAATACCTGCTGGAAGCTACGGATATGAATGTGGCCCTCATCCCCCATGTGGTGTGGCCCGGCAACGATGACCGGAAGCCGCTGGGCGCGTTGCGGGAGCGTTTCCGGCACACGGGGCGCGTCGTTATGGTTGGGGACGCCCCCTGTGAGGAATTGAAGGGCTGCATTTCCCGGTGCCGTTTCCTGGTGGCCGCCCGTACCCACGCCTCCATTGCCGCCTATTCCACGGGCGTTCCCACGCTGGTGGCGGGATATTCCGTGAAGGCCAGGGGGATTGCCCGCGATTTGTTCGGGACGGAAGACGGCCACGTGCTGCCCGTGCAGGCGATGGATGACCCTGGCGAGTTGAGGAAGGCGTTTGTCCGGATGATGGAAAGGGAAGACGGCCTGAAGGCCGCCTATGCGGAAAAAATCCCCGCGTACCGGGAACGCCTGGCGCGTCTGCCGGAAGAACTTTCAACCCTGTTGAAGCGGTCATGATTGCGTACGTTTCCATCTTGTCCGTCCTGCTCCTGCTGGTTCTGGCCGTGGTTTGCGTGGATGCCTGGCGATTCCTGGGGACGCTGGCGGGGCGTTTCCATATCGGGCGCTGGCAGGACCGGCGCGCGTGGCAGGAGGCCCTGGCCCGGACGGCCGCGGCATGGACGCGGCGCATGCCGGCCGTTCCCAGGAGGGACCAGGGCAGGCGCATCCTGTGGGAGATGGCGCGGGGAACCTACGCGGACGCCGCCATTCAGGGGTGGCAGGCGGCTGGGTTGTTCCTGGGTCTGCACGCCTATGCCGCGGACAGGAAGGATGAGGCATTGAAGGAAAAGCTGCGCCGCAGTCTGGAGGAACATGAACTGGTGAAAAATTATCTGGACGTTCCATACCCGGAACGGTGGGAGGCGGACCGCCTGCTGCTGGATTATGCCGTGCTGGAGGCCGGATGCCGCGGGGCGGACCAGGTGGCGGAGGCTTCCGCCGCATTGCTGGAATCCCTGCGGACGGGGGCGGGAACGCTGGCCTACAGGCGCAGGCAGCCCGGCGTGCGTTACGTGGATGCGATCGGGCTGGCCTGCCCGCTGGCGGCCGCCTGCGCGGCACGTACGGGAAAAGGGGAATACTGGAACCTGGCGGTGAAGCAGGTGGAGGAATATGACATGGCCCTGCTGCCGGGTTCTTCCTTCCCCGCCCATGGCTTTGAAATGGAGCGCGGCTACCCGCTGGGGCTGTATGACTGGTCCCGGGGCCTGGGCTGGTACGCGCTGGGATTGTGTGAGCTTTACCGCCTGATGGCTCGGCACGGGAGGCCGGAGGCGGCTGGAATGGCCCGGCGCATTCTGGCGCTGGCGGAGGAATTGCTGCCCCTGCAAAAGAAAAACGGCGGCTTCGGCTGGATGGTCGCCAGGCCGGAATCCGTGTTTGAATCCTCCGGAACGGCCCTGCTGGGCCTGCTGCTGCTGGCCGCCTTCCGCATCTCCGGAGAGGAGCGTTTTCTGGAAGCCGCGTTCCGTGCGGAAAAAGCGCTGATGGGGGTGACGCGCCGCAACGGCGTGCTGGACATGTGCCAGGGGGATACCAAGGGCATCGGCATGTATTCCGACGTGTGGAGCCTGATGCCGTTCGCCCAGGGAATGGCCCTGCGGCTGAGCGTGGAACTCAACGGGGAGGAGGGTAAGGCGTGAGAACGCTGAACTCCGGCAAGAACTTTCTGGTGACCATCAGCCTGATGGTCACGATGACCCTGCTGGGCTTTGTGACGCGCAAGCTGTTCGTCAATGAAATAGGGGTGGAGTACCTGGGCCTCAACGGCCTGCTGACCAACATCCTGGCCGCTGTCACGCTGCTGGAGTCCGGCTTTGGAACCAGCGTGGTTTTTCACCTCTACAAGCCTCTGGCGGAGAATGACCGGCCGCGGATTCTGGCCCTGCTGCAATTTTACCGCAAGGTGTACCGCATCATTGCCGCCGCCGTGTTCATCCTGTGCCTGGGCCTGTACCCCTTCCTGGGCTGTTTCATCAAGGACGAGGGGCATCTGGACTACCTGGCGCTGGTTTATTTCATCTTCGTCTTCAACTCCATCCTGCCGTACCTGACGGCGTACAAGAATTCCCTCATCAACGCGGACCAGAAAAATTACAGGCTGGGCGCCATCAACTTCATCTACCAGGTGGGGCTGAACCTGTCCAAGCTGGCCATCCTGTACTGGACGGGCAACTACGTCCTGTACCTGGTGGTGGAATCCCTGTTCCTGGCGGGGTTCAACGTGGCGATGGTGCGCAAGGTGGATGCCCTGTACCCCTACGTCAGGAGCAGGGTCTCCCATGCCCTGGACGCCGTGACGAAAAGCCAGATCGTCGTCAACGTCAAGGCCCTGTTCCTGCACAGCGTGGGCGGCTACTTCATGCACTCCACCAGCAACATCGTCATTTCCAGCTTCGTGGGGCTGGCGGCGGTGGGCTTCTATTCCAACTACATGCTGGTGGTGGGAACCATCTCCACCTTCATCATGCAGGTGATCAACAGCATGGCGGAAAGCGTGGGCAACCTGATCGCCAGTGAGGACAGAGGGCATGTGTACGAGATTTTCAAGAGGGTTTTCCTGATTAACTTCCTGATTTCAGGGGTGTCCTCCATCGTTCTGCTGAACACGCTGAATCCCTTCATCGTCTGGTGGCTGGGGCCTGAATACATGCTCTCCGGGGCCTGCTCGTTCGTCATCATCCTGAACTTCTTCGTGGTGGGCATGAGGCGTTCCGCCATGGTGTTCAAGACCAAGGCGGGCATCTTTCACCAGGACCGGTACTCCCCGCTTCTCCAGGGCGTGATCAACGTCGCGCTTTCCGTCACGCTGGTGCAGTGGTGGGGAATTACGGGCGTGCTGCTGGCCGCGACGCTCAGCCTTCTTTCCATCGGCGTCTGGCAATTCCCCCGGCTGGTGTACAGGCATGTATTCCACCAGCCCCTGAGGCGGTACTTCATCACGTACGGATGGTACCTGCTGCTGGCGGCGGCGGGATATGCGCTGACGTATCCCCTCTGCGCCCGTTCCTATTTTTCCTCCCCCCTGGCGGACCTGTTCATGTGGGGCATTATTTCCGTAGTCATTCCGCTGGGGCTGGACGTACTCGTGCTGTTCAGGACGTCCCCCTTCCGCGGGCTGATGGGCCACATGCGCACGCTGGCATGCAGATGAAACGTATATTCATAGCCATTCAATACATGGAGCTGGGGGGCGCGGAACGCGCTCTTCTGGGGCTGCTGGATGCGCTGGACGCCTCCCGTTTCCAGGTGGACCTGTTCGTTTACCGCCATTCCGGAGAGCTGATGCCGCTGATTCCGGATAAAGTGAACCTTCTGCCGGAACTTCCCTCCTACCGTGCGCTGTCCCGTCCGGTAAAGGACATCCTGAAGGAAGGGAGGCTGGGCATTGCCGCCGCGCGCCTGTGGGCCAAGCGGCGTTCCGCCCGTTTTGGAAAACGGCTGGAAGGCCGTGAAAACTACGCCGTCTTTGACGATGCCGCCGCCGCCGTCTCCCCGTTTCTTCCTTCCCTGAAAAAGCTGGGCGTGTATGACTTGGCCATCAGCTTCCTGACGCCCCACCGCATCGTCCGGGACAAGGTGCTGGCCCGCAGGAAAATAGCCTGGATTCATACGGACTACTCCTCCATCGGAATCAATGTGGAGCGTGAATTGCCGGTGTGGCGCAGCTATGACCGCATCATCTCCATTTCCCCCCAGGCCGGGAGGGGCTTCCTGTCCCGCTTTCCGGAACTGGAGGATAAGCTGGTGGAGCTGCAGAACATCGTTTCCCCGGAAGCGGTGAGGGAACAGGCCGCTCTGGAAGACGTTTCCGCCGTGATGGAGGGGGCCCCGTCCCTGTGCACCGTGGGAAGGTTCTCCCATGCCAAGGGGATGGACCGCGCCGTCAGGCTGGCCGCGCGCCTGGTGGCAATGGGGATGGAAAAACTGCGCTGGTACCTCATCGGCTACGGGGATGAAATGTCCCTGCGCCGTGAAATTGCCGCCTGCGGCATGCGGGAACACGTGGTCATTCTGGGAAAAAAGGCCAACCCCTACCCGTACATGGCCGCCTGCGGGCTGTATGTGCAGCCGTCCCGGTATGAGGGAAAGGCCGTGGCGGTGAGGGAGGCGCAGATATTGGGACGGCCCGTAGCCATTACAAACTTTCCGACCTCCGCCGGGCATCTGGAAGACGGCGTGGACGGAATCATCATCCCCAATGACGAGGAAGGCGCCGCGCTGGCCCTGTTCCGGCTGCTGAAGGATGACGCGCGCCTGGAAAGCCTGTCTGAGGAATGCCGGAGGCGTGACTACGGCAACCGTGATGAAATCCTGAAACTGGAGGCATTGATCTGACATGGGAAGACGGCTTTTATACATCACCAACGGCATCGCCGGAGCGGGAGGGCTGGAACGGGTGCTCTCCGTCCGGACGCGCCTGCTGGCGGAACGGTACGGGGATGAAATCCATATCCTGACGCTGAATGAAGAAGGAAAGGAGCCTTTTTATGACTTCTGGCCCGGCATTCACGTTCATGACGTGCGCATGCAGGGAAATCCCGCCGCGAGGCTGAAGGCCTGGGCAAGCGGCGTTCGGAAGGCGGTGCGCGCCGTCAAGCCTGCTGTCGTTTCCGTTTGCGACGACGGCTTCAAGGGGTTCTGGATTCCCTTCCTGCTGACGGGCTGCGGCTGCCCCGTGGTCTATGAACGCCACGTTTCCCGGCTGATTCAGGCGGACGGCCTGAAATCTTCCGCTCTCATGAAACTGGAATTCGCCCTGATGCGGTTCCTGGGAAAACGCTTCTCCCGTTTTGTGGTGCTGACGCCCGGCAACCGGGAGGAATGGCCCATGGCGAAGGTGGAGGTGATTCCCAATCCCCTGCCGTTTTATCCGGAGACGCCCTCTTCCGGAAAAGAAAAAAGGGTGATTGCCGTCGGCAAGGTTTCCCCCCAGAAAAACTACGGAGCGCTTCTGGCCGCCTGGAAAAAGGCGCACGGTAAATTTCCGGAATGGAAGCTGGAGCTGTTCGGAGCGGAGCGGGATGGTGGAAAGCTGAGGGAGGAAATACGCCGGGAAGGGCTGGAAGAAAGTTTTCTGCTGCATCCGCCCACCCGGCGGATCATGCGGGAATATCTGCGGTCTTCCATCTGCGCCATGTCTTCCCGGTATGAAGGCTTCGGCATGATGCTGGCTGAGGCCATGGCGTGCGGCGTGCCGTGCGTGGCCTTTGACTGCCCCTGCGGCCCCGGCGACATCATCCGCCATGGGGAGGATGGCCTTCTGGCGCGGCCGGGAAAGGTGGCGGAACTGGCTTCTGCCCTGGAACTTCTGATGGGGAATGAAAAACTGCGCGCCTCCATGGCCGCGAAAGCGCGGGAAAATGTGAAGCGGTACGCGACTGAAACGGTGGTGGCCCAATGGGACGCCCTGTTCCGCCGCATCCTTCAGGAAAGGAAAGGAGGCAAGCCGTGATTTCCGTCATCGTTCCCGTCTATAACGCGGAGGCTTATCTCTCCCGCTGCCTGGAAAGCATTCTGAACCAGACGTACCGGGATATTCAGGTCATCTGCGTGAATGACGGTTCCACGGACTCCAGTGGGGACATGCTGGAAGAACTGCGCCGCCGGGATGGCCGGGTGCAGGTGGCTTGCCGGGAAAACTCCGGCTTGTCCGCCTCCCGGAATGCCGGGCTGGAGCTGGCGGAAGGGGAATACGTGATGTTTGTGGACGCGGACGACTGGCTGGACGAACACGCGTGCGCGCACGCGATGGAAGCCATGCTGGGAAGGGACGCGGACATCGTGTTCTGGAGTTATGCCAGGGAATATGGAACGGCGTCCGCCCCGGTGCTGTTCTGGCGGGAGGAGCGGGTGTTTGAAGGGGAATCCATGGAATGGCTGAGGAACCGGCTCCTGGGGCCGTCCGGGGCTGAACTGGGGCGTCCGGAACGGCTGGACTCCTACGGTACGGCCTGGGGCAAGCTCTACAGGCGTTCCCTGTTCCGGGAAGGGGAAGCCTCCTTCGTGGACACGGCCCTGATCGGCTCCGCGGAAGACGTGCTCTGCAATCTTTCCCTGTTCCGGTCGGCCCGCAGGGCGGTGTACATCCCCACCACCTTCTACCATTACCGGAAGACGGCGCCGGGAGCCCTGACCAAGCGGTACAAGCCGGAGCTGGCGGACCAGTGGGAGGAACTCTTCCGCCGGATGGAGCGGCAGGTGCGGGAAAGCGGAGCTTATCCGGAAGCGGAGCAGGCCCTGCGGAACCGCATGGCGCTCTCCGTCATTTTCCTGGGCTTGAACGTCTGCGACGCTCCGGCCTCCTCCTTCCGGAAATGCCGTATTCTCCATGAACTGCTGAAACGGGATTGGTGCCGGGAGGCGGTGAAAGGACTACCCACAGCATCTCTCCCTCCCCACTGGAAAGTGTTTTTTCTGACCGTGAAGCTGGGGTTCGTCCCCGGTTTGTACCTGCTTCTTCTGACCATTAAAAAAATTCTGGCAAAATGACCCCTCAACGAGTGCTCATGGTATTCACCATCATGAACCGCGGCGGAGCGGAAACGATGGTGATGAATTATTACCGCCGCATGGACCGCAGCAAGCTCCAGTTTGACTTTCTGGTGCACCGGGAGACGCCCGGCATTTATGAAGAGGAAATCCGGAGGCTGGGAGGGCGGATTTACAGGCTGCCGCCCATCACCCTGCGCGGTCTGGCGGCGTATCAGGAAAAAATAGCGGCTTTTTTTGACGGACATTCGGAATACAGGATGGTTCACGGCCATTGTTCCGAGCTGGGCTACTGGGTATATCGTGAGGCGGCGGCGCGGAACATTCCGTTCATTGCGGCGCATGCCCACAGCTCTCCGGTAGGAATTGATAAAAACTCCCTGTTCCGCTTCGTGCTCAAGCACCTGATGCGTCCCTGCCTGACGCACCGCTTCACGTGCAACGAACTGTGCGGGCGCTGGCTTTTCGGCCGCAGGGGCGCGCGTGACGCCATCGTCGTCCGGAACGCCATTGACGCTGGGCGGTTCACCTATTCCCCGGAGGTCCAGGAGCGGGTGCGGAAGGAAATGGGCTGGGAAGGCAGGCTGGTAGTGGGCCACATCGGCAATTTTTCTTGGCCCAAAAACCACGAATTCCTGCTGCGCGTCTTCCGCGCCCTGCTGGCGGTAAGGCCGGACGCCCTGCTGGCGCTGGTGGGAAGCGGCGGGGAAGGGGAGGGCAGGATCCGGCAGGAGGCGGAGCGGCCTGAATGGGACGGCAGCATCCGCCTGCTGGGCGGCAGGGATGACGTTGCCGCCCTGGTGCAGGGGATGGATGTCTTTGTCTTCCCCTCCCAGTTTGAAGGCTTCGGCATTGCGATGCTGGAAGCGCAGGCAGCGGGGCTGCCCGTGGTTGCGTCCGACCGGGTGCCGGGGGATGGCGCGGTGGTCCCGGGCCATGTGAATTTTATGTCCCTGAAAAAATCCCCCGCCGCCTGGGCGCGGAAAATAGCGGAACTGGCGGACGGCTGGCAACGGACGGATGCGTCCGCCTTCATCCGTGAAGCGGGGCTGGACATCGTCCGTAATGCGGAAAAGCTTCAGGAACTCTATCTGTCACAGGGAGGTGAAGCATGAAACCCCTGCTCACCGTCTTCACGCCCTCCTTCAACAGGGCGGACTGCCTGCGCCACTGCTATGAAAGCCTGCGGCGGCAGACCTGCCGTGATTTTATCTGGCTGGTGGTGGACGACGGCTCCACCGACGGCACGGAGGAACTGGTGAAGGAATGGATGCGGGAAGGAGCGCTGGACATACGCTGCCACCATCAGGAAAATGGAGGCATGCATGCCGCCCACAATGCCGCGTATGAATTGATGGACACGGAACTTAATGTCTGCCTGGATTCCGACGACCTGATGCCGGAAGACGCCGTGGCCTCCATCCTGGAATTCTGGGAACGTCACGGAAGTGACCGTGTGGCCGGACTGGCAGGGCTGGATGCGGACGTGAAGACGGGCGAACTCATCGGCACGGCCTTTGCAGGAGATGTGCAGGAAACCACATTGACCGGGTTTTATGCGGCGGGAGGCCGCGGAGACAAGAAGCTGGTGTACCGCACCGCGCTGATGAAGCAATTGCCGCCGTATCCCGTCTTTCCCGGTGAAAAATACGTGGGGCTGGGCTACAAGTACATGCTGGCGGACCGCGTCGCCCCGCTGCTTACGATGAACAAGGTGCTTTGCCTGGTGGAATACCGGGAGGACGGCTCCTCCAGGAACATGTTCCGCCAATACGTGCTCAACCCGCGGGGATTCGCCTTTCTGCGGAAGGAGGGAATGAAATACCAGCCCTCCCGGCGTCGGCGGTTCATGGAGGCGGTTCATTACGTCTCCGCCTCCCTGCTGGCCCGCAATCCGGGTTTTTTGCGGGAATCACCGCGGCCGTTGCTGACTCTGGCGGCCATACCGTTCGGAGTGGTCCTGACGGGCCTCATTCTGACCAAAAACGGAAGAAAGGAATAACGGAGATGAAAATAGCCTATGTACTGGATGATCTGGACGCGGCGGGCGGCATTCAGGCCGTGACCCGCGCCAAGGCTGCCGCCCTGGCCGCCATCCCCGGCAATGAAATAATGCTGGTGACGGCCAACGATTCCCGGAGGACCGCTTCCTCCCTCTCTCCGGGCGTGAAGGTGGTTCACCTGGGTGTGAACTACTATGAGGACGACTGGAAGGGATTCCTGTATGTGCTGAAGGGCATTCTGGTCCGGCGCAGGAGGCATGCGAAAGCTCTGCGGAAGGCGCTGGATGAACTCCGTCCGGATATAGTCGTCTCCGTCGGACAGTCGGAAAAATTCATGATACCGCGCCTGTCGCGCGGAAAGCCGTGGAAAACCGTGCGCGAATTCCACTACTCCGGAACGTACCGGAAGGACTATGCGCGGCTTCAGGGGGGAATCCGTGCGCGCGTAATGGCTGCTCTTTCCGACTTCTATGAATTCGGCCTCCGCAGGGGAACCTATGACGCTACCGTCGTTCTCACCCGGCAGGACCGGGAAGAAAACTGGAAGGGCAGGCGGGGAGTGCATGTCATTCCCAATCCGTGCGTATGGCGGCCGGAGCGGGTTGCCTCCCTGGACCGTCCGACAGCTGTGGCCGTTGGGCGGCTGGTTCCGGTGAAAGGATTCGGCCTGCTGGTACGCGCGTGGGAAAAAGTGGCCTCCGTTCATCCGGACTGGAAACTGGAAATCTGGGGGGACGGTCCGGAGCGCGGTTCTCTTGAACGCCTGGTCCGGGAAAAAGGGCTGGAAAAAAACGTGCTGCTGCGCGGAGCTACAGGGGAGGTGCAGGAAAAACTGCTTCAATCCTCCATGCTGGTATTCCCCTCTCTCTTTGAAGGCTTCGGCATGGTGCTGGTGGAAGCCATGGCGTGCGGCGTGCCGTGCGTGGCTTTTGAATGCCCGTGCGGTCCGCGGGACGTCATTTCCCCGGAAGAAGACGGCCTGCTGGTTCCCCCCGGGGATACGGACGCCCTAGCCCGAGCCATCATCCGGCTGATGGAACAGTCGGAGCTAAGGAGCCGCATGGGGGAAGCCGCCCGGAACAAGGCGGCCCGTTATGCGATGGATGCCGTCTGCGCCGCGTGGATGGACCTCTTCCGTCAATTAAACTCTTCTTCATCACGCTAACCTTTATTTTCATAAAAACATGCCGCTCGTTTCCATCATCATTCCCTGCTACAACGTAGCCCCCTTCATGAAAAAATGCCTGGATACCGTCTGCGCCCAGACGCTCCGGGACATTCAAATCATCTGCATCAACGACGGCTCCGGGGATGGAACCCTGGACATCCTGAGGGAATATGAAGCCGCGGATGAACGGTTCGTCGTCATCGACCAGCCGAATGCGGGCGTGGCGGCGGCGCGGAACGCCGGGCTGGATGCGGCTTCCGGGGAATACATCGGCTTTGTGGACCCGGACGACTACATTTCCCCCGTCATGTTCCAGCGCCTGTATCTGGCGGCGGAGGAATACCGGGCGGACGTGGCGTGCATGGGGGCGACGATTGCGGGGGACATGCCCCTCTCCGTCCGCTGGAGCATGCTCAACGGCCTGCAATGCCCGGAATGGCATTGCGGTAACTATGACTTCACGACGATGGGTCCGTTCAGCGAACTGTGCTGGGACAAGCTGTACCGGGCGGAATTCCTGAAAAAAACGGGTCTGCGCTTCAGGGCGGGGATGCGGCAGGGGAGCGACGCCCTCTTCAACAACCTGCTCCAGCCCTATGTGAAAAGAATCGTGAAAATACCGGACTGCCTGTACATCTACCGTCCTACCCGCCCGGACTCCCTGGTGAACGTGTACAAGGCCCCGGACAAAAAGGGTTCTGGCTTTTATCCGGCTCTGGAACGCATCGACCTGATTGCGGCGGCCTACCGGGAACAGGGCGTGCTGGAAAGAGCCGGGATTACGGTGCTGAACTGGCTGAACGGCAGTATTCAGCTCTTTTCCTCCAACCTGTTGAACCAGACGGCGGCAGAAAAAAAGGAGGCCCTGGACGCCGTCCGGGCGCTGCTGGACAAGTATGAATGGTGTGAGTTCGTCAAATCCCCGGAATCCCCCTTCCGCCTGCTGAGACACATTGCCAAGGGGAACGATCTCCGCGTGCGGTGCGCCCTCTTCGGCATCTACCGGGTTCTGCATTCCCGCATGGGGAACAGGCTGGTGGACCTCTGCACGCGCATCATCAACCTGCGCGGAAGCGCCCGGTAGGGTGGAGCGTTGACGGAACGCCTTACTTCCCGGGGGAAAGGGCCGGGTCCGGCTGCGGACGGAGCAGGCAGTCGTAAAACGGGGTGTAAAGCAGATTGTTGGGAATCAGGTAAATATACCCTTCCCGGGAATCATAGACCATGTTGAACCGTTTCAGCAGGTTGTTGCCCATGACGCCGTCCATTTCCGCGATGCTCTGAATACCGCTGGTGACGGTGGAGAAGGCGCCGGGGATGAGCGGAAGCTTGCAGCCGCCCAGTTGGATGCTGTCGAACATGACGTTTTCCAGAACCCCGGTATGGGAATCCGAACTGGAAATGCGGGAAAGGGAAAACGGCTTTTGGCTGCCCAGCAAATGATGTTTTTTGACGAAAGGCGTATTGAGGTCCAGAACGCGGTCGGAGCCGGTATCCACGGATAAACGGAGCTGGTGGGTTTTTCCGTTGACCGTCACTTGTGCGAGGACAACCGGAACGCCCATCACGTACTCAATCTTCAGGCGGATGGCATTCGCCGGCGGCGTATAGGAACCGTGCGGATACAGGTAAATCTTCCGGTCCGTGTAGTTTACTTCCGTTACCTGCCGTTGGATGAACCAGAGGCCCAGCACGCCGTCCCACTGGTCCGGTGAGTAGGGAATGGCAATAAAGGGAACGTGCTCCATGGCTTGTTCCCCGATGGTGAATTGGTTCTCCGTGCTTCCGCGGACTTCATCGGACCCTGTGGCGCCGTGGTTGACGACGGTCTCGTTGAATTCCATTGGAACGCCTTTCAGGGAATTGGTGCTGATGACCATGGATGTGGCTCCGGTATCAAAAAGAAAACGCAGGGGACGGCTGCCATTGACGCTCCCCTTCACGTAAATACGGCTGGCAGTGCCCAGCTCAAAGGGAATGCTGCCGCTGGGGGTATTCGCTCCCTGGGCGGAGAGAAGGGAAACCAGTGAAATGGTGAGAAACGACAGGATTTTTTTCATATGAGTTACTCCCTGTGTCAATGAAGTTGTTTTTCCGGAACAGGCGGCTGGAGCATTTTGTGGTACTGGCTGGCCAACGGATGCCCGTTTCTATAGCAAAGGCTTCAAGAGCTAACAATATAAAAGAAGAATCCTTTATTTGGAGAATGGTTTTTATCGCATGGAGAGGCGGCCAGGATTTTCTTTGAGAAAAAGAAAAACCGCTGCAGGTTGGTACCTGCAGCGGTTGAAACGGTCCGTAGGACTGTCCTTGAAATTTGTCTTAGTATTTGATGACTGGCATGAAGGCTATATTGACGGGACGGTTTTCTTCAGCAGTGGGTACAGATTTGGATGCATCAAAAGTCCATTGTTTAGTAGTATTGTTTAACGTGCCAGTACTTGACATAGAAACTGTGTTTCGATTTGTCGTGTCTTGGATATACCCGAAGGCGCCTTCTAAATTAGTCGCCCAGCCTTGAGATTTACCAGTTCCCAAAAATCCAAAGGCTCCTTTAATGTTTCTGATGGCATCCCCTTGCACGCTGCCTACAGTTCTCTCTGTAGAAGTGGAACGGATGAACAATCCCCTGTCTCTTGTCAAGTCGGGAAGGGCGAAGGTAGCTACACCGTCGCCGCCATAGGTGGTGCTGATTGCCGCGTACAATTCAGGATACTGACTGATTTGGAGAGTCGTGCCATTGCATTCCAGCCAGCCGTTCGGGGCTGTGCTGCCGCAGAACCACATGAAGCAGCCAGGAGGCACGCTGGAACCTTGCGGACCTTCGGGACCAGCGTCACCTTTATCCCCCTTGTCTCCTTTGGGGCCCTGTGGACCGGCAGGGCCCTGGATGCCGGGTTCACCCTTGGGGCCTTGGGGGCCTTCCGGTCCCGGGGCTCCCGGATCGCCCTTGTCTCCTTTAGGTCCTTGACCGCCTGAGTTCCATTTTTCCTTTTCCTGTGCCGTGACGTGAATGCTTGCGTTTCCTGCATGAGCGGAAAATTCATTCTGCGTGGTCATCAGGATTCCGTTAATCGTGATAATCTCATTCATGATTGTTGTCTAATTGGTTCGGGATAACCCCGGCTGGTGAACATCCTGTTTTTCCTTGGATACATATCTCCTGATTATTCGGGAACCTGTTTCAGGACAGACACCTTGCGAAAGGAATTTGCATGTATTTCAAAAAGAAGTCATCCCGCATGCAACGTCAGGCGGAAACGCCAAATGGGCAGAATACAACGATTCCACGTGCTTTTCTCCTTTTCCTAATTTTTCCGCATTGACGCGGGCTCATGGATAGAAAGACCCACATCCCCATGATGTTGAGAGGCAGGCGGACGGCAATTATTTCAATATGCCTGAAAATGAAAAACCGCCGTAAGCTTTTCAACTTACAGCGGTTAAAAGTGGTCGGGTTGACAGGATTCGAACCTGCGACCCCCTGCACCCCATGCAGGTGCGCTACCAGACTGCGCTACAACCCGATAAAATCGGACCGACCGGGGCCGTGTCTTGCGACGGCGAGGTGTATATAGGAAAACTTTAGTGTTGGCAAGAGTCTTTTTTCATAGCATATCTTTTTTGTCATGAAGCAAGTTCAAGTTGCAGTCGTCGGGGCCAGTGGCTACACCGGACAGGAGTTGTTGCGCATCCTGTTGAATCACCGCGGAGTGAAGCTGGTGTGCGCTACCTCCCGCCAGTATGCCGGACAGCCGTTGTGGGAGGTGTTTCCCCGTTTCCGGCAGGTTCCGGGTTCCGACCTGAAGTTTACGGATTCCGATGTGGACGCGATTGCCGCCACGGGCGCGGAGGTGGCTTTCCTGGCGCTGCCGCATGGCGTGGCCGCTTCCTATGCCCGCGGCCTGGTGGACCGCGGCGTGCGCGTGATTGACCTGAGCGCGGATTTCCGCCTGGACAGCCCGGAAGTGTACGAGGAGTATTACGGCAACGCCCATCCGGATACGGCCCTGATGCAGGAGGCCGTGTACGGCCTGCCGGAGTGGCGCGGGGAGGAGATTGCCCGGGCGCGCATCGTAGCTTCCCCCGGCTGCTATCCCACCAGCATCCTTCTTCCCCTGATTCCCCTGTTCAAGGCCGGCATTCTGGAGCCGGAGGACGTCGTGGTCTGCTCCGGCAGCGGCGTGAGCGGCGCAGGGCGCAAGGCGTCCATTCCCCTGCTGTTCTGCGAGTGCAATGAGAGTTTCCATGCTTACGGCGTGCCGAAGCACCGCCATTTGAGCGAGATTGAGCAGGAGCTTTCCCATGCCGCCGGGAAGACGGTGGTGATGTCCTTTACCCCCCATTTGATTCCCGTGAATACGGGCATTTGCTCCACCATTACGGCCAGGGTGAAGAAGGGAGCGGATCCCGAGTCCGTCGGCCGCCTGCTGGAAGAAGCTTATGCGGCGGCTCCGTTCGTGCGCCTTCTGGGCCGCAACCAGCCTGCGGATACCAAGAATGTGACGCGGACGAATTGCGTGGACATCGGCTGGGCTTATGATCCCCGGACGAACCGCGTGATTCTGATGAGCGCGGAGGATAATGTGGTGAAAGGCGCGGGCGGCCAGGCCGTCCAGTCCTTCAATATCATGTGCGGGTTCGATGAAACGGAAGGCTTGTGGGTCCTGTAGTTTTTTGATACGCTGGAAGGCACTTCAAGACGATGAATGATTCATCCTATATTCCGGTTGACGGGGGCGTTTGCGCGCCCCAGGGCTTTGTGGGGAGCGCCGTAAGCTGCGGCATCAAGAAGCCTACGGCCACGCGCCTGGACCTGGCCCTGATTTATTCCACGGAACCCTGCGTTTCCGCAGGCACGTTCACGACCAACCGAGTGCAGGCCGCCTGCGTGAAGGTGAGCCGGGAGCACCTCCGGAAGGGGAATATCCGCGCCATCGTGGCGAACAGCGGGAATGCGAACGCGTGTACCGGAGCCCAGGGTGTGGAAGACGCCAGGGGCGAGTGCAGGAGCGTTGCGGAACTTCTTGGGCTGAAGCCTGCGGAAGTGGCCGTGTGCTCCACCGGCGTGATCGGCCTGCCGATGCCCATGATGCGCATTTACCCGAAGTTCCCGGAATTGGCGGAAGGCCTTTCCCGCGACAAGGGGCACGAGGTGGCCCAGGCCGTGATGACCAGCGATACGAAGGAGAAGATCATTGCCATTGAGTTCATGGTGCAGGGCAGGCCCGTGCGCATCGGCGCGTGCTGCAAGGGCGCGGGCATGATCAATCCCTGCATGGCTACCATGCTGTGCTTTATTACGACGGACGCGGGCATTTCCCGCGACGTGCTGGAGCTGTGCGTGCAGTCCGGCGTGAAAAGTTCCTTCAATTGCATCACCATCGACGGCGACATGAGCACGAACGACACGGTGCTGGTGATGGCGAACGGCGCTTCCGGCGTGAAGCTGGAATCCCCGGAAGATATTTACGCGTTCCAGCAGGCTCTGGCCCATGTGATGCTGGAGCTGGCCAAGCATATCGTGCAGGACGGCGAACGCGTGACCAAGTTTGTGACCGTGCATGTGACCGGAGGCCGTACGGAGGATGAAGCGAAGAAGGCGGCGGAAGCCGTCGCCAAGTCATCCCTGGTGAAGAGTTCCTGGAACGGGAACGATCCCAACTGGGGGCGCATTATCCATGCCGTGGGCTATTGCGGCGCGAAGGTGGATGAAGAGAAGATCGACATCGACATCGCCGGATTGGCCGCCTGCCGCGGCGGCATGCAGGCGGATACTCCGTCGGACGAATTGCGGCAGGCCGTGCAGGTTTCCGCATTCCAGGTGGATATCAATTTGAACCGGGGCGAGTTTTCCCATACGGTGTACACCACGGATTTGTCTCCGGAGTATGTGGACTTCAACCGTTCCGAGTACGCGTATTGGAACCAGGCGAAGGCCGACGGCCTGACGCATTAACCGCCGCAGTCATGGCGCCGGGGAAGTGCCGTCATGGAAGAGCGGACGGAGCTGTTCCCTCCGCTGAAATGCTGATGGAAGTGCGGCGCCTTCTGGATGAAGGCGCTCTCCGCGCTTCCCGGGCGCAGCGTTCCTGCACGGGCGTGGCGGACTGTTGCCGGTTCCGGCTGACAGGAGAGACGCCGCATGTGACGCTGGGGGAGGCGTGGATGGCCTGGAAGGCGTGGCGCGCCGCCGGACGCACGCGCGTGGAGCTGCCGCCGGACGGAAGCTGCCCATTTCTGAACGGGCAGGGGAAGTGCATGATTTACCAGGGAAGGCCGCTGGCGTGCCGCACCCATTTCTGCATGTCTGCGGGTGGGGCCTTGCCCCGGCGGGAAGTGATCGATCTGATTCGCGCTCTTGAGGATATTGACGTCGTGCTGGGCGGCGATGGCGCAACACGGCTGCCGGAGGCGGTGGAAAGGTTGTCCCGGAAAGGCCCGGCGGACGGTGGGAGGAAGAGGCGGCGGTGATGGAATGCGGCGGCTTCTTGATGAAGGCTGGGGGCCTTCAATCCCAGGCGGACGTTTTTTCTTTAAGCCATGGGGATATATTTTTTCCCTGCGTTTTTTGATGGCTGCTGCGCTGCGAAAAGGGATTCTCCGATTCTTGTAAAAAGAAGAAGCGTTTTTTCAGGCCTCCGCATCCGGTTTTTTCTCTTTTTCCTGCTTGGAGGCCAGGTGGCGCAGGGCGCTGGCGGCCTTTTTGTTGCCGTGCCTGACGGCTTTCTGGTACCATTCCGCCGCCTGTTCGTCATCCTGCGGAATGCCGTAGCCGTGGGCGTAGCAGTTGCCCACATTGAACATGGCTGTGGCGTTGCCCTGTTCCGCCGCCTTGAGATACCATTTCAAGGCTTCCTCCCGGTTGACGGGCGTTCCCTTGCCGTTCAGGTGGCACCACCCCAGGTTGAGCTGGGCCGTTGTATGGCCCTGTTCGGCGGCCTTGGTGTACCAGTGGACGGCTTTGGCCATGTCCACTTCCATGCCCCGGCCGTTGCCGTAGCACCAGCCCAGCGTGTATTGGGCCGTGATCTGGCCCTGGAGGGCTGATTTGTGGTACCATACCAGCGCCTTGTCGATATTCGGCTGCACGCCGAAACCGTTTTCATAACACCAGCCCAGGTTATACTGGGCCGTAGCGTGGTTCTGCATGGCGGCCTCCTCATACCAGTAGGCGGCTTTTTGCGGATTCCGGGGAGTGCCGCTTCCATTGCCGTAGCACCAGGCCAGGTTGTACTGGGCACGGGGATCCCCCTGTTCCGCGGCCTGCTTGTACCAGTACACGGCCTGTTCCCAGTTTTTCTGGCTGGCGCTGTTGGCGTAAATCCAGCCGAGGTTGAGCTGGGCTACCGCGTGACCCTGTTCCGCCGCTTTTTTGTACCAGGTGATGGCCTGGTTTTCGTCTTTTTCCACGCCCAGCCCGTTGATATAGCAGAATCCGAGGTCGAATTGCGCGGTGGGATGGCCTTGCTCGGCGGCTTTCCGGTACCAGTAAAAGGCTTTGTCATTGTCCTGCGGGGCGCCTATGCCGTTGGAGTAGGCCCAGCCAAGGTTGAGCTGGGCTGTCACGTGGCCCAGTTCCGCCGCCTGCTGGTAGCAGTAGAAGGCTTCCTGCTGGTTTTCCGCTACCCCGCGCCCCTGTTCATAACTGATCGCCAGTTGGAACAGTGCCTGGGCGTCTCCTTTCAGGGCTATCTGCTGAAGGGTTTCTATGTCGACGGAATAGGTCGAGACGGTGCTTTCCAGCTCGCCGTGGTTGTTGGAAGCGTCATTCATTTCACAGGTAACCGCACTGGAGAACATTGGAACAATTCATGCTCTTCTGAACTTATGCGTTTCCCGATTCTGCACATTTCCCCGGCAAGAATCAAGACCCGTTTTTGAGAGAGAAGGGAGTTCGGATGGCCTTACCGCAGGATGCGCCTGCGGCGGGACACGGCAAGGAATACGCCGCAGAGGGAGAGAATTCCAGTGCCGGGTTCCGGAATCCTGAGGTCTCCCAGCGGGGCGGTGAAGCTTTGAAGTTCGCCCAGCCGCGTGCCGGTCAGGCCTGCTTCACCGTAATTATAGCCGTACACGTTGTTTTCACCGTCCACGCTGGTCAGATAGATGTGTTTCTCATCGTCCACGATAACTTTCTGCCGGAACATTCCCAATGCATAGTCATCGGAATCCGTCAGGTAGATAATCAGGTTCCCGTCCGCGTCCATATCATAGCCCCACATGGTGATGGCGTGGCCGGTTCCGTACTCGCCGATGCTGAGCGTGGTTCCCCAGTTGTTGTTGATGCTGTTTTTCAAAACGCTGTAGATTCCGTCCCTGGTATCGCCCTCCCAGAAGGTGTAGGAATTGAACAGCGGGGTGTTGTCCGGCGTTCCCCACTTGTCGTAGGTCACGGTCAGGTTCAGCTCTTTCCAGTAGCCTCCTTCGGAGGAGGGGTTGTCCCTGATCGTGGAGTCGGTCCCATAAAAGGCGGAGGGAAGCATTCCTCCGTTGAACCACCAGTTGTAAGCCTGTTCCACGGACCCTCCCTTGTCAGTCCAGCTCGTCGCCAGGGTTTGGTAAATGCGCAGCTGGCAGGCTTCCGGCATGTTGCCGTAAGTGGAGGATTTTCCGTTGGGGGTCGTAGGTGAGAGGTCGCTTCTGGTATTCTGCCACCATTGAAGAACGTTGGAGGCCGCCGCTGCCCAGCAGAGCTGGCTGTCTACGGGATTGTCCGGGCTGTAGTAGCCGGAAGGACGGTCTGTCATGGAACCGCTGCCCCACTTCCATTTGGTTTTCTTGTTGCAGTCATACCATCCGCCGGATTCGGAGACGTTTTCAAGGAATACGGGCGTGGCATGGAGTGTTTCAGGAAGAAGAAACAGCGCCAGCAGCGCTAGGGAAAAGGAACGGGGATTCATCGGAAAAGCAGAGAGGAATTCCCATATTGCTAGATAAAAGCCTGAAAAACGTCAAGATAATAATAATTATTCTTCCTTAACGGGCGAGAAGCCACGGCGCCGTGGGGGCTTCCGGCATGGCTGCTACGGCGGCGGGCGTTCCTTCCGCCACGATGTTTCCGCCATGTCTTCCGGCTCCGGGGCCCATGTCAACCAGGTAGTCCGCGGCGTTCAGCAGGTCCTTGTGGTGTTCCACGCAGAGGATGGTGTGCCCGGCGTCCCTCAGACGGAAAAGAGCCGTCAGAAGAAGGGCCACTTCATTGAAGTGGAGGCCGCTGGTAGGTTCGTCAAGAATGAAGAGGGCGCGCTTGCCGTCCTCCGCCAGTTTCCAGGCCGGGGCCTTGGCCAGCTCCGCGGCTATTTTGATGCGCTGGGATTCCCCGCCGGAGAGGGTGTCTGCCCGGCGGTTGAGGCTGAGGTATCCCAGGCCTACGTCCTGCATGCTTTTCAGGATAGCGGCGGCCCGGGGCAGGGAGGAGAAGAATTCCGCCGCTTCATCCACCGTCAGCGCCAGCGCCTGGGCGATGGATTTTCCCTTCCAGGTGACTTCCAGCGTTTCCCGGTTGTAGCACTGGCCCTGGCAGGCGTCGCAGGGCATCGTGACGTTGCCCAGAAAGTTCATGTCCACTTCAATCATGCCCGTGCCCAGGCACCGTTCGCAGCGCCCCCCGCGGATGTTGGGGGAAAAGCGCGCCGCCGTGTATCCCCTTTGCTTGGAAAGAGGGAGCTGGGCGTAAAGGGGGCGCAGAACCTGGAGCAGTCCGGTGGCTGTGGCCGGCGTGGAGCGCGGCGTCCTGCCGATGGGCGACTGGTCGATGACGACGAGGCGGTTGAAGTGTTCCGAGCCCTGCACGCGGCGCGGAACGCCCTTTTTCCCGGGGATGTCCTGCCTGACCGCGGGAATGAGGCAGTCCCGGACAAGAGTGGATTTTCCGGAACCGGAGGGCCCGGAGATGCAGGTCAGCGTGCCTACCGGGATGTTCAGGGTGACGTTGTTGAGGTTGTGCTTGTCCGCCCCGGCCAGGACCAGATGCCCGGTGGGAACCGTCCTGTGTCCGGAGGCGGGCATGCTCCGTTTGCCGGAGAGCCATGCTCCGGTAGGGCTCTCGGCGTTTTCCAGAATTTCCGGAAGGGGACCTTGCGCCAGAATACGGCCGCCGTGGGTGCCGGAGCCGGGGCCCATGTCCACCAGATGGTCCGCCGCGTTCAGAATTTGTTCGTCGTGCTCCACTACCAGGACCGTGTTGCCCTGGTCCCGGAGCGTCCGGAGCGCGCGGAGCAGGCGGTCCGTATCGGCGGGGTGAAGTCCGGCAGTAGGTTCGTCCAGGATGTAAAGGACCCCGGAAAGACCGCCGCCCAGCTGGGAGGCCAGGCGCGCCCTTTGCAGTTCCCCGCCGGAAAGAGTGTTTGCCTGCCGGTCCAGGGAGAGGTAGGAAAGGCCCAGTTCGTTCAGGAAGCGCACGCGCTTGTTGATCTCCTTCATGAGCGGGTCCAGCGCCGCCGCCAGGGAGGCGGGCGTCTTCAGCCGTTCCAGCTCTCCGGCCATGTCTTCCAGCGGTAGAGCCGTCAGTTCCGCCAGGTTATAGGCGCGGTCCGGCGTGTGCATGGTGACGGCCAGCGCCAGGGGGGAGAGCCGCAGGCCGCCGCAGGCGGAGCATGGGCCTTTTTCCCGCTCATTCAGGCCGGAGCCCTGGCAGGAAGGGCACGCGCCCAGTGGAGAGTTGAAGGAGAAATGGCGGGGCGTAAGCTGGGGAAGCAGGAAGCCCGTTTCCGGGTTGCGGTAGCGGGTATGGAAGGCCTGGACGGTAGTTTCTTCCCCCGGCCTGGTGATGATGGCCCGCACCTCGTCCGGATTGATCCGGAGGGCCGTTTGGAGGGAGTCCGCCAGGCGGGAGGCCGTGTTTTCCCCGCGGACGATGATGCGGTCGATGACCAGGGCGGCATCCGGCGGGGGAGGAGCCGGGGAGCCTATTTCCTCAATATCCTGCATTTCCCCGTTCCAATAGACCCGCAGAAAGCCCTGGCGCTGGAAGTCGCCCAGAGTCGCCGCAGGATCCTGGGCCAGCAGGGCTTCCGCCGGAGCGGCCAGGACCAGGCGCGTCTGTTCCGGCAGGGAGACGAGTTCCTCCGTAATCTGGTCCGGGCTTTTGCGCACCAGTTCCTTGCCCGTTTCCGGGTCATGGGGAGTGCCGGCAGCCGCATACAGGATGCGCAGGTAGTCCAGAATTTCCGTGATGCTCCCCAGCAGGGTGCGAGAACTCTGCTGCCTGGCGGATTGTTCCAGGCACAGGGCCGGGGGCAGTCCGGTGATGCTGTCCACCTCCGGCTTTTCCGGCTGTTCCATGCCCTGCCTGGCCCGTGCCGAAAGACAATCCAGGAAACGCCTGCGGGATTCGGAGAAAAGCGTGTCGAACGCCAGGGAGGATTTTCCGGAGCCGGAAGGGCCGCTGAACACGATCAGCTTGTTGGACGGAAGGTCCAGGTCCAGGTTCCGGAGGTTGTGCTGGCGTGCGCCGCGGATGGAGATGGGAAGGTTCATGTCACGTAAGCCGGGTAAAGGAGCCCTGGTGCGCCCCCCCTTCCTCAATGATGAGGCGGCGCGCCGTGATGTCCCCCAGGAATTTGGCGTGCCGGTGGATGGTAACGGTTTCATCCGCCGTGAGCGTTCCTTCCAGGGAACCCTGTATCCAGATGTTTTCCACCTGGATGACTCCTGTGACCAGCACCGTCGTCTTTTTTTCCACCACCAGCCTGCGGGCGGAGATGGAGCCGGAGATGTGCTGGTCCGTTTTGATCTTGCAGACGCCCCGGCACAGAAAATCGCCGGACGCCCTGCCGTATAAGACCAGGTCCCGGCATTCGATGTTCAGTCCCTTCAGGTCTGCATTGGCCTGCACGGTGACGCTTCCGCAGGTCTGCACCTTCGTTCTGTGCGTCCTGCTGTGCAGAATGACGTCGTCCAGCTTGATGTAGGCGGAGCAGTGCCCGCATCTGGCGGAAACGGCCGTGACGGGAACGGAAGTGTTTTTGCGGCAGGAAAAGCATTCCACCTCCCGGGTGGGCGCAGGCCTGCTTTCCGCGGCTGCCGGGAGCGTCCAGGGCGGGGCCGGAGCGGGACGCCTGATTTTCCCGGAAGGCGCGCTGCTGGTCCGTGGAACGGGATGGAAGGAGGGAGTCATGGAACAAAGAGGGCGGCAAAAGAACGATCCGTTCCTTTGACGCCCCTGAAAATGGCTGGTGGAAGGTTTTTCTTATTCCGCGTCAATGTCCAGCGTGCTCTGGCTGGTCGGGGCGGGGGCTTCCGGTTCCGGAGTGAAGGTATGAACGGGGGCCGCTTTCTTCGCGGCGGAGGCTCCGGCGGTGCCTACCGTGGGGGCGCCTACGGTGGAATGGCCGATGAAGATCGCGCCGCCTTCAATAGCCAGGGAGGCGGCCTGGATGTCGCCTACGAGTTCCGCGGTGCTTTTCAGTTCCACGCGGTCCGTAACCGTTACATTGCCGATGACCTTGCCGTGGATGATGACGGACTTGGTGTTGATTTCCGCGCGGATGACGGCATTCTGGCCTACGGAGAGCACCCCTTCGGAAGAAATGTCGCCTTCAACGGTGCCGTCAATCAGCAGGTCGTCGGAAAAACGCAGGGAGCCGACAACCTCCACGTCGGAGTTCAGCACGTTGCGGGTCAGTTGCTGGACGCGCGTAGTGGGGGCGTAGGAAGCGGGGGAGGGTACGGCCTCCGCAACCGGTTCGGGGGTGTCCTGGCTCTTGGCTACGTCCATCCAGCTGGGGGTGGATTCAGGATTCTTGTTGCCCTTGGGGGCGGGAACGGTGGTGAATGATCCAAACATGGCGTTAAAAAGAGGGAGGGGTGAAAGGTAAGGTGGGAGTTCTTGAAACTCGTCCGGTTTAATGTACATCACCCGCTTGTGGATGTGAAACAATTTTCTCCGGAAGGGATAAAAAAATGTGTCTGTTTTTTATCGTTGCGTTACCCTTGGCGTTCCGGTAGTGTTTGACCATCCTTCCGCAGTTGTTTTCTGTGGGTATTTCCGGTTTAAAATGAGTGATTTATCTGACAATAAACCGCCCCTTTCCCCTGCCGCGCGCAGGAGCGGCGGAAAAGCGGGCGGCGCGCTGGGGCGCATTCTTTCCGTCATCTTCTTCATGATGGCGCTGGGGCTGTTTTTCGGCGGCCTTTTTTTCTGGCTCCAGAAGCGCCAGGCATCCCGGGATTCAGGGGCCGCCGCGCGGATTTGCGCCACGCCGGAGATGCTGTCCGGGGAATTGCAGGCCACGCTGAAGGACAAGGTGGACTACAGTTTCTGGCCTCCCTGCCACATTCCCCCGATGGAGCGGCAGGACCTGCTGCGCAATTGCCTGGTGGAGGCGCAGAAATATTTGAGCGCTCCGGACGTGGTCCAGAAATCCTCCTTCGTGTGGAATTCCCTGCAATCGCTTCCTTTGATGGTCAGGCATTACGCCGTATCTCCGCCTGAGGTGATTGCCAGCAAGCCCGTGGGGCCTAAAAGTTTCGCCGTGCTTGAGGTGGAGGGGCATCCCTGCGCCCAGTTGCTGATAGGCTTTGAAAAGACGCCCGACATGGAATTCTGCTTTTTCAAGGATGGACAGGATGGCGCCTGGAAGCTGGACTGGCAGCAGTTCGCCCGCTACCAGCCGGTGAACTGGGAGGATTTTGTCCGTGGAAAAGGGGAGGACATCGCGGAATTCCGCGTGTGGATGATCCGGGACCGCATGTCGGAGAATAAGGACAACTACGCGTTCAAGCTGATCGCTCCCGGAATGAACGGGTCGGAGGAGCGCAGCATTGCGCGGCCCATGGTTTATGTTCCCAGAAAATCGGAAACGGGCAAGCGACTGTTTATGCTGTTTAAAATCAATGAGGAAATGGAGCATTCCCCATACCGGGTGCTGAACGCTAATGACGAACTTGACATGCTCCGCGTGCGCGTCCTGCTTTCCCGCAGCAAGGAGCCCAACCGCAAGGGGGAATATTCCTTCACCTTGGTGAAGCTGCTCGGGGAAGGGTGGTATGGCCTTTCCGTTGCAAATAAATAGTAACTTGCTTAGAATAGGGGACTGCCATAGGAATACGGCAAGTCCCCTGATATTATTTACCTTAGTTGTTGTGGAGATATTGTTACATCTATTCGGTTAGATGTTTTGACTTCTTGTACTGGTCTTCGCGACCAAATAGCTTTGCCATTACATGCTGCTGAGGCTTTGGGCCATTTTTTAGGATCGGGAGAAAATGCCTCAACTTTGGGGGTGCGCACTTTAGCTATTGGAGTCTTTTCATCTGCCTTCTCTGGAATAAATCCTGGAAGAAACCACTCATATTTTAGCTCTTTCAAATTCCCTTTTTTCTTATCGTCATTTTCGCGCTTCATGATAGCTTCATAAGGATATATTGTATCTTGTTTACAGATATTTGGCCCTGATAACCGCATTTCATATGCCATTGCAGTTGGGATTGACAAGAATATGATACATAATAATTTAGTCTTCATTTTCTTTTGTATTTCTATTTTTGTATGATTTCGAGATTTCTTCTATAAGTTTTTTCTGGTATTGATTTTTTAATTTATCTAGTTCAGCTTGGCTCATAGAAGAAATTTTCTCTTGCAGTTCTACCAGTTCAATTTTTGGTTTAACTTTACTGTTTGGTAGATAACTTTTCCAATCGAGACCCATGTATTCAATTACTTCGCATTCATCTACAGTGAGAGGTAATGTTCTAGGACTAAATGGAAAGAATTCTTGTGACCTGTATATAGCATATTCATCTTGTTTGTGATACCACTCTTCCAAGAATTTTTTTTGCACTGCTTCATGATCTTCCGATGTCCATATATTCAATATTTTTTTAAATTCTGTTTCTTTTTCTATTGCATTCAAGTGGCGGTATAAAGATAAGAGAAAACTTCTTTCTTGAGAAATTCCCTTTGGTGTAATCGGGATTTTTTTATTAAGAAGAAAAACATCTTTATTATTAAATATACTATTCATTTTTTCTTTTAAAAGATCCATGCGGCTAATGAAAAGCCCGTTTAGTATAGCATCGCTTGAATAATTATTAAGAATTCGTATGCTGTAAGTTTCGGGACCGGACAGAATGAATGTTTTGTAGACACCACTACCATGGAAATCCTTCACTCGGCTACGTGCAAGAATTGGAGCCATTTGAATTTTTTCTCCTTCATCAAGTTTTCCGGATCTAACTTCAATAATAAAATCCCTCCAAGTTCCTATATTATGATCTTTACCTTGATAATTATAAAAATACAGTGAACAAGAATGGTATCCTTCTGGTACTTGTATACTTGTCCAAATATCGGGCCCATCAAATTTAGATGCGTATTCTTCTCCATTATCGGACCATTCTGTTGCTATACGCGTACCTGTTTTCGGATTAAATAGTACATTAGGATTTAATGACGCATTATCATTATGGGGACGTACAGACAAAGAATCTTCTTTCTGCTTATGAAATCCTAATATTTGATTGCTATCAATTTTAACATCCAAATTGGCTATAATATCATTTCCCATATTGCAGGTCCCGCACAGGAGAGCATAATCTTTGCCGTAATATCCATACCAATCTCCTTTTGTCGCCCAGTCCTCTTTCCATGCGACAGCATAGGGGATTTTTTTTACCTTATGGTTGTTTTCCTCATCAACAACTTGGTTAAGTTTAACTGCTTCTTGATTCAGTTCATCACGAGTTTTAATAGAAGGAATAGGCGGGAAAGATGGAAAATCCTCTCTCTCAGCGACTTTTAATTGATTTCTTTTCTTCTCTTCGTGTATTTTGATAATGCCATGTCCATACGTTGCTGCATATACGCTTCCGTTTGGTAAAGTAAGCAACGATTTCACAAAGGGATTCTTAATATTTTTTGGGAATATCCCTAATTTATTTTTTTTCAGATTGAGCGGATTAATTAAAACAGCTCCCTTTTGGCGGAATCCAATCCACCATCCTTCCTTGGTTTCCGCTAAACAAGTAACATAGTCCTCCGGTAGGAGCGACACTCCTGCTTTGGAAGAAATATCCCGGTCCACTTTGACATTCCATAATCCCTGGTTTTTGTCACGACAATCTTCTCCCCTTAGGTATTTCCAACTACTTGTACCTTTTTTGAAGGCCAAGCCACTGTTAGTTCCTAAAAGGATATCGCCCTTTTTTGTTGGCAATATTGTATTACATAAATTCGAAGGAAGACCTGAACCAAAACTTTCTATAGGTTGGCGTACCCGGTTCTCTTTGTCCCAGTACCACTTTGCCTGTTCAGTATTGATAATCTTATAATTCTGTTGTTCAGATAATTGAGAAACACCTCCACATGCATAACCCAGCCAAAGGTTTCCTTTATCATCATAGGCAAGAGTTTCTACTTGATCTTCCACCAAACCCTCTGCACGCGTTAGATTGAGCCATTGATTCGTTTGTGGTTTAAAGACATTCACTCCACCGGAGGTAGCAATAGCAACGTCTCCAGTTACAGGAGATACGGCTATGTCAAAAATACGTTCACCGAGCAAAGCATTTTCACGATTGTAGGTTTTCCATTTCTCTCCATTAAATACTGATACCCCTTCATTATCCGTGCCAACCCAGATGCGACCTTGTTTATCTTCAGCAATGGAATAATAATTGGTTTCTTTTTTGAGACCATGATAATAGGATATGTCCAACCAGCTTTCTTTTCCCGCTTGCGCTTTTTCCAAAGGTTTCAGACAGTAGATTCCCTGTCCTTCGCTCGTTATCCAGATTGAACCATCAGAAGCTAATAGGCAATCAGTAAGATATTCTGCGGGACACGGCGGCAGTTGGTCAGAAAATTCTATAGTCCGATCTTTTCCATAGACTGATGATAAAGAAATCAGACACGCGATTAAAATTCTTTGTATTCTCTGATGTAATTTCATAATTATCTAATTAAAAAGTTAATATTAATTGGCATGGCTATTTCTAATATTTATTTTTGCAGGGAATGGTAATATTCCAGATCATGTTTATTTTTTGAAAGAGTAGCTATATCAATTCCAACTTTGATCAATTCATTTCTTATCCCTGTGATATTATCGGTTTCCTCCTTGAGAAGTCTTTTTAAGAAGATATTTCCGAGTTCAATCAATCGTGGATCATTCCACAGTTTTTGACATTCAGCATAGAATTTGAGATGTTTGATTGACTCGGAGCTGTTGGGTAATAATCCTTCAATAGCTTGTTCCAAGATAATTAAGGTTTTCTTTTTGGTTGAAAATTTTATTTTATTGGTTTTGTAGTATAAAAGCCAGTCACTATAAAATATACGCCTTTTATGCACATTATATATTACTTTACCTTTTATTTCAGGAATATCATTTGCCAAACATTTTGAAAATGATTGCATGTACAACTGAATGGCGGAGTCTTCTACTCGTTCTTTTTGTATAATTTGAGAAATTATTTTATATTTATCTTGTTTTTTAAGATTCAATGGTATGAATTGATCAAGAAGATATTGTGCTGCTATAGGATCCTTACGGAATGAGTATACAATTTTTTGAGCTAACTGATATTTCTTTTCAGTGGATATCTGTCTGGATTGCATAGAAATAAAATCCTGCCATGCAGCAATATTTTTACCATATGCTTTTTCGATAGCTTTACGGGATAAAATATTTTTATTAATATTGTTTTTGCTTAAGCTGGAGTAAGCCCGGCATAATTCCGAATCTCTTGCTTCATTTAATTGCTCAAATCTCACAAAGGAAGAAATTATTGCCGGAGGTCCTTCCCATGGAGACATATTTGAACTCCCAGGAAGTTTCCAACCGGAGTGGCCCCCGGACCAAACCCAGCCATAAATATTATTTCCGATGACCCATTCACCAGATAGATTTTTGTATACAAAAGCACAGTGTCCTGGTTGTCCGATCGGATAAGCTGGAACGCCGCGGGACGCTAAAAAACCTGCAGCTCCTTTAGAAACTGCTCCACAAACACCTCCATATTCATTTAAAATAGCTAGTGTCGTTGGTTTGTAATCATAAAATGGAGCTCCGGCATGTATACTGACTCCGTTTTTATTTTTTTCTCTGTAGGGAATGAACTGAGTTGCGCTGCCTGCACTTTCTGATTTGAATTTATTTCTAGTTTTACTAAATCTCTGTCCCCATTCCAAATCTTCAACGTTATGATGGTGGTGGTAGAGAATTGCCATTTCCCAAGCGTTTAGATGATCATATTGCTTAAATAAATCTCCATTATTTCTTGATTTTTTATAAAATTCATATCTCTCCAGACTTTGTTCAAGTCCTTCTTTTAATTCTGGATGTGCTTCAAGTCCGCATCCTAAAGCAGAGACCAAATCAATTCCCTCAAGCTTTTTGTTTTCTCTTAGCCAAATTTCTCTAATGACATTAAGAGTACCGCTATTACCCCGGTTGGCTTTTGCGAGTTGCTGAAAGATAACTGGATTTTTTAATAAAAAATTACAAAATTCATTATCTTGAAGAGCTTCAATAAAACAATTGTTTTTCTTGGTTATATTTTTAAAAAATCTATTGATATAACAAACATGCTCAATATCTTTGTTTTCTAAAAGGGAGTTAAGAGATTCTTCATTTAGTGTTTTCGCATCAATTGTCTGAATAATTACCCGTTCTGTTACATTACTCACTAATCGCGCACTACCACTATGCAATGCACTTTTTACTTCTGCAGGAACTTCTGCAGATGAAATCTGTAGAGAAATAGAAAGTAAAATGTAGAGGAAGTTTTTTTACCATATTTTTGATAAAATTTGGTATGAAAGATAGCGTTTAGATTAGTATCTGACTTTTTTAAAGCATCTATTTTTGTAATATGGGTGCCAACACACATCCTTATCCAAAGACTATCAATGAAAAAGAGAAATTGTCAAACATTTTTTTCTGATTGACGATCAATTTTTTTGTTTCAAAAGTGCAGAAGAGAATCAAGAAATAGATGGAATCATCGGCGGCGGAAATGGGACGGAAGTCCGCCGTAAGGGGGCCTGGGGCGGTAGGGACGGCAATGCGGACGGGGAGACGGGTACGCCATTCCATGCTGCGGATGCGCGGAGCGGCGTCCGCGGCAGACGCCCGCAGGCCAGAAGGGGCCGTGATAATGCGGCCTGGGATTCCAGGCGGGAACGTAGCAGCCGCGGTAGATGCCCCTGATGACGTAGATGGGCATGCCTGCGGGGGAATAGGCGTAAATGGGCCGGCCGCATGCGGAATAGCCCCAGATAGGGAATCCGGAGGAGTCATACAGGAGGCTGACTTGTCCTCCCGGGGCCATGCGGATTTCACCGTGCAGATGGATTCCGGCTTCCGCAACGGAAGGTGGGAAGGCCAGGAGGGCAAACAGGGCGCTCCCGGCGCAGTAGGAAAGGAGGTTGTTTTTGACGAGGTTGTTTTTCATCGGCTTCTTGAATGATGTTCAGGGGCGGTTATCCGGTAAAGCGGAGGCCCGGGACTGTTTTGTGTAATTTTCCGCGCCCGTTTTCCGGACGGCGCCGGAGGGTAATCCCTTCTTGACCTGCGGGGATAGGGCGGGCAAAGTGGCCGCGTGACGAGATTCAGACCATGCATTGATTTACATGACGGGCGCGTGAAGCAGATCGTGGGCGGTTCCCTGACGCAGGACGGCGCTTCCCTGCGCACCAATTTCGTCTCCGACCGCGGCGCGGCATGGTATGCGGATTTGTACCGCAGGGACGGCCTGCACGGCGGCCACGTGATCAAGCTGGGACCCGGCAACGACCTTGCGGCGCGGGAAGCCCTGGCGGCGTGGCCGGGCGGCCTCCAGGTAGGCGGCGGCATAACGCCGGGGAACGCGAAGGAATGGATTTCAGCCGGAGCCAGCCATGTGATCGTCACCTCCTGCCTGTTTGATGCGGAGGGGAAATTTCTGGAGGGGAAGCTCAAGGACCTTGTTTCCGCCGTGGGCGCGGAACGCCTGGTGCTGGATTTGAGCTGCCGCAGGGTTCCGGGCGGCTGGGTCGTGGCCATGAACCGGTGGCAGACCTTGACGGAGCTCCGGGTGACGGCGGAGACGCTGGACATGCTGGCGGAGCACTGCGCGGAGTTCCTTATCCATGCGGCGGACGTGGAAGGCCTCTGCACGGGCATTGACCGGGAACTGGTGGAGATGCTGGGAAGCTGGCGCCGCCTGCCCATGACCTATGCCGGCGGAATCAGCCGTATTCAGGATTTTGACGAGATAGACGCCCTGAGCGGCGGCGCGATGGACGCCACGGCGGGGAGCGCCCTGGACCTGTTCGGGGGCGGCCTCATCAGGTACGCGGACCTGGTGGCGAGGCAAAGCGGGAAATCCGGGACGGAAAGGCGCAAGGCATGAAGCTGGCCCTGAAAGTCATTCCCAACGCGAAGAAGAGCGAAGCCGCGGGCTGGGAGGACGATCCCCGTGCCGGACGCGTGCTGAAGCTGCGCATTGCCGCGCCTCCCGTGGAGGGGAAGGCGAACAGGGCCGTCATCCTGTTCCTGTCCGCCTGGCTGGACGTTCCCCGGTCCGCCGTCAGCCTGCTGCGCGGAGAGTCAGCCCGGCTGAAAGTGGTGGAGCTGCCGGACGGCTGCGCGGAAAAGCTTGCCCGGCTGCTGCCTGAGGCAGGCGTTCCGGAAGCTTAGGGAGGCTGGCCGGAAAGCCGCCATTCCCTTTTCTGCATAGATGAGTTGCATCATGTTCCGGTCATCACGCATCAAACGTCATCCATGTCTTAGCAGGCCGTTGACGCATTCGGTAAAAGTATCTACATTGTCCGCATGAGCAACGAAGAGAAAGAGAAGAACGCGGAAGCGGAAGAGCAGGAAGTTCTGGAACAGGCCCAGGACGCCCCCGCAGAGGAAAAAGGAGCGGAAGCTTCCCTGGAAGAGGAATTGCTTAAATGGAGGGATACCGCCATGCGCACCGCCGCGGAATACGACAATTACCGCAAGCGCATGGTGAAGGAAAAGGAAGAATGCGCCAAGTTTGCCAACCAGCGCCTGCTGGAAGAATTGCTGCCGGTGATTGACAATTTTGAAATGGGCATGGCGGCGGCCAGCGCGGACACCGCCTCCATGATTTACATCGGCATGAGCATGGTGAAGAAGCAGTTGGACGAATTCCTTTCCAGCAATGGCGTGAGCGCCATTGAACCGGTAGTGGGCAGCATGTTTGACCACGCCACGGAGGAAGCCCTCCAGCGCGAACCCTCCGACCAGCCTGAAGGCACCGTGCTCCGCGTCATCCGCAAGGGATACAAGCTGAAGGACAGGCTTCTGCGCCCGGCAAACGTCGTGGTGGCCGAGACTCCGGAACCCGAACCGCAAGTTTGACCGTTTTTTTAACATTCACGCCACATGGCTAAGAAAGATTATTACGAGATCCTGGGCGTTTCCAAGGACGCCACTGATGATGAGATCAAGAAGGCCTACCGCAAGCTGGCCTTGAAGTACCACCCGGACCGCAATCCGGACGATCCTTCCGCGGAAGAGAAGTTCAAGGAGCTGGGAGAGGCCTATGAGGTGCTTTCCGATGCGGACAAAAAGGCCGCTTACGACCGCTTCGGCCATGCCGCCTTTGAACAGGGCGGTCCCGCCGCGGGCGGCGGCTATGGCGGAGGCGGGTTCCAGGACCCGATGGATATTTTTGCCCAGATGTTTTCCGGAATGGGCGGTTTTGCGGACATGTTCGGCGGCGGTGGCCACGGCGGCCAGAAGAGATCCTCCAAGAGGCCCGGTTCCGATCTGCGCTATGACCTGGACATTACGCTGGAAGAAGCCGCGAAGGGCTGCACCAAGAAGCTGGAGATTGAGCGCCTGGTGACCTGCAAGGCCTGCCACGGCACCGGAGCCCGGGATGGAAAGGAAGCGTTCAAGACGTGTCCCACCTGCCAGGGGCGCGGCATCATCACCCAGCAGAGCGGCTTTTTCGTCCAGCAGTCCACCTGCCCCACCTGCCACGGCACCGGGGAAATCATCTCGGACCCGTGCCCCGCCTGCCGCGGGGAAGGGCGCGTGAGGGAAGATTCCCACATCACCATCCGCATTCCCGCAGGCGTGGCCACGGGCAGCCAGCTCCGCATCGCCGGGGAAGGGGATGCCGGGGTGCACGGCGGCCCCACCGGGGACCTGCACGTGTTTATTGACGTAAAACCTCACGATATTTTCCAGAGGGAAGGCAACGACCTGAGCTGCACGGTTCCGGTTCCGCTTTCCCTGGCCGTCTCCGGCGGCAGGCTGAAGGTTCCCACGCTGGAAGGCGCGGCCACCATCAAGCTGCCGGAAGGCACGCAGAACGGCATGATCTTCCGCCTGCGCGGCAAGGGCATGAAAGCCCTCCGCAGTTCGGACGTAGGGGACATGCTGGTGGAAGTGGAGGTGGAAATCCCCACCCAGCTCACCAAAGACCAGATGGACAAGCTGAACGCCTTTGCCTCCACGGTGGATGAGAAGCGCAACCAGCCGGCCTGCGTGGCGTTTGCCGACAAGGCGGCGCGCTACCTGAAGAACAAGTAAGGTCCGTTTTTCCCTTTCACGCATGGCTCGCTTTTACCTCCCGGCTTCGGAATGGGCCGCTCCCTCCTGGGAGCTGCGCGGGGATGAGGCGCACCATGCCGCCAAGGTTCTGCGCCTGAAACAGGGTGATTCCTGCGTCGTCTTTGACGGTTGCGGCCGCGCCGCCCATGCCGTGGTGGCGGAACCTCCGCGCAGTTCCGGGGTGCTGCTGGCTCCGGGGGAGGAATGTCCTCCCGCTCCAGAATTGGCCCATCTGACGCTGTGCCAGGCGGTCCCCAAAGGAGCCAACATGGACCTCATCATTCAGAAATCCGTGGAACTGGGCGTTTCCGCCATCGTTCCGCTCCTGACGGACCGCACGATCGTGCGCCTGAACGCGCGGGAGGCGGAGGCCAAGAGGCAGAAGTGGCAGCGCATCGCCCTGGAGGCCTGCAAGCAGTGCGGCCAGAACACGCTTCCCGAGGTTGCGGCTCCCGTTCCCTTTGCGGAATGGCTGCGCCGCGGAGCGCCGGAAGGGCTGAACGTGATCGCCTCCCTGGTGCCCGGCGTGCGCCCGGTCAGGGACGTGCTGGAGGAAGCCCGCTCCCGCTCCGTGCGGAGTGCTGCCCTGCTGGTGGGGCCGGAGGGCGACTTTACGGACCAGGAGACGGCCATGGCGCTGGAGGCCGGATTCTCTCCCGTTACGCTTGGCCCCATCGTCCTCCGGGTGGAGACGGCCGCCTTCTTCGGGCTGGCCGCCATGCGGTACGCCCTGGACTGAGTTTTTCCCGATACGCATTCCCATGTTCAAGAATCTCATTTTCGACTGGTCCGGCACCCTGGTGGATGACCTGGCCCTGACGCTGGACGCGTCCAATTACGTTTTTTCCCAGTACGGAAAACCCTGCATGGACAGGGATGAATTCCGCGCGGAATTCCAGCTTCCCTATCCGGACTATTATGCCCGCGTGCTGCCCCAGGCGGATTTGAATGAACTGGAAGACCATTTCCGGTACGCCTTCCGCGTTTCCAACGCGCCGGTGGAGGTGCTGCCGAACGCGCGGGAATTCCTGGAGTTCTGCCGCGCGCGCGGCGTGCGCTGCTTTATCCTCACCAGCGTGGACGCCAAGGAGTTCGACATCCAGTGCCGGGAGCTGGGCATGATGGAATATTTTGAAGCCATTCACGCGGGCATCCGCCATAAGGACGCCCATATCCACACCCTGCTGGCCCAGCACGGGCTGCATGCCCATGAAACCGCGTTCATCGGGGACATGCAGCATGACATAGAGACGGCCCACCATGCGGGCATCACGTCCATCGCCGTGCTGACCGGCTATAATGACGCTGCCCAGCTTTCCAAGGCCAGGCCGGACATCATCGTTCCGGACCTGCTTGTCCTGCGCACGCTGATGCGCCGCTATGCCCTGCCTTCAGATACGCAGGATTCCATCAACATCAACGGCCTGGAGCTGGATACCTTCATCGGCGTGCCGGAGGAGGAACGCGCCTCCATGCAGACCCTGAAGGCGGATATCACTTTTTATCCGGATGAAGCCCTCTCTGGCCTGAACGACGATTTTTCCAGGACCGTCTGTTATGATTCCATCGCCCGCGCCCTGAGGGCGGAAGCCATGGCGCGACCCCGCAAGCTGGTGGAAACGCTGGCGGAGGACATGGGAAAGGTTTGCCTGAAGGAGTTCGGCGCGCGTCACGTGATCGTCACCCTGCGCAAGTTCATCCTGCCGCGGACGGACAGCGTCTCCGTGACGGTGCATGTTTCACGGCACCGGTAAAAGGGGAGGCTCCCTACCGGATATCCACCGCCTTCTCCGCGGGAATGTTTTTCCCGTCTTTGGTGAAGGTGTTTTTCTCCGCCTTTACGTTGCCGGTATGGCGGGTGCGGATGGCGGTGCCGTTCCTGAGGTCAAACGTATTGCCGGTGATGGTGATGTTCTCGTGAACGTTTCCTTCCGGCTGGGGGGGCGTGCGGAACGATCTGGATGACGGCCTCCCCGCATTGAATGAAGGTGTTGCGGGAGATGGCCATGTCCCTGACCACACCGGATTCATACCAGCCGGAGGCGTCATCCTCCACCAGAATGGCAGGCATGCCCGTCTTCTCAAACCGGCACCGTTCAATCAGCACCGGCTTCCTGGTGGTAAGCAGGAAGCCCCTGGTGGGAATGTGGCGGCAAACCGTGTTGCTGACGTGGACGGAGGGCGTCCAGGTGGTGTTCTCCACGGCGTCGTTGGGCTGGATGTTCCCGGGGTTGGGCTGCCGCAGCGTGAGTTCTATTTCCTTCTCATTGAGCTTTTTGTTGCCGGAAACGGTATTGGAGGCGTAAGGAACCAGCGTCTTGCAGGAAACGTAGTCAATCCGGTCCCCCACCGCGAAGGCGTCAAAACCGAAGGTCTGGGGGTGCATGAACCGGACGGTGATTTTATTGGGTGCCGGCTGGTCCACAATGCGCAGGTGGGTGCCGTGCACGTTGATGGCGTCGTCATGGGAGGCTCCCAGCACGCAGTCCCTGACGATGATTTTCCCCCTGCATCCGGAAAAATGCAGGTTGTCCGCCCAGGAGGAATTGGTGCGCAGGGAGCCGGGGCGCGGCGCTATCTTCAAGTTATTGAATATGATATTCTCGCTGAACTGGGAAACCACGCCCATGCCGTGCATGTAGTAGATATGGCAGTTGTTCCAGACGATGTTCCTGCTCCTGTGCTGGAAAAATCCGCAGCAGTCCCGCCGCGTGTTGCGGTTCTGGTAGGATTGTCCCGCCCGCATGGTCGGGGCGCCTTCCTTGAACGTGATGCTGATTTTTCCGGGGGACAGTTCTTTAATGACTGTTTTTCCCGGGTCAAAGCGGCCCTGGAAGGTGCCGGAGGCGGCATCGAAGACCTTGGAATATCCTCCCATCCGGAATTCCCAGCCGGGGCCGCGCCAGGTCAGGGAGCCGTCCTTCACCGTATACAGGGTACCGTCCGGAATGGTCGCCTTCATAGTGTTTCCTTCAACTTCCGTCACCAGGAATTCCCCCATGGTAGGGTGCACGTAGTCAAAGCCCAGGCCGTTCAGGGAAACGTTTTCCGCGTGCTCCATGCAGACGAAAATGGCTTTTCCCTCCAGCAGGATGTCGGTGGCTCCCGGCTTGCCCTCCAGTCGTACGTTTTTGGCCTCCACCAGGCGGATGGCCATAGCCTTGGCCTCGTTGGGAGCGTCATTGGTGTTGGAAATCTGCGGCTTTCCGGTGACCAGGGCGCCGTGCTTGAAAACGTGCCTGCCGGGCATGAACCGGATAGTGACCGGGGCCTGTCTGGAGCCTTCCCCCATGAGCGCCAGAGAGGCCGCATGCTCTCCGGGCTGGATGACGAGCGTGTCCCCGCGCGACATGATGAGGCGGTTGGCCGGGGACATGCTCTTCCAGGCCGTGGAGGGGGAAGTTCCGGGGTTGCCGTCGTTTCCCTGGTCCGGGTCTATGTACCAGGTATGGTTCCCGGCGGATTGTGTGCGCTGCGCCCGTTCCGGGTAGTCCGCTGCCGCGCACAGCCCGGTTAGTGTTGTGAGAACAAGAAGCAGGGCGGCTGCGGGAGTTTGCATGCTGCACTCCTACAGGAACACGGCTTTCAGGACAAGCATAATGCCCGCAGGGCCGGAAGGAAAGGCCGTGGTTTTCTGCCCTGCGCGCCGGGAGAGCGGCCCTTACTTTTCATCCTTCCTGCCGGGGCGGGAAAGGAAGCCGACCAGCTTGTCATAGTACGCCTTGGACTTGTCGTAGTAGGACTGGGGGTCGATGTCCAGCTTGGTGCGGAACAGAAGCCAGAGCTTGTGGAAGGTGTTGACGCGGTAGCGGATGTCGAAGATGCGGAAGCCGCCCGCCTTCATTTTGTCCAGAATGGTGTGGTAGATGAGCGCCATGGCCTGGGCGGGAACGAGCGCCGCCCTATCCTCCGGGCTGAGGCGGTTGTATTCCTCCTCCGCCTCCGCGAAGAACTTTTCCGCCAGGTCCGCTTCATATTGCAGCAGTTCCTGAAGCTGGGGGGAATAGACTCTGCCGCGCAGGTCTTCCAGGGTGTAGCCGAAGCGGTCCATGTCCTCTCTGGGCAGGTAGATGCGGTTGGATTTGCCGCAGTCTTCCGCCACGTCACGGATGATGTTCACCATTTGCAGCGCGTGCCCCAGGGCGATGGCGTACGGGTAGGCGGCTTCCCCGGCGCCCATGATGCGGGCGGAGGTGAGGCCCACGCAGCAGGCCACGCAGTAAGTGTAATCCAGCAGTTCGTCACGGTTCAGGGGCTGTTGCTGGCAGATGTCCGAACGGCAGCCTTCAATCAGGTGCAGCATGGGGGTGGTGTCCAGCTCCAGGTCCTGGATGAGGGCGATGATGTCTTCTTCCAGCTCCGTCAGCTCCAGAACGTCTCCGCCGTTGATGACTTCTATCCAGCGGTTCAGGGCGTCGTGGCGTTCTCGGGGCGTCATTCCCGGTTCGTCCACGATGTCGTCCACCGTACGGCAGAAGGCGTAAAATTCCGCCATGTGGCGGCGTTCTTCTTCAGGAAGGTCAATGAGGGCGAAGGCCAGGTTGGACTTGGCCTTGCTTGTAATAGTCTGAGCTTGAGTCATGTCTTGACGGGGAAAGCGTGCCTGCGGAATGGCCGGGAATCAGGGGATAAGCCCCCAGTGGGAAGTGAAGGGCCACAGGCAGAAGCTGGCGGGGCCTACGATGTTGTATTGGTGAACGGGCCCCCAGTACCGGGAGTCAAAGGAGTTTTCACGGGTGGAATTGTCGCCCAGGGCCACGTACTCACGCAGGTAGGGGCGTTTTTTATCATTGGAGAGGTGCACGGTTCCCCCTTCCGTGATGTAGGCCCTGCCGTCCAGCAGGCTGAGGGGGGCGGGAAGGGCCACATAGCCGCAGGGCTGGTAGGGGGGCTTGCGGGAGGCCACCCGCTGAATAGTCCATTCCGTGGCCGGTTTTCCGTTCACGATCAATTGGGAATCCCGGATGGACAGGGAATCTCCCGGTACGCCGGAGAGGCGTTTGACGTAGTGCGTTCCGCCTTCCTGCCCGGTGCTGCTTCCCTTGTTGGCGATGCCTTCAATGCCGCGCGTGTCAAAGACGAAGACTTCCCCGCGCTCCGGCTTGCGGAAGTGGTAGGCCATCTTGTTCACCACGATCAGGTCACCGGCGTCAAAGCGGGCGTTCACGATCGTATCCCCCGGCAGGTAGCTTCTGAACGGCGTGTGCCGTTCGGACTCGAAGCGCGGTTCCTGGTTGAGGAAGTAGCGGCGCGTCTCCGCCTCCGCCGCCGGAATTTCCAGCTTGGAGCCGTCGTCGAAAATCACGTTGGTTACCGTGAGCAGGAGGTATTTGGTAGCGGGCTCGAAGCGGACGATTTTCTTTTCCTTGGAGGCCGTTTCATGCACATAGGAGCCGCCGTACAGGATCATGTCCCCGATTTTCTTCATCAGGGTGGGGTCTCCCTCCTGGGGGACGGCGCGGATGCCGTTCAGGGAGGGCTGCATGGAGCCGGTCGGGATGCGGAAGGGCTGGACTACATAACAGCGCAGGCCCAGGAAAATGGCCAGAATCACGAACAGCACCTCCACGTTTTCCGCCAGTCCGGAGGGCAGCGCGCCGGGAATGGATTCCAGCGTGGATTCCAGTTTGGCGGTGATGGTTTCCACCTGTTGCCTGTCACCCCGGCGGAGGGCCGTTTTCAGCATGTTGCGGTTTTCTTCAAACTCCGCCAGGCGCTCGGGCGGCAGAAGGTCGCGGTTGTAATTGACGTAGCGGCGCACCGCTTTCAGGGCCATGCGGCCTTTCCTGCGCCATTTGGGCGTAAACCAGGCCAGGGGATGGTCCAGAATAAACACCAGGACGGCATCTGCGACCGGGAAATGGTCGTAAAGGGCAGCTAGGATGGACTTGTGCGGGCTGTTCATGAAGTGCGGTTGCCATGATGCCCCGTCCGGGGGCATCATGGAAGTCTATTTTACGTTACGGGAGTCCCATTTTGCCCGGATTCAGCAAATTCCGGGGGTCCAGGGCGGATTTGACCAGTTCGTGCAGGTGGAAGGCTCCTTCTCCCACGGCTTCCCGGAACCATTTGGCCTTCGCCAGGCCGATGCCGTGTTCCCCGGTGATGGTGCCCCCGTGTTCCAGCACCCAGCGGAACAGCCTGTCCACGCAGGCGTCCGCCAGGGCTTTCTTCTCCGGGTCCGCGTAATCGTCCACCATGATGTTGGTGTGAATGTTGCCGTCTCCGGAATGGCCGAAGCATGCGATGTCCAGCCCCGTTTCCCGGTTCATGGCCTCGCAGAATTCCACCAGGTCCACCAGGCGGGACCTGGGGATGACGATGTCTTCATTCAGCTTGGTCATGCCGGTGGCTTTCAGGCTGTAGGAAAATTCACGCCGCAGCTGCCAAATGGCTTCCGCCTTCTCTTCCGTGTCCGCGCGCAGGATGTCGGTCGCGCCGCATTCTTCCAGCAGGGCGCAGAGGGAATCCAGTTCTTCCCGCACGGCGGCCTGCCTGCCGTCCACTTCCACAATCAGGTGGCCGCGGCTGCCGGAGGGCAGGGCGCTGTCCCCCAGGTAGGCCCGGGCGGCGCGGAGGGTGAAGCTGTCCGTTATTTCCAGGGCGGAGGGAAGGTGCCCGCTGTTCAGGATGCGCTGCACGGCGGCGGCGGCCAGCGGGAACTGAGGAAAGCTGGCGCTGAGCGCGCCGAAGGCTTCCGGATGGGGGATGATCCGCAGAATGGCCCGGGTGACGATGCCCAGCATCCCTTCCGAACCGATGAAAAGGTCCCCGAGGTCGAAGCCCGTTTTGTTCTTGTGGGTGCGCCCTCCGCATTCCACCACTTCCCCGCTGGCAAGCACCACGGTCAGGCCCAGCACGTAGGCCTTGGTGACTCCGTATTTCAGGCACCTGGGGCCTCCTGCGTTCGTGGCGATGTTGCCTCCGATGCTGCATTCCTTCCTGGATGCCGGGTCCGGTGGGTAGAACCAGCCCAGCGCGCGGGCTTCCCGCTGGAGGTCCGCCGTGATGACGCCGGGTTCCACTACGGCCACGCCGTCTTCCGGGGAGATTTCCAGAATGCGGTTCATCCGTTCCAGGGAAAGGCTGATGCCTCCGCGCACGGGAACGCAGCCCCCCACGTATCCCACGCCGCCGCCGCGGGCCGTGACGGGAATGTTCATGGAGGAGGCGTAGCGCAGGAGCAGGGAGATGTCCTCCGTGCTTTCCGGGAAGACGACTGCCTCCGGCAGCACGGACGCGTACCATTTGTCCCCGGCGTGCGCGGCCAGCACATCCGGAGCCCCGGAGACCTTTTCAGGCCCCAGGATGCGGGAAATGTCTTCTTCCAAAGACATGGATTACTTGAGAATGGGGGTGCAGAAGCAGTCCGGGCGGTGGAAGTCCGGGTTGCCGGAAAGGTCGTCCGCCGTGGTCAGGAAAATCTGGTCCGGAGTCTCCAGGATGAACGTGGCGGCCAGCTTGCAGTCGCGTACGTCCACGCCGCGCAGTTCGTTCAGCGGAATGCGGGCCATGGCGCACCAGCCCTCGTCCGTCAGGATGCACTTGGTATCCACGGCCAGCGGGGCGGGAATGGCTTCATTGGCCCGGCGGGTGTCGGAAAAGGCGCAGGCCCACCACGCGCCGTTGGGCGCAAGGTTGAATTCCCAGTAATTGGTGCCGTCCCCGGCGGCCATGAACCATTCCGCCAGGTCGTACCGCCACAGCTCCGGCAGGAACTGGCCGGGCCGGGCGTCCGGATGGACGGTGGCTTCCTTGCTGCGGGAGGCCAGGAACCAGAGGTATTCGCCGTCCGTGGCGAAGGCGAACTCCGCGCTTGGCTCCACGTCGTAGCCGAACCAGTCGTTGACGAGTTCCTGGCGGGGCAGGGAGGCAAGCTGGTCAAAGCTTCCGTTGAAGGCCCATTGGTGAATGATTACTTGCATACCATCACATTTGGACAGTTTGCAGGTTTTATCAAGCCAGAACGTCTTATGGACTTGGATATTGACGTGATTTCTCCATCATGGGCTCCGTCATGCATTTTCAAAGGACACTGAACCTGCTTTCCCGCGGAAGCGCTCCCGGTTACCTGGCCGTGTTCATCGGCGGCTTCGGGGACGTGGTGGCGGGTTGCCTGAGCCGGGTGGAAAAGAGGTTTCCCGGTTTTTTGCCGGGAGTGGCGCATGCCACGGCCTATTACCACTGGGACGGGGGCGGCTGCGGCGTGTTCCTGGACAGGTGCGGAAAAATTGCGGCGGAGCTGGAAGAGCTGCGCCGGGAATGCCCCGGGCTGCCCGTCGTGTTGATAGGGCACAGCTACGGAGGCTCCTGCGCGGTGGAAGTAGCCAGGCGCCAGGCGGTTCAGGCCGCTCCGCTCTGCCTCCTGACCATAGACGCCGTGGCGCGCCGGCAGAAAAACGCGCGCCCGGCCTGCGTGGAATGGTGGGGGAACGCCTACTTGCGGGACGGGGGCGGCTTCATGGACGTGGTGCCCAGGATCGGCGGCCGCTGGGGGCACTGCGCCGGGGCGGACGCCAACCTGGCTTTTTCCGGCTACCGGCGCGACCGGGAGGGCCGCCTTTATTCCCACCGGAGGCCCGCTCCCATGCTGTATGAAGCCCCCGCGGAAGAAACGTGCAGCCTTTTCCAGGCGGCCTCCGCATGGCTGGAAGGCCGTCTTCCGGGCTGACCGCCGCGGGGCGGGGAGCGCTACCGGTCCAGTTCGTCCCACTTCACCAGTTGGGAAAGAAGCTGGCTGATGAGGCGCTCCGTCTGTTTCCGGGCTTCCTCCTCCGGCACCTTGATCTTGTCCCCGTACGCGGTGGAAATCTGGAAGTAGCACCAGCGCTGGTCCACGCCGTACAGCACCCTGTCCTTCATATCCGTCAGGGTACGGGCCAGGTGGTCCTCCGTCATGTGGCGGTGGCCAATGAACACGTAATAGTGCATGCTGTCCAGAATGATGGGCTGCGGCTGGTCCGGAGTGATGTTTTGCTGGGATTTCAGCTTGGTCATCCTGATAATTCCGTGGCCTTCCACGGGCACCTCCACCTTGGTTCCCGTCAGGTTGAAATGACCCTGGGCCGGAAGGCAGCGTTCCGGGCGGTGGATGGAGTTGTTCAGGTCATGGCCGGATTTGACGATGGAGACGCGGCACAGCACGGGAGCGGTTTCCGGCGCGTCCAGGCTGATGGGGACTTCCTGCACGTAATCCGCCTTGGAGAATTCCGTGTCCGGAGCCAGGATGCCGCGCTCCTGTTCAGACTCCTGCCGGCGCGTGCCGTGCCAGCCGTCCGGATTCATGCCGGTGGGGAGGGCCATGCTGATGGACGAATCCTGCACCTCTCCCTTGCGCGGCATCAGGTAAATGCCGCCGAGCGTGACGGCCAGCAGGAGGGGAAGGACGAAAATCTTGAGCGTTTTAATGTTCATGGCGGCGGAAACGCTTAGTGGGACTTGTTCATTTTAACGACCAGCTTTTTGCGCCGGGACGGCTTCCAGATCAGCTCCCCGGCCAGCAGGGAGTGGACGGCCGCCAGGCCGAGAAGGCAGATGGGGAAGAAGAACAGCAGGCCGGACCAGTCGTGCCAGGTTTTCGCGGCAAACTCGGGGTCCCCGTATTCCGCCAGCACCACAATGCTGGTGATGCGGACGCCGTTGCCGATGACGGCCAGGGGAATGGCGCTGAGGAAGAGCACGCATTTTTTCCAGAACTTCAGGTCGGACAGGTAGGCCCAGGCGGCGGACAGCATGAGCAGGGCCATCAGGGAACGCATGCCGCTGCACCCCCCTGAGATGTTGAAGGCGTCCCAGTGGCCGCCGGTGGAGCGGATGTTGGTGCCTTGCAGGTAGGTATCCACGCCGAAAAGGGCCGCACCCAGGTGCCCCAGCTCCGTGGCGACGATTTGCAGCTCCACCGTGGCCTGCTGGAAAGAGGGAAGGGGAATGCACAGCCAGAAGAAGAGCAGGGGGAAGGCGCACAGCCTGGCGATCTGCGGTCCGGCCAGGTACCAGGCTCCGCCCAGCAGGATCAGGGGAAGCGCGCCCACGGCCACGCGGGGCTGTCCCACGCGGAAGGAGAGCGCCAGAAGCAGGGCCGCCGGGATGAAAAGGATCAGCCCGCGCCAGTCCATGCGCCTGGGCGCCTGGGCAATCTTCTTTCTGGCGTGGTACAGCATGAAGGCGATGATGGGGACCACCAGCCAGCCGTGTTCGTAATCCGTCTGCTTGTTCCAGGAGGAAACGAGCCACTGGATGCTGCTTTCATTCCCGGTAGAGCCGAATTCGGGAAACGCCAGGTAGGGCACCGCCAGCAGGATGGCGCACACGGCCAGGGCGGCAATCATGGGGACGGTTAGAAATCTCTCTTTGGCATCTGGAACGGGGGAACCCATCATGGAGAAAAATCAAATTGTGAGAATTAAGTATTGCGATTATGTGGACCTGTGTTCAGAATGCGTCCGCTTTTCAGTTTCCGGTATGAAGATTATCAGCGGTACAGCACACAGAGAACTTGCGGAGCGCATTGCGCAAAGCGTAGGCATTCAGTTGACGGACGTCACGGTGAACACTTTCCCCGATGGGGAAAGTTTTGTAAAGATAAATGAAAACATCCGCGGCAAGGATGTTTTCCTCATTCAGCCCACCTGCCCCCCCACCAACCATAACATCATGGAATTGTGCGTGATGGTGGACGCCGCCCGCCGTGCCAGCGCCGGACGCATCACCGCAGTGGTCCCCTTCTTCGGGTACGCCCGCCAGGACCGCAAGGACCAGCCCCGCGTTCCCATTACCGCCAAGCTGGTGGCCAACCTGCTGACCGCCGCCGGCGTGGACCGCGTGCTGACCATGGACCTGCACGCCGCCCAGATCCAGGGCTTCTTCGATATTCCGGTGGACCACCTGTACGCCGCTCCCGTTTTAATCCGCCACTTGCGCGAGCACTATGTAAAAGACCTCCAGAACCTGGTCGTCGTCTCCCCGGATGTGGGCGGCGTGAAAATGGCCCGCGCCTATTCCGACGCCCTGGGTGCGGAGCTGGCCATCGTCGCCAAGCACCGCGTCAACGCCACGCATGTGGAAGCCATGAACGTCATCGGTGATGTGGAAGGCCGTGACGCCGTCCTGATTGACGACATGACGGAGACCGCCGGCACCCTGTGCGCCGCCGCCAACATCCTGAAGGAACGCGGCGCCCAGCGCGTGTTTGCCTGCGTGTCCCACGGCGTGCTGGGGGACATGGCCCGCGAACGCATTGCCGGCTCCTGCATTGAACGCGTTCTTACCTCCGACACCGTTCCCATGGCCTATGGCCCCAAGGTGGACTGCATCAGCGTGGGCGACCTGCTGGGCCATGCCGTGCAGCGCATACATGACGGAGAATCCGTATCATCATTATTTGACATTTAGCCAATTTTAGTGCAGAGTCCTCCGCCCTGACCTGAGTACCGGTTTACGCGGGTTCAGAAATCCCGGCGGGGCCTCTGCCTGAACCCGATTAGGAAACATTATCAATCAACACTCAATATTGCCTCTATAAAACATGGCTACATCCCATTCCCTCAAGGCCGAAACGAGAGCCTGCGGCTCCGGTAATCTGAAGCAACTCCGCAGCCAGGGCCTGGTCCCCGGCGTGGTTTACGGTCCCGGTTTTGACAACGTCAATATCCAGGTTGACGCCCGCGAATTCGCTCGCATGCTGGCTTCCGCCGTTTCCGAACATATCCTGGTGGCCCTGGACATTAACGGCAAGATCGTGAAGGCCCTCCTCAAGGAAGTGCAGCACAACCCCATCACCAACGCCTGCCTGCATGTGGACTTTCAGGCCGTGACCGACACCACGGTCATTCACTCCATCGTTCCCGTTATTCTGGAAGGCGAAGCCGCCGGCGTAGCCCTGGGCGGCGTGCTGGACCAGACCATTCATGAACTGGCTATCGTCTGCCAGGTGAAGAACCTGCCGGAAGCCATTACTGCCGACATCTCCGGCCTGAAGCTGGGTGAAACCCTGCGCATTGCCGATCTCAAGCTGTCCTCCGGCGTGAACACGGAACTGGCCGGCGACGTGATCGTGGCCATCGTGGAAGCCCCCCGCGTTTCCAGTGAGGAAGCCGCTCCGGCCACTGAAGAAGCCGCTGCCGAGAAGTAAGCCAGAAACAGCCTGTTTTTTATCTCTCCGGGCCCGGAACCGTTTTTACGGCTCCGGGCTTTTTTTTGTCGCCAAGAGGGCGTCTTCTGGTAAAGTGCAAGATACGTATTCGTCAGATTACTCTGGAAAAAAGCCTTAGATTTATGAACAAGTCCCTCATATTGGCGTTGACCGCACTCGTTCCGCTTGCCGCGGCGGATGAAGTAAAACTCAAGGATGGAACCGTTTACAAGGATTGCACCGTGGAGGTGGAAACGCCGGAAAGCGTCAGCCTCCTGGTCCCCGTAGCCGGCGGGATCAAGGATTCCGTGACCGTTAAAAGGGAACTGATTGAATCCATCAAGAAGGCGACTCCGGATGAACTGGAGGCCACCAAGATCAACAAGACGTACGCCAAGCCGGAAACCATGAACGCCAAGGACCTGGAAAGCGCCCTGGCGGACCTGGACAAGACCATCAAGAAGAATCCCCAGGGGCTTGCCCATGACGCTGCCGTCAAGGCCAGGGCCAGGGTGGTGGTTCTGCTGGAGGAGAAGAAGCTGGTGGAAGGAGCCCAGGCCGCCCAGGAAGCCAAGGAGGAGGCGGAAGTGACCGTGCGCACCAAATACGACCATGAGGCCAACAAGCTGTTGAAGCGCTTCAAGGCGCTTGCCGTGCGCAATCCCTACCAGGCCATGGCTGTGTACGACCGCCTGCGTGACGGCTACCCCGGCTCCGCCGCTTTGGCGGACGCCTATCCGGATGCCTCCAGAATCGCCGGCCAGCTCAACCGCAAGCTGGAGGTCATGATAGCCGCCAAGGAAAAAGCCCTGGAAAAGGAACGTGAAACCTTGAGAAAGGAAGAGGAAAAGCGCCGCGGAGACCCCAAGCTGACGAAAGAGCAGCGCCAGCTCCTGATGGACGCTTTCCAGAAAAGGCAGACCGCCATCCGGGAGCGTGAAAACCAGCTCACGGAAGTGCACCGGGCCTTGCGCAAGAAGGTCAAGGAGCGCGGGGACCGGTGGTTTGAACCTGCGGCCGGCTCCCTGGAAGCCATGAGGGACGTCAAGCTGGTGGCCGCTACGGATGCGGAACGCCTGAAAAACCAGGACCCGGAAAACGGGGCTGGCTCCGCCGCACTGGAAAAGGCCTGGAACCTGTGTGACGAGAAGAAATTTGACGAGGCCATGGAGGCCCTGACGGAAGTCCGCACCGCCCAGGTTCCCAGGGAATACTATGAGGAACTGACGGAGACGGTGCGCGCGGGCCTGCAGGAACAGCGTGCCCGCGAACGCGCGGAACGTGCGGAAGCGGCGCGCAAGGCCCGTGAAGACCGGGATAAGAAGCGCCAGGAGGAACGGGCTGCCGCTGCCAAGGCCAGGAAAAAATAATCCGGCTGTTTCCCGGAGAAAAGACCCTCCGGAAAACGCCGCAGAAATGGCCTTCATGGACAGGATGGATCAAGTAAAGCTGGACCCATTCTGTCCGTCGGGCCTGTTTAGTCCATTTACCCCGTGTTGTTTAATATAAAAGCCTCCTGGAATTCTTCTGATGGAGGGGGCTCCGGTGGCATGGCCCTATTACTGGGCCATGCGGTTTTTTGCGCGGAAAAGCGGGCAAATCTTACCCCATGCGGTATTTCCTGCTTTCTTCCGCCGCGGCTTCGGTATAGAAGAGTCACATGAGGAACGCTTCTTGCAAACGGGTCACCGGTGAAACGGACATCAGCATGGAACTGAACCTGGACGGCACCGGGTGCGCCGCCGTCGCCACGGGCCATGCGTTTTTTGACCACATGCTGGATTTGCTGGCTCGCCATTCCCTGATGGACCTGACCCTCCAGGCCCGCGGCGACCTGGAGGTGGACGCCCACCACACGGTGGAGGACGTAGGAATAGTTCTGGGGGAATGCATCAAGAACGCCCTGGGGGACAAGAAGGGAATTGCGCGCTACGGCTGTTCCTACCTGCCCATGGATGAAACCCTTACGCGCGTGGTGATGGACCTGAGCAACCGCCCGTATGTGGTCTTCCGCATTCCGGAAGGGGGCCTTCCGGACGCGCCCAACTTTCCGCTGACCCTGTGCGAGGAATTCTGCCGCGCCCTGGCCAACAACCTGCGCTGCAACCTGCATGTGGAAGTGCTCTACGGCAGGGACGGCCACCATATTGCGGAATCCGTCTTCAAGGGCATCGCCCATGCGCTGCGGCAGGCCGCGGCCATTGACCCGCGTGCCGCCGGGACGCTGCCTTCAACCAAGGGAATGCTGTAAGTCCATGAAGCTCGGCGTGATTGATTACGGCGCGGGCAACCTCCGCAGCGTGCTGAACACCTTTGAGGCTGCCGGCGTGACTGGCCATCTGGTCCGCACGCCGGAGGATGCGGCAGGCGTGACCCATCTGGTTCTTCCCGGTGTGGGCGCCTTCGGCGACTGCGCGGAAAAGCTGCGCAGCCAGGAGCTGGTGCCGCTGATCCGGACGTGGATAGGGCAGGACAAGCCTTTTCTGGGCATCTGCGTGGGCTACCAGGTTCTCTTTGAAACCGGGGAGGAAGACGAACAGGTGCCCGGACTGGGCATCTTCAAGGGCCGCGTGGTCCGTTTTGCGGAATCGGAACTCAAGGTGCCCCACATGGGATGGAACAGCCTGACTCTTTCCAATCCCGCCGATCCCATCTGGAAAGGCATGGGGCCGGAGCCGTACTTCTACTTTGTGCACTCCTATTATCCGCAGCCGGAGGATGAATCCCTGGCGGCCGCCTTCTGCACCTACGGCGTGCGTTTTGCCGCCGCCATCAGGCGCGGCAACCTGGTCGCCACGCAGTTCCACCCGGAAAAAAGCCAGAAACTGGGCGTAAAGCTGCTGGAAAACTTCGTTTCCCTGTAGCCCGCAAATCACGGAACCGGGACGGGAGGACCCTTTTCCTGGAGGACGGGGCAGGGGAGGATTGCATTCTCCCGCCTTTGCGTTATTTTGGGGATAGTGATGACAAATTGAATGAACCGTATGCGCGGAATGCGGTCTTATAAAAAGACACCCATGAATAAATCATTCAGGTTAACAGGAGGAATTCTCGCATGCGCGTGCATGCTGGGCGGCCTTCCCGCACATGCAAATAACATCCCCACCAAAATGTCCGCTCAAGAATCTGCAACCATCCAGCTCCCGGCTCAGGGCCGCGGAAATTCCAGGGTAGAGTACCTTGGGCAGTCCATGGACCAGTTGATTTACGACTTCATGCAGGAGGAAAAAATTCCCGGCATGACCCTTGCGATTGTCCAGGCCCCCTACATTCCCCGCGTGGTAGGATACGGCTTGTCCAATGCGGAAACGGGCCTGCTGTCTTCCACCAATACCTTGTGGCCTGCGGCGGAAATCTCCCAGGGATATGCCGCCATTGCCGCCTTCCAGCTCGTGGAAAAGGGCAAAATGGACATCCATGACAAGGTGTCCCGCTATGTGGCCGGCCTGCCGGAAGCCTGGCAGAATGTCTCCGTGCTCCAGCTTCTTCAGCATTCCTCCGGCATTCCGGACTACAGGAAATCCCCCCAGTTCGATATAGGCCGGGATTATGATCCGGCGGAACTCCTTTCCCTGGTCAGGCTGAACGATCTGGAATTCCCCTCCGGAACGGACGTGCGCCAGAGCGCCACGAACTTCCTGCTTCTGTCCATGGTCATTGATGCGGTGGCGGGCATGCCTTATGAGGAATTCGTCCGGGAAAACCAGTTCCAGCCGCTGGGCCTCCAGCACACCATGTTCGGGAAGGATCTGGGAGCCGTGCAGCAGGACAACGTGCGCGAACACGGCAACAGGCATTCCCTGTTCAAATCCCGTGTGGAATATGTGGACCCGGCGGAAACGGCGGCGGGCTATGCGGTAAAGGACGGCGCCGTTAAATCCGTTCCGCCGCCCGCGCGCTCCTCCCTGCGCGGTTTTTCGGACATCTGGTCCACGCCGCAGGAAATCAGCTTCTGGGACATTTGCCTGGCGGGCTCCATCCTGGTGAAGGATGAAAAGCACCGGGACATGATTTACAAGCCCATCCGGCTGGACAACGGGAAAATCGTTCCGGCCATGGCCGGCTGGCAGTTCCCTTACCACAAGGGCCTGATGGACATTAAAGGCGGCGTTCCCGGCTTCTCCTCCTACATCTGCCGGTTCACGGACCCGTCCGAACTCGTGTGCGTGACGCTGACGGCGAACAAGGAGGGCGTGGACCTGACCAATCTGGCGCGCCGCATCGCCGGGGCGCTGGATCCCAAGCTGGGCTCCGGCCATCTGGACGACAATTCCCTGTATCTTTATGAAAGCGTCTTCGGCGTGGACGAAACCATGGAGCGCATTGAAAAAATTCTGGCGGAAAAATCCATTCCCGTCTTTGCCAGGATTGACCACGGTAAGAACGCCCGTGAAGCCGGACTGGAAATGCCCCCTTCCAAGGTCGTCATCTTCGGCTCTCCCAAGGTAGGCACCAACCTGATGCTGGAAAACCCGGGCATTGCTACGGAACTGCCCCTGCGCATTGCCGTATGGGAGGATAAGGAGGGCAGCACCTGGATCAGCTTTCCCCACATGGAAAAAATTGCCAGGGCATACGGCGTGGAAAATCTGCCTCCTGTTGCCCCCATCCGCCAGCTGCTGAGGAACATTGTCTCCAGGGCGGCAAACGTTTACTGAACAAGGCTTCCCTGCTTCCGTGCACGGAAGGAACAGGCCATAAGAAAAGAACCGCCTCTTTAGGGAGGCGGTTCTTTTTGATAAAAGGCAAGGAGCGGATGCTTCGTCCGCATGGGCCGGCTTTAGCCGAGCACCTTGTAGTACTGAAGGTGAATCTGGGGATTCAGGCGAAGGCGTTCGCGGATGGTCTTGATGGCGGAAGGTTCCGCAGAAAACGTGTAGGTCACGTACTGGCCGGCGGAAAGGTGGTTGGATTCGTAAGCGAATTCGCGGCGGCCGGTGTTTTCCGTGGCGGTGATGTCGGCGCCTTCTTCCTTCATCGTGGCGGCTACGGTATTGATCAACTCCTCAACGGGGGTTTCCGTACCCTTCATGTTGAATACGATAAGAGCTTCGTAATTTCTCATGGTCTTGTGATAATTAGAAATGTGTCGTGCGAACGGTGCGCACCTTGCGGGCAAGTAAAGTGCAATGATTGTCTTCAGAAAGCAAGCCTATTTTTTACCTTGTTTCCGGGAAGATGCCGTTTCCTGCATTTTATTCCCGCCGGGGAAGGAAAGAATGGGGAACGCGGCAACGGAAGAGATTGACTTTTCCCGTACGGTTGCCAATCATCCATTCATGGTGAAATTGTTCTGCATGGCGCTTCTTGCCGGATTCCTCTGCTGCGGGAGCGCCCGTTCCGGCGTCCGGATGGTGGATGTGGTGGGGGATGAAACGTTTACCAGGGCTCTGGAGACGATTGGCAGCCAGGTGAAGGATTCCTCCTCCTGCAAAAAAGTGGTCAAGGAATTGAACCGGGAGGCTGACCGGATGGAAAAGGCGTGGCGGGAGGCGTTCATGTCCGGACCCCCTACCACGCAGGAGTGGTGCCGTGTGGCTGACGTGGATGTGCAGTTGTTCAGAAAAATGGCGGAAAGCAGGAAACGGGAAAAAAAGGAGGAGATAGTTTCCTTATCGGAATTGGAGGATGACGGCGTCATTACCCATGAGGAGGCGGAAGAGGGATTTTCTGCGCTGCGCAGGATGATGTGGGCGTCCAAGACGGCGATAGACTCCCTGGATGATTTCATCGCGCAGGCGGAACTGCCTCTGCCGTCATCCCCGGAGGGAGACTCCTATGAAAAGCTGCTGGCCTGGAAGTTGAATCCTGAATCTTCCCTGTCTTATAAGATAGATCACGACCCGCTGGTTAACGGCAGTCTGGAAGAAACGCTGCAACGGTGCTGGAGTGGCGAAGTTCTGGGGTTGTTGACGGATACGGTTCCCCGGATTTCCCGTGAGAGGCGGTTTTTGTTAATCCGGTGTTATGCAGACCGGCAGGTGGAGATGGCGGAAAGGTTTTCCAGGCTTCCGGCCCTGACGCCTGAACAATGGTGCTGGTTCCAAAAGAGGGAGCATGACAGGGAAGCCTTGGAACGTTCCGCCGCAGATCTGTTAACGATTGCTCTGCTTTTGTGGAATAAAGGAGAAAGGGAGGAAAGTGATCCCCTGATGGAAGAAACCTTCCGGTATTGGGTTTCAGCCTCGGAACGGGTGGCAGAGGTGTGGCGGAAAAAACTCCGGAAAGAAGAGGGGCGTTAACGCGTCTGCGCCATCCTTACGGCCAGCTGGAAGGCGTGGATGGTGCTGGACGGATTGGCCTTTCCGGCGCCCGCCAGGTTGAAGGCGGTTCCGTGGTCCGGGCTCAGCCGGGGGCGGGGAAGGCCCAGCGTGACATTCACGGCGGTATGGAAGTCCACCAGTTTCAGCGGAATCAGCCCCTGGTCATGGTATGGGGCCAGCACGGCGTCATAGTTCCCTTCCACGGCGTCCCGGTACACGCAGTCCGGAACGGACGGACCGTCAAATTCCGCGTCCGGATGAATGACCCCCAGCCGTTCTACGGCCGGGGCAATGATAGTTCCGTCCTCGTCGCCGAAGGCGCCGTGTTCCCCGGCATGGGGGTTCAGGGCCGCCAGGGCGATGCGCGGGCGGAGGATTCCCTTGCGGAGGCAGAAATTTTTCAACAGGGTTCCGATGCGTACCAGTTCCTCCGTGTTCAGCAGGGACGGCACGCTTTGAAGGGACGTGTGGATGGTGGCCAGGCCCACCGTCAGCCGTTTTCCGGTCAGGCACATGGCGTAATTGCCCGTATCCAGGCGTTCCGCGAAGAATTCCGTCTGTCCCGGCCAGCGGAAGCCTGCCTCGTGCAGGGTTTCCTTGCAGACGGGCGCGGTGACGACGGCGTCAACCGTTCCTTCCCGCAGGGCATGGGCCGCCTGTTCCAGATGGTCAAAGGCGTGCTTGGCGGATTCCGCATTCGGCCTGCCGAGGGGGACCTGCACCCTCTTGCCGATGAGGCGGTATTCCGCCCCTTCCGGGAGCTCTCCGGAGGCAAGAGCTGCGGAGATGACTTCCGGGCCTATGCCTGACTGGTCGCCCAGCGTGTATCCGATAACCGGTTTCATGGTGTGGAAAGTGGCGCCCTTACAATTCCGTGGCTTCCGGTATCCCCGCGGCGGGAGCCGGAACTTCTTCCGCAGGGGGAGCAGCGGGAGCAGGGGCTTCTGCCGCCGGAGCCGCCTGGAGGGCGGCAGCCCGCTTCTCCATGTTGATGACCTGCGTGGTTTTTTCCGGTTCGTCAGGGTTGCGGAGTTCGAACTCCAGGTGGGAGTTGGTGGACCAGTGGTAGTAAATGGTGGCGCCAAGGGCGGCCAGCACCAGAATCAGGAGAATGGAACCGAAGAAGGAGCGCATGCCGTTACTGTGTCCTGACGGAAAGGGGAATTCAAGAAATTATCAAGACCGCCTGCATGGGCTGGAAACGCCGTAAACGGCCACGTAAAACTCCGCCGCTGCGCACGCCCATTTCCGGAAGGGGCGGCGGCGCAGAAAGAAGGCGCCCAGAAGCAGAGCGGCGACTGCGCCGGCGCATGCCGGCCCAATCCCGGCGCGTGGGGCAGCTGTAAAAAGAGGGAAGACAAAGGCGGCGTGGAAAGATTCAGGACAGTATTTTAACCGCAAGGAACAGAATAATGAGCAGGATCACGAAGCCGATAATCCTGCCCGCCACGCTGCCGCCTTCCCCGTGCTGGCCGCACATGGGGCAATGCTCCGTGCCGTTCATGCCGCCGCACTCCATGCCGCACGCGCCGCAGGCGGAATCTTCCTCCCCTTCCTGTGCGTGGTCTTCAAAGAGGATTTCCAGCTCGCGCACGGAGGGCTCCACGCCGGAAACGACGATCTCCCCGTCAATGGCGAGGGCGGGAAGCGGAGCGCCGACCTGCTCCGGCGCGGCTTCCGTTTCCCGCATCTCCGGTTTCATGCCCAGACGGTCCAGCGCCTGGAGGGCATTGGAGCGCAGGGCGTTTCCCGGAAAGTTCCGGTTGTAAAAAAATTGAATGCTGGTCATGGCGGTGGGGATGTCCGGACTGCTTCCGTTTGCGGGAAACGGCTTCCTCCAACAAATAGGATAGGAGCCGAAAGGTCAATGCGTTTTTCCGTGTCATGACATATAAGTGTTGTACGGAAAATATTTTAGACTTTTCAAACGTGGGGGGAACGGGCACTATCCCGCCGGTCCCGCCATGAAAAAGCTATCTCTATTCCTCTTGACCCTGGCCTGTGTATTCCAGTTCTCCGCCCAGGCGCAGGAACGGCCCAGTTACATCGCCATTGAGGCCAATTCCGGCAAACTTCTTTTCAGTTCCAACGCGGAAGCAAAACGGCCCGTAGCCAGCCTCTCCCAGGTAGCTACCGCCATGGTGACGCTGGACTGGGTGGCCCGCACGCGCCTGCCGCTGGACACCTTCATCGCCGTGCCGCAGGAAGCCTTCGGCCTCCGCGCCGGAAATCCCATGGACCTCCAGCCGGGAGACCGCCTGACGCTCCGGGACGCGCTGTATTCCACCCTGCTGGGCTCGGACAACGTGTCCGCCCTGACCATCGCCTCCTTTGTGGGCCGTGACCTGGTGTCCCGCCGGGGCGGCGGCTCACCCATTGCCGCCTTCGTGACGGAAATGAACAACCTGGCCCGTTCCCTGAGGATGGCCAAGACGCGCTTCACCGCTCCCCACGGCCTGGACGCGGGCAACTCCGTTTCCACCTCCTGCGCGCTGGACATGGCCCTGCTGGGCGTTTACAGCATGCAGAACCCGGCCTTCTGCTACATCGTTTCCCAGGCGAGCCGCCGCATTGAGGTGCAGTCCCAGACCAAGGGCAGGACGATGTATGATATTTCCAACAACAACAAGCTCATGAGCTCTCCCGGCGTGGACGGCATCAAGGCGGGAACCTCCCGCGCCGCCGGCCCCTGCCTGCTGCTCAGCGTGACGCGCAACGCCATCTCCCGCCGCAGCCCCCAGACGGGGACGGAGGTGATTTACCCGCAGCGCATGATTATTGTGGTGCTCGGCTCTGCGAACCGCTATCCCCTGGCCAAGCAGATGATGACCACCGGCTGGCGGGTGTGGGAAAACTGGCAGGCTTCCGGCATGGACATGAAGGATCCCAAGGAGTTTGTCCAGCTTCCCGTGAAATCTGGTACAGAAAAGAGATAGGAAGTAGACGGCCCCGGAATTTTCTGCTATAAGAGGCACCGAATATGAACATCGGTGTTTTGAATAGCGGGGGTGACTCTCCCGGGTTGAATGCAGTCATTGAAGGTGTGGTAGGCGCGGCTTCCCGCCGCGGCTGGAACGTTGTCGGTTTTTACGACGGTTTTGAAGGGCTTCTGTCCGAGGAAGGCAATGAACGGTTTGAATGGCTGACTCCTGTCTGCTGCCGCGGCTTGCGCGCCAAGGGCGGCACCATCCTGGGAACCGTGAACAAGGGGAACTTCGCCATCAAGGTGGGCGTGGACCAGAAGGGGGCGATTGAACCCGCCGTGCTGGAAAAGACCAAGGCCACCATCCGGCGGCTGGGCCTGGACGCCCTGATCGTCGTGGGCGGAGACGGCTCCCAGTCCACAGCTCTGCTGCTTTCTGAAATAGGCCTTCCCGTGGTAGGGGTGCCCAAGACCATTGACAACGACTTGGGCGCGACCGATGTCACCTTCGGCTTCTACAGCGCCGTTTCCATCGTCTCCGAATCCCTGGACCGTCTGGAAACCACCGCAAACGCGCACCAGCGCATGATGGTGGTGGAAGTGATGGGGCGGCATGCGGGGTGGATTGCCCTGGAAGGCGGCATCGCCGGAAGCGCGGATGTGATCCTGCTGCCGGAAATTCCCTTCTCCATTGAAAACGTGGTGAAATGCATCAAGGACCGCAAGGCGGCCGGGCAGCGGGAAATCCTGGTAGTGGTCTCCGAAGGCGCCCGCCTGGCGGACGAACTGGTGCTGCTGGATGAAAAGACCCAGGGGGAAGTGCGCCTGGGAGGCATCGGCAAGGTGATCTCCAAGAAACTGGAGGAAGCCACGGGAATTGAAACGCGTTCCTGCGTGCTGGGCCATATCCAGCGCGGCGGTTCCCCCTGCGCCTATGACCGTATTCTGGGCGTGCGGTTCGGCAGTTACGCCGTGGAGCTGGTGGAAAAGCGCAAGTTCAGCTGCATGGTTGCCCTCCGGGGAACGCAGATGACTGCCGTGCCCATTGAGGAAGCCGTGAAAACCCTGAAGCTGGTGGACCCCGACTGCCAGCTGGTGCGCACGGCGCGCGACCTGGGCGTATGCTTCGGGGACTGACGTTCTCCCATTTGCAGGCGAACAACGCGGCCTCCTGCGGCGTTGACTGTTTTTCAACCGTATCCTGGAATCAGGATACGGTTATTTTTTGCGGAAGCACGCCATATTCATTGGGACCGGGAGAGCTTTTAAGCAGCATCATGGACAGGAAGAGGATGGAAAACAGGTCCATCAGGCTGGAGGCCATCCCCAGATAGCCCAGGTAGGGCGTCATGTCCTCCGGAATCAGGCGCAGCAGGAAAATCAGCAGGAAGGTAACGATGAAAATGAGGATGGGAATCAGGATGAATTTTCCGCTCAGGCTGCTGTCATGCAGGCGGCGCACGGCCACCGGCAGGTTGAACAGGATGTTGAGCCCCGCCACAGCCGCCAGAAGCTCCAGGGAAAGCATGCTCAGCTCTCCGGACTGGTAGAAAAAGTAAAAGGTGGGGTTAAAGCAGGCGTGCGCCAGCAGGATCAGGGTATCCTGCGGGTGGGCGGCGTACAGCAGGATTTGGCGGGACGGGGAGACGTAAAAGCCCAGCGGGTTGCTGTCCACGTCTATCATGCTGTAGCCCAGCGGCAGGAACAGGAGGACGGAAAGGAGGAAGAAGGACCAGAATTCCGCCCGTGAGGCGCGCCCGGCCACCGTGGTCAGCTTCCGCAGGCTGATGAGCCAGTAAAGGTAAAACGGCGTGAAAGGCGGCTTTTTCCGTTCTCCGGGAGTAACGGAGGCGTTTGCCGGCTGTGCGCCCGCGCGGCGGCAGTACTTGTTGCCGTCCGTCTTGCTTTCTCCCAGCGTCAGGTAGAAAAAGATCAGGTGCCCCAGGCCGAAGGGAAGCAGCACGGAAAGAATCCAGAGGCCGCTCCTGCCCGTATCATGCAGGCGTCTGAATGCCGCCGCCGCGCAGGGAACTATCAGGGCTGCCCACAGGAGGATGGTCAGGGCGTCCCCGTAAACGCTCAGCCTTGTATCTGGAATGTGCAGCCAGTCCGTCAGGATGTAGCCTGCCAGGGCCGGAATCAGGGCCAGGAGGGGAAGAGCCATGAACCACCAGAATTCCGCCCGGGAAGTGCAGCCCCGGAAATCCGCATAACGGCGGAAGCCTTTTTTCCAGCAGGAAAGGGGGGAAGGGGAGGAAGATGGCTGTGGAGCGGCGGAAACGGCAGGAGAAGCAGGGGTAGCAGGGGTAGCAGGGGTAGCAGGGGAGTCCGGCATGGATGAGAAGGGGGTTTCCGTTTAGACCCCCTGACGCCGGGAAATGCTCAATACTCCCGCGTCCAGGACACGGAAAATTTCTTTCCCGCAGCAGGGCCGATTCAGATCAGGACAACCGCCATCAGCAGCATCCCGGCAATGATCCCCATGATGGAAATGTGGTGGTGCCCCCAGCGTTCCGCCATGGGCAGCAGCTCGTCAAAGGATATGAAGACCATGATGCCCGCCACGGAAGCGAAGAGGATGGCCAGCACGGTGGGGGTGAGGAAGTGGAACAGGAAGAGCATGGCGATGGCCGCGCCCACCGGTTCCGCCAGGCCGGAGAGGAAGGAATAGAAGAGGGCCTTTTTACGGCTGCCCGTACCGTAGTAAAGAGGCACCGCCACGGCAATCCCTTCCGGAATATTGTGGACGGCTACGGCCAGGGCGATGGACGTGCCCAGCGTCAGGGAGTCCAGCCCGGCGGCGAAGGTGGCGACCCCTTCCGGAAAGTTGTGGATGCCGATGGCCAGCGCGAACAGGATGCCGGACCTTTTGATTTTGGAGGAGGAAAATTCCCCGCTGCCCTGCCCGTGGATGTCTTCCGGGCCGCGCGCTTCGTGCGGGTTTTCGTCTTCCGGCACCAGGTAGTCAATCAGGGCCGCCACGGCAATGCCTCCGAAGAAGGAGGCAATTGCAATCCATGCGCCTGCCGTGTGGCCTTCAAATTCCATCAGCCGGTGCTGCGCCTCTCCCAGCAGTTCCACCAGGGAAATGTACACCATCACCCCGCCGGAAAACCCCAGGGAAAAGGTAAGCGTCTTCGTATCCGTCCTCTTCATGAAGAAGGCGATGAAGCCCCCTATGCCGGTGGCGAGACCGGCCAGCGTAGTGAGCAGGAAGACGACGAGGATGTGGTTGGCGGAAAGGTCCATGTGCGGACCTGCCGGGCAGGGAGAACCCGGTACCCGGCAGGAAAAAATAGGTTATTTTTTCGCGGGCGCCGGAGGAACGATCATTTTAGTGGCCCGGATGGCTCCGGGGGGAAGCGGGGGCTCTTCCCCCGGCTTCAGCTGGCCCCGTTCCTTCTTGATTTCGGGCAGTTTTTCCAGAAGCCTGCTGCACATTTTTCCTTCAAAGCTGTCCGGAAGAAGCGCAATGGCTTCTTTAAGGGGCCGTTCCAGTTCATTCACCCTGTTTTGCTGCATGAGCAGGTTCACCTCTTGCATGAGGACAGCCTGTTTGACTTCCGGAAGCAGCCCGTCCTTCTTCAGGTAGCCGTCCATGATGGAAAGGGCTTCGTCAGGCTTTTGCTCCGCCAGGATGTGGACGTTTTTCTGCCGGAACGTATCGGCCAATTCCTCTCTCTGGGTATTGAGCAGCTCTTTCCTGTTTAGTTTGGCGCGGATGCCGGAAGCATCCTGCGGATCCAGTTTCGCCAGTTCTTCCAGAGCGGGCTTATAGAAGGTGCAGATGCTGGACTGGGGAACCGTGTTCAGCAGCTGGACCAGGGCGTCCCGGCGCTCTTGCTCTGTAAGCTGTCCCGCCAGTTTGGCCGTCAGGGCCTGCTGCGTTTTGAGGGCTTCCGCCGCCTTTTCCGTATCCTGCATGACCTGGTCCGGATTGGAGTAGCCTACGACGGTATGGACGGGGCGCCCCTGGGCGTCCGCAAACACCAGCGTGGGGAATCCGGTGATGCCGTAGGATTTCTTGTAGGTTTCCAGAGAAGCTTTTGTCTGTTCGTCCTGCTGCTTTTTACGCGGGTAGTCCAGTTCCACGGGAATGAAGGAGCGGGCGATGTCTTCCTGCACCTTGGGGAGGGAAAGGGCCTGCTTTTTCTGCATGATGCAGGCTCCGCACCAGTCGGAACCGGTGAATTCCAGCATCACGCCCTTTTTCCGGGCGGCGGCCTGCTGCATGGCCTCTGCGGGGTTGGTGCTCCAGGCTTCGGAAGCTCCGGCGACTCCGGCAAGGAGCGCGGCCACGAGGGGTAATATGAGTGTTTTCATAATATGGAGATGATTGTTACATGGGGGGCAGCGGAGAATGGGCGGGAGGAACCCACATGTTCCCGGAAGAGGATCCGTCCGAATCTCCCGTGTGTGTGGGCGTTTCAATTTGCGGCTTCCCGGCGGGCGGGTCCAGGTCCACCACCACTTTCTTTTTGGGGGGCTGTGGAGCGGGGGAGGGAGCCGGGGCCGGAGAAGGCGCCCGGCGGATCACGGGGGCCTGAAGGGAGGCGTCCGTCTGGTTCATGGCCGTGATGTTCAGGGGGTCGCCGTAGGCCAGCATTTCCCGGATGTCGTCCGGGAGGTCTCCGGCCGGAATGGAGGTGCTCCCCTGTTCGTGCATGATGCGCACGAATTCATTTTCCACGCGGGTGATTTCCACGTTCAGGTAGGTTTTGCCGGAATGGGATGTTCTGAGGATGTCGAACTTGCGGCCGCGGGCCTTGGCCCTGGCGTCCTGGCGGTAGCGTTCAAAGTAGGAGCGGATTTCCCCCCGGATGCCGGCCACGCGCATTTTCTCCTTCTCAATGGACTTCTGCGTCTCTTCCAGATCGGATGCCGTATGTTCAAAAATGTCCAGCAGGCCGAGGAGCTGTTCCTTGGGGGCGGTCCTGTTCCGTATTTCCATGAGCTGTACCTGCTTTTTCAGGAGCTGGGAGTGATTGGCCTCCAGCGCCTCCCGCGCGTCTTTGACCGGGTCCGGGAGCTGGGAGAATTTTTCATAAACGATGTAGCCGGCCCCGATGACGATGAGGGCGAACAGCCCAAGGCACAGATTCCAGAAAAGGGCGTCTCCCCTGGCTTTCCGTTCGGCGTCTTCCTGCCGGGCCGATTCTTCTTCCGCGGCGTGTTCGGACACGACGTCCAGGGAGGTTTTCAGGCGTTTTTTAGCCGCAGGGGCGGAGGTTCCGTCCTTGTGTTCTTCGCCGTTCTCCCTGGGGGCGAAGCGGGTTTCGTCTTCGGAAGGAGGGAGGGCCTCGTCGGACGGCTGCTTGGGGGAAGGTGAGTCAGTCATGGGTTGCGTGGGGTGGGGTTAATCTACCGGGTGGGACTGCTTGAATTCGGCCAGTTTGGCGGCATACGCGTTATACTGGTATTGCAGGGCGTGGAACTCCTGCTTGCGCTGAGCCAGCGTCTTGCGCATGTCTTCAATGTCAAAGCACAGGTGCTCGAAGTCGCGGCGCTTGGAGGGCAGAATGTCAATATCCTTCACCGTGAAAGGCGTGGTGACTTTTCCCGGGGTGGAAAGCCGTTTTTGAAGATTGTAGTTCACGCGGGCGTCGTGGGATTCCGCGCGGCTGATTTCCTGGTCTATCTGGGCCAGGGCGTCCTTCGCCTGCTGGAGCTGGGCCTGGAGCTGCTGGTGTTCCGAGGAGGAATTTCCCGTAATGAAGGAGGTAAGGGCTTCATTCGTACCGCTGTCGCACGAGGTGAGGGCCAGCGCAAGGGCCAGCGCCGGACAGGTACGCCTGGTGAATCGCACGATATTGAACATGCCGGGGATTATGAACATTAACGGGGGGGAAAGTCAAACTGTTCATGCGCCCTGCGGAACAATGATTTTTCTCGCATAAAACGCGCATGCGGCTACAATGCCCGCGGCATGATGCAATTATCGGAGATTGGAGGCCACCTGACGGCCAGAACGGGTATTGATGATTTGATGGAGGATTTGTTCAAGGCCCTCCATTCGGAGGAAACAGGCCTGTGCCAGTTGAACGGTGGGAGCCCCGCCGTCATTCCTGAGGTGACGGAACTCTGGCGCCGCAGCATGGCGGAGCTGGTGCGGAATGGAAAGTTTGACGTGCTGGTGGGCCATTACGCCCATCCGGGCGGTGACCCCGCCTTCATTCGCGCGCTGGTCCGTTTTCTCAATGAACGCTGCGGCTGGAACCTGGCGCCGGAGAACGTGGCGATCACCCAGGGCGGCCAGATGGCCTGCTTCACGCTGTTCAACATGCTCGCGGGGCCTTGCCCGGGCGGAGGCATGCGTGAAATCCTTTTTCCGCTGTGCCCGGATTATGTGGGCTACCAGTCCCAGTCCCTGTGCGGGGGCGTGATGTTCCGGGGCATCCGGCCCGGCATCCGCATGCTGGACGGCCATACGTTCAAGTACGTGATTGACTTTGACCGCCTGGACATACGCCCGGAAACGGCCGCCGTCTGCATGTCCCGCCCCACGAACCCCACCGGCAACGTGGTGACGGATGAGGAGCTGGACCGCCTGCGGGAGATGGCGTCCCGCGCCGGGGTGCCCCTGATGATTGACAACGCCTACGGACCGCCGCTGCCCAACATCTGCTTTGTGCCCGTGAAGCCGGCCTGGGATGAAAACATGATCCTGACCATGAGCCTTTCCAAAATCGGTCTGCCCGGCACGCGCACCGGCATCGTGATTGCGCGCCCGGACGTCATCCGGGCCGTGGTCAGCATGGTGACCACCTCCTCCCTGTGCCCGAACAACCTGGGCCAGGCGCTGGTAACGCCCTATCTGGAAGACGGCACGCTGGAGCGCGTCTGCCGTGAAACCCTCACGCCGTTTTACCGCGGGCAGGCGGAATTCGCCCTGTCCCTGCTGCCGGAACTCTTCGGAGAATCCATCCCGTGGCGCGTCCACAAGAGTGAAGGCGCCATGTTCCTGTGGCTGTGGTTCGAGGGGCTTCCCATCACGTGCCAGGAACTCTACGAACGGTGCAAGGCCCGGGGATGTTTTGTGAATCCCGGCCACCACTTCTTCTTCGCCCTTCCGGAGGAGGGGGAACCCTGGCCGCACCGGCATGAATGCATCCGCATCAGCTTCACCCAGACGGAGGAACTCCTGCGCAAGGGGCTTTCCATCGTGGCGGACGAGGTGAAGAAGGCCTACTCCCATTCTTAACCTAAATCTGACCCGTAACCATGAACAGCATGACCGGCTTCGGCAGAGCCGTTGCCCAGACAGACCGTTACAACATCCTTGTTGAAATATCAGGCGTAAACCGCAAACAGACGGAAATTGCCGTCAACGTGCCGCGCAGCTATGCGGAATGGGACGCCCCCGTGCGCTCCATCGTCCAGGGGGCCGTATCACGCGGCCGCGTGGGCGTCTCCGTCTCCGTGGAACGGCTGGCGGAAGCAGACGGCTCCCTCCAGCTTGATGAAAACAAGCTGGCCTCCCTCGCGGGGCTGCTGAACCGTGCGGCTGACCTGGCCGGGCAGCCCATGCCCCTCCAGGCGTCCGACTTGCTGCGGCTGGAAATCATCACTTCCACGGCGGAAGCCGCCCTTTCTCCGGAGGAGGCTTGGCCGGTGGTGGAAGAGGCGCTCAAGGCCGCCCTGAAAGATTTTACCGCCATGCGCGCGGCGGAAGGAGCCAATCTGAAAGCGGACGTGCTGGGCAAGCTGGATACGCTGGAACAATTCCGCCTCAGCATCGCGGAGCACGCCCCTTCCGTGCCCGTCAGGCTGCGGGAAGCCATGCTCAAGCGTCTGGCGGAGGCCGACCTGTCCGTTTCTGCGGATGATGAACGCATCATCCGGGAAGTGGCCCTGTTTGCGGACAAGTGCGACATTTCCGAGGAAATCACCCGCCTTTCCTCCCATTTTGACCAGTTCCGCACCTTGTGCGGTTCGTCCGCGCCCGCGGGCAGGCCCCTGGACTTCCTCTGCCAGGAAATCTTCCGGGAATTCAACACCATCGGCTCCAAGGCGAACGACTCCACGCTGGCCCATCTGGTGGTGGCGGCCAAGACGGAGCTGGAAAAAATCAGGGAACAGGTTCAGAACATCGAATAACAGCCATGAAACAGCCATTGGGAACTTTGCTGGTGGTGTCCGGGCCTTCCGGTTCCGGGAAAACGACCTTGTGCCGCCGCGCGACGGAAAACGGACTGTGCGTGTACAGCATCTCCTGCACGACGCGCCGTCCCAGGTCCGGGGAAGTTGACGGGGTGGACTACCACTTCCTGACTGCCGCCGAATTCGCCGCCAGGGTGGAGCGGGGGGACTTTCTGGAATATGCGGAGGTGCACGGCAACCGTTACGGCACGCTGAAGGCGGACATCCTGAATCTTCTGGAACAGGGGAAAAACGTGGTGATGGACATAGACGTGCAGGGGGCCGCCCAGGTCCGCGCCTGCGTGGACGGCATTCTTCCCAAATGCTATACGGACGTCTACATCTACGTGCCTCAGGAAGAGCTGAGAAACCGCCTTTGCGGCCGCCAGACGGATGAAGACGAGGTGATCTCCCTGCGCCTGCGCAATGCCGCGCGGGAGGACGCCTGCCTGCCCCGGTACCAGTATTGCCTGGTTTCCTCAGACCGGGAAACGGACTACGCCGCCTTTGCCGCCCTGCTCAAGTGCCAGTCCATGCGCGTGGCGCTGATGAGGGAGTAGGACTCCCGGGTGCTGGATTTTTAAGGGGCTGTCTTTCTTTTTACAGGAGAGACAGCCCCAAATAATGAAATGGGTCCACATCTGAATCACCACGGAAGGTAAAATGTACCGTGGGATCAGGCTCCGGATTCCGGATTTGCCGGACCAGCTCAACATTGATAGATACTTCTCACTGAGAATGTTCAAGAGTGGGATTGTATTGGAAGGCCTTGATGATCGTGCCATATTTTTCCGGTTAGTGGTTGAGAAAGCCTGAAGTGTAAGGATAGGCTGATTAGCGGTAATGTTTTGCCCATTTTTAATTTTCCTATTTCTTTCATTGGACAGATGAAAAACGGTAAAACATTGACAGGTAACTAAATTTTTCACTATATTACATATACTCAATGAAAAGCTGTATCCATTTGAGTTATTTGTTGATTGCCATGTTCGCCTATGGTGTTTGTGGGGACAAGGGGATCTGTGCTATTTCTCCTAGCACTTCCACATCTCCCCTTACTCCTGTGGCCCTGTTGAAGGCTCTGAAGGAAGGAACAGGAACGAGGACACAACTAAAAATAGCTCTTTTTCGATATATGAGCCAGGAAGCGGAAAAGGCGAATGATCAAGTAACATGGTACACTCCGGAAGCTGGACGCAACACAAGGATATCATCAAATACGTCGGTTTTGAGAAGGATTGGGCCGTCATCAACAGACGGACCCTTGTCGTTCTCAAGACTATTCTCAAGAAGCTGAAAGATCAGGATTCTTCTGTACGGCTTGACGGCCTTGACGGGCTCACGAAGCTCATGCTGGCACTTGAAATCACTGCTACGCCGCAGAAAGAACAAATCCGGGCGCTGAGGCTTCTGATCGGCCAACTTTATTTTTTCCCAAGCCTCTATTTCAAGGAATCCAAAAACATGCCCTTTCTTTCGGAACGCATGCTGCGGATAGGTTTTTTTCATGCTAGCTCCTTTTTCGATATGGGAAAAGAATTTTATCCATTGGGTATAGAAGCATACAAGCACCTCTTGAAAACTCATGCTACCCATCCGTCGTCTCAGAGCCATTATGTTTACTGGATTTCCTGGGGATATCTTCAACTGAAACAATATGATGAAGCCATTGCATGGGCCAGGAAAATGCCTCCATGCATTGGCATGACGGACGCCCCCGCTCGTTTGGAAAAATGGGCCAGGCAAGCCAAGGCCAGGCAGAAAAAAAAGAAGCGATAAACTCTTTCCATCATGACTACTCTAGACAAACTATTTATTTCCATGTTGTCTGCAGGATTCCTGCTGTCTCTTCAGGAAGCAACAGCAAATGATGATGTCAAGATTGATGACATCTTCTCCAAGCAAGACAAAAGTGAAATTGTGAATGTTATTGAACATCCTGCAGATCAAGTTGCAGAAACCGTTATTCAACGGGCTTTGGAAGGCCATGTCAAAAAACCTAACTCAACCATTGTTGATGATCCTCGAAAACCTCACAAGGAGAATTATTCCGTCTCCTTCACTTTTAAGGAGGCTCCCAATTTCCGTAAACGCCCTGAATATGACGACGACAAAAACAACGATTTTTCTGGTCAGCCTTGCGGTATCGGTTTCGTGACTCTGGTATCAGATGACGGTTGCACTATTTCCATTACGGACGATAAGGGAAAAAAACAGGAATGGCTGAAAGAAAGCGGCAAAGGTCATGATATTTCCAAGGGAAGAAGGGATTATCCCCACATTTTGATGCCCGGCACCCATACGTTTGACATTGAATATTCCCAGACCTATTACAATCCGGCTCCGGGGAAAAAAGATCTAGACGGAATTACCCTTTTCGTCACTCCTGTTGTGGTGGACATTTCCGTGCGGAAGCAAAATGCGCCTACGGAGAACAGTAGAGTATTGCTGATTAAGGGAGAATGCATAGAAATGGCGTTGAATAAGGATATGCTGGGACAAAAAAGCAAATTTAAAGATATTATCACATGGGAAATATGCCGGCTTCGAGCATCAAAGACACTTAATTTTGAAACCCAATGGGTTGAAGTTGGAAATGGAACAACATGTACCTACCAGTACAATACTCCGGGAATTTACCGTGTGCGTTCTAAAATCAATGGTAAAATTTTTACATATACTCGGCGGGAAGATGCGTATGGTGGAAAAAAATCTCCTTTTTTGTGTAGGGGAGACCCGGATTGCGTAGGGGTAGTCAACAGTCAGCATGAGAAAAACCTTATTAATAGTGCCATCGCAGATTTGATGAAAAAGACTTATGCCAAATTGACCCCGTGGTATGATTTTGACAAATTGGAAGATGTTTTCCGTAACGCTTCTCCTTCATTGGATACCGCAACAAAACAGCTTTATACGGAAGCGGCTCTTCTTAAAAAAGAAGTAAAGAATTACGGGCATAATGCCTTTGGAATGAATAATTTTTATAATCAGAGCAAATGTAATATATTTGTATTTTACCACTGCCATTCCTGTGGTATTGATATTCCTACCTTCACCATCAACCTCGTCCAATCACGGGCCCCCATAGTTGCAGAATGGATATCACCAAATACAACAATAAAAGGGTGGAAATGGTTCAAGGCTTCCACTGTTTTACCTGAGCCTGGATGGCTTTGTTTCGATGATGCCCACTGTGCTATTATAGACTATGACGGTGCAGGAATTAGCGGCGGAGTTTCTGATAACAATAAAATTCTCTATTTAATATTCCCGAATTATTTTAGAAAACATGAATAAACTATTATCTTATTTCTTGCTGAGCCTGCTTTCCTTTCCGGCTTTTTCCAATAATCAGGAGAGTCCGGATTATTGGAAAAAAATAAAAATTGTTCAGCAACAGAAAAGTCAATGCATCAAGGAGAAGCAATGGAAGGCCGCGGCAAAGGCGGATGCCGAATGCCGTCAGCTTATTCTTAAGAATATTCCCTTTATCTTCAATGATCTTTCCCGGTTTTCCAGGGTGGAGCTTACACAGATGGCTGACTACATCAGAAAATTTCCGGATGAAGACTATTTGCAGGCAGTTCAAGAACTGGCCAGGCGTGCAAAAGCCACGGATCCGCTTCATCAAGGTTTTCTTGAAAAAATCATTTTTGATCCTTTTGAAGGTCCCAGGGACAATTTTTTCGCCCTGAATTGGAGAGACCGGCAAATCAGAGATATTTGTAAGGAGCTGGACTCCAAACTATCTCCGAACAGCCCCTCCCGGAAACAGATCGCGGACATTCTCAACGGCCAGCAGTTCCAGGCGATGATTGCCGAGGGATTGGAAGGCGCAATCCTCCGCATGCCCTCCCGATTATCCAGAGAGGGTTATGATCCCCTATTCCGTGACAAACACGCGGGCGCTTCTGAAAAACAGCAACGTCAAGTCATCCTGGACCTTCAAAAGGCATGGAATGCCGCGTGCGCCCTTACGCTGGCCATGGATGGGGAAAAAGATATGTCCAAGACAGTTGACGCCTGGAAAGCCGCTATTAACGCCGGTCAGAACGTGATGTCCCTTCAGCCACCCGCCTCAGAGAAGGAACAGCAGGCTTTGGGCCAATTCTTTTATAAATCAGTATTTCTTCAGTACAGTAACTTGTCACCTGTGATTCACCAGCCTGATTCCCTGTATGTGCGGGTAAGTGAAAAGCTTGCTTCGTTAACAGAAAAGAAGGAATTCACGCCCCTGATTGAGACCATTCTTTCTTTTTTCCATACGATGGCCCAGCCGGATTCCTACTTGAATGAGGAGGCACTTTATCTTCATTCAGAACCCATGCGTCAGAAGATACGGAAAGAACGCCTTTCCTGTGACCCGGATGAATCCTGACTTTTTACACGGAAGAGCGGATTGCCCGCCGGGAAGCCTTTTCCGCAGAATCGTCTTTTCTACTTGAGCGGGTACAGCCAGCCGACGGTGCAGGTGAAGATGATCCACAGAAGAATGTTGAGGGGCAGCCCTACTTTCACGAAGTCCTTGAATTTGTAGCCGCCTGCGTTGTACACGTAGGTGTTGGTCTGGTAGCCGATGGGGGTGGAGAAGCTGGCGCTGGCGCCGAACATGACGGCCAGGATGAAGGGGATGGGGTTGGCGTCGAATTGCAGGGCCATTTCATAGGCCAGCGGTCCCATGACGGCGGCTACGGCGTTGTTGGAAATCATTTCCGTCAGGATGGAGCAGATCAGGTAGAGGCCGGAGATGGCGACCAGGCAGCCCATGGGGCCTATGTTGTCCACCACGCCGAAGGCGATGGCCTTGGCTAGTCCGGTCTTGCTCATGGCTTCCCCCACGCACAGCATGCCCAGAATCAGGAAGATGATGCCCCAGTCCACCGCCTGGTAGGCTTCCTTCGGCTTGACGCAGCCGGAGATGACGACGATCAGGGCGCCGATGAAGGCGAGGTAGAAGGGGTTGAAGCGCGCGAAGAACTTGAAGAATTCCCCGTACTGCTCAAAGGAGCCCAGCAGCCCGATGAAGATGAACAGCCCCATGGCCAGGATGGCCCAGCCCTGCTTGCTGCGGTTGTGCGCGTCCGCGGGGCGCTGGCTCAGGGGAATGATGCGCTGCTTGGTCAGGATGCGGTTCATCCCTTCCTGCGGGCCTTCCAGCAGCAGAGTGTCCCCGGCGGCCAGCTTGGTATCCGGCCCCATGTCCGTGATGTTCTTGCCCTGCCTGTGGATGGCGAGCACAAAAATGTTGAACCGCTGGCGCAGCTTGAGTTCGGACAGGGACAGTCCGGCGAATTCGGAATTGTTGGCAATCATGCCTTCCACGATTTGCACGTCGCGCTGTTCCAGCGTTTCCAGTCCGCGGCTGTCGTCCCAGCCCAGGTCCACGCCCCTGGCCTCCCGGACCTGGTTGACTTTTCTGGCATTGCACAGGAAGAGGATGCGGTCGCCCTCCTCCAGGTTGATGTGCTGCAGTTCCTCCTGCATGGAGAAGCCCTTGCGGCGCACTTCCACGATTTTGGTGCCTAGCAGTTCGGACTGCATGAGGCTGACGGGAGTGGCGCCGATGTGCGGGGAGTCCGCGGGGATTCTGACCTGGAGCAGGAAGTCGCGCTGGATGCCGCCGGGGAGCATGGTGGACAGGGTGGGGCGGGACGGGAGCCATTTGCGGCCAAAGGTCCAGAGATAGAGCAGCCCCGCCGCCGCGTAAATGAGCCCCATGGGCGTTACCGTGAACATCTGGATGCCTTCATAGCCTAGTTTCTGTACCTGGCCCAGCACGACCACGTTGGTGGAGGTGCCCACCACGGAGCAGGTGCCGCCCAGGATGGTGGCGTAGGAGAGGGGAATGAGGAGTTTGGAGGCCGCGATGTTGTGGTCCCGGCAGAAGGCCAGCACAATGGGCATCAGGATGACGACCACCGGGGTGTTGTTGACGAAGGGGGAGACCATGAACGCCCCCAGCGTGATGACCAGCAGCGCGGTCAGCTCCCGGCCTTTGGCTACCTTGTTGAAAAGCTTGGAGAGGTCCCCGATCAGCCCCGTCCTTTCCAGGGAGGCGCTCAGGATGAACATGCAGACCACCGTCAGCGGGCCGCTGTTGGCAAAGCTGGACAGCACGTCCCGCGTGCTCAATATCCCCGTAAGCATGAGCGCGGCGGTTCCTGCCAGGGCCGTGATTTCCACGGGCATCCATTCCTTGATGAAGCAGATGAACAGGAGCAGCAGCAGGATGCCCACAATCCATTGCTGGGTGGCCGCTGATTCCAGCCAGCCCATGACGGAGGCGGAGTTGATGTTGAGAAGAGAAAGCATGTACTGAAAGTTGAAGGTGCAGGGAAAGGGACCAACTCTCCTACTTTCCCTGCCTCTTTCTGTCAAGCCGCAATAATTTTCCGGAAAGGGTTTGAAAAGGCGGCTGCGCTTTTTTATGGTGGCGGCGCCGCATGGATTCCCCCATAGTAACAAGGTTCGCCCCCAGCCCTACGGGCCGTCTCCATCTGGGGCATGCCCTGGCCGCGTGGGAGGCCCGTTCCCTGGCGGACCGTTTTTCCGGAAGGTGCGTGCTGAGGATGGAGGATATCGACCGGACGCGGTGCCGTCCGGAGTTTGTAGGGGGCATCCTGGAAGACCTGGACTGGCTGGGCATTCGCTTTGACGGGCCGATGATGGTCCAGTCTTCACGCTTCAGCGCTTATGAACATGCCCTCCAGGCGTTGAAGGACCGCGGGGTGCTGTACCCCTGTTTCTGCACGCGCCGGGAGATTGCGGAGGAGGTGGCCGCCATGGGCGGCGCGCCGCAGGGCGGCCGCGTGGACGTTTATCCGGGAACCTGCCGCCTGCTTGACAAGGGGCGCCGGAAGGAGCTTCTCAAATCCGGCAAGCCCTTTTCGTGGCGGCTGGACTGCCGCGCCGCGGCGCGGATTACGGGACCCCTGCTGTGGCGGGACATGCGGTCCGGAGACCAGGTCTGCCGCCCGGAGGAACTGGGGGACGTGATTCTGGGCCGCAAGGATTGTGCGGCCAGCTACCATATTGCCGTGGTGGTGGATGATGCGGCCCAGGGCGTCACCCATGTGAGCCGTGGTGAGGATTTGTTCCCTGTGACCGGCATTCACCGGACGCTCCAGGCCCTGCTGGGGCTTCCAGTGCCGCAGTGGTACCATCACCGGCTGGTGAAGGATGCCTCCGGCAAGCGGCTTGCCAAGAGGGACCGGAGCCTGAGTCTTCAGGAGATGCGTGCCGCAGGGATGCGTCCGGAAGACGTGTTCCGCCTGATGCGGGAGAGTTAGGGGATGTTCATCCCCGTATTTCCGGAGTATCTTCTTGGCGTCTTCGGCGGCTTCCGTCAGGAAGGCCGGGTTCGGGAGTCCGGTTGCGTTTTTTCCGCGGTGGGGCGGATTCCGCGTTTTCCGATGCAGAGAAGGCATGCACAGGCCGCCGCCATGGTTAGCAGAAGAAGGGCACAGAAGGTCACCAGCAGATTCAGGTGACCCAGCGGGATAATCCATGCGGGCGGCATGATTGCCGTTCCCGCCAGTACCTGGGGAAGCCAGTTGAGGGCAGCCTGGGAAAGCTGGGTGATAAGCGTGAAGGCCAGCCCAGCGGCCAGCGTGAGACGCACCGCCGGAAGAACCGGGCGGAAGGTTTCACGGACGTTTTTTTTCATGGCCCATGCCGTTCCGGCGAACAGGGCCGCAAGGAGCAGGGGGGCCAGCAGCGCTGCGGAAGGAATGCTGTTCCAGTAGTTCCACGCACAGAGGGGGGAGACGGCCACCAGGAGGCCGGCGATTTTAATCAGGAGGCCCCGGTGTGGCGAGGCGGGTGCCGCAGCGTGGTTCATTTCCGTTAATCGGGCCAGACGTTGCCGGGCGTGCTGCCCTGGGTGATGACGACTTCCTGGCCTATTTTCAGGGTGAAGTTGGGCGTTACTTCCTGCTGGACTTCCACGAGTTCGTTCGTGTCCTTGAGCTTGACGCGCACGCGGATCATTTTGGTGGCCTCCACCCTGCCGTCCACGATGGAGCCGGTGGCGGAAGCCAGTTTGGAGGTGCCCATGCCGATGATGCCGGGCGTCATCGCTTCCGCCGCCGTGCCCGCCATGTTGGCGAAGGTGCCGTCATCCGCGGAGGTCAGCACGTTGATTTCCTTGATGCGGACCACGTTGCCCAGCTTGATGGTCGTCACCTTCCCGGTGGCGATTTCCAGAGTGCTTTTTTGAGTGCAGGAGAAGAAGGTGGGGAGAATGAGAAAAACGGGAATGAATTTAAGCAGATTCATGATACACGTATGTTACTACGTTGGGAAAAGGAGGCGTTTTTCAGTGTGTGGGCAGAATTGTGTACGTGGCCAGGTACAGCAGCAGATGGAGGGAGGCGAGGGCCAGCACCTTGTTCATGCGTTTGTCCGCAGGCGTTTTGCGGATCAGGAGCATCAGATAGCCGCCGAAGAGGATGGCGGGAATCCACATCCACCACGTATGGGAGAGGTTCAGGTGCAGGGCCCGGCTGGACGTGGGCAGCGTGATGTAGGCCGCCAGGATGAAGGCCTGGGCCATGGCGCGCGCTTTTCCCTCTCCCAGCCGCACGGCCAGCGTGCGCTTGCCCGTGGTGAGGTCTTCCTTTCTGTCGCGGATGTTGTTGATGGCTATCATGACGGCGCACAGAAGGCCGCACTGAATGCCCACCACGATGCCGGCGTTGTACACCGCCAGGGATTCCACCAGCGTGCCGGGGACGACCGGGGCCGTGCCTATCTGCACCAGGATGGTTCCCAGGACGGCCACCAGGCCGAAGAAGAGGATGACGAATATTTCCCCCAGCCCCTTGTACGCCAGCGGCCACGGGCCTCCCGTGTACCCGTAGGTGAAGTAGAGGGACGGAATTCCGATGGCGATGATGGGCCAGCCGCGCAGCTCAATGAGGGGGAGCGCCAGCAGGCACGCGCCCAGCAGGAAGGCGAGGCCGATGATCATGACCGTTCCGTGGGAGAGCGCTCCGCTGGCCGTCATGCGCACGGGGCCGGTGCGCCGTTCCGTATCGGCGTGCTTGGCGTGGTCAATGGCGTCATTGAAGAAATTGCAGGCAATCTGGAGGCAGAGGCAGGAGGCAAGCGTCAGGAGGGCCAGGGCCGCATTCCAGTTTCCGGTCAGTTTCTGCACCACCATGCAGCCTGCCCATACCGGAATGAGGGAGGCGGTGAGTGTTTTGGGGCGTGCCGCCAGAAAGGCGGAAGTAATAATGTTCATGAGAGAGCGGAAAGAAAGGCTCCGGAATCAGCGGAGAATAGGGCCGAGGTGGCGGAGGGTTTCCTTGATGAGGGAGACGTGCCACTGGCCGGGCGCCGTCTCTTTTTCCCCCAGGTAGCCGTACACCAGGCAGGAGCCGAGCTGGGAGTAAAGCAGGCGGGAGACGGGCCCCATGGGTCCCATGCCCATGACGGCAATCGGCCCCTTGGGCTTGGTGAAAAGCTGCACGCCCGTCTGGATGTCCGAGGCGAGGCACGGCGTGAACGCGAATTTGACGATGTCCGCCTTGTGGGCGCGCGCCCGTTTTTCCAGTTCGCGCAGGTAGTCGACGCCCGGCGTGATTTGGAAGTCATGGGTGGAGCCGATGACGATGACGTCCCGTGCTCCCGCTTCCATGATTAGTTCCCTGGCATGCCGCATGGCCTTGATTTCAATGTCCATGGCGGTGGCGTACGGCATGTAGGCACGGAGCAGGGCAAAGCGCTCCTCTTCCGGAATGCGGCGCAGGCCGCCTTCTTCATGGCAGCGTACGGTGACCAGCAGGGGCATCTCCGGCCTGAACTCCATGACCTGCTCCGCCGTGAGTTCCGGGGGAAGGGCATCCACGCGCAGTTCCACCCAGTCGCACTGGTCTGTTAAATCTTTTCCTTTCAGCGTTTTCCACAACTCCCATGAGGTGACGGACGCAACGATTTTCGGCGGATAGGTCTGATGTTCACGTACAATCTGCTGCATACATCCTACTATTCCAGTAAAGAAAGGAAGGTCAATCTTCTATTGAGGTGTTCCTCCTCATTTTGCGTCCGTATTATGTCAGTTCCCCAGCCTTGTTCCTTCCGGAGCTGTTTGCCTTAATCCTGTGCCAATCCTATTGTGCGGCTCCCCTGCGAATGGCTTGCGGGGCGCCAACGCCGGCAGCCATTCTGCTATCCGGACAAGATTGTTTCATAAGGTTCCGTTTTCTTTTCCGGCGGAGGGCGTTATTTTTCAATCTCCAGATGTTAAGAACATATTGAGAAGGGAGGGCAGGCTTGAAAAAGGCGGCCTGACGGCGTTACGTAAAAATCTGTGAATATGTTTTGGTCAGCGTTACTGCGAATGGGGCTGAATCCTTTCTGGGCGGCTTTGGATGCCGTGCTGGTGGTAAAGACGGAGGAAGGGGCGTCCGGCCATCCGGAATGGTCCTGGAAAGCGTATGTTCCGCATGGCGTTCCGGTTCATGAACTGGTTCCCGTAGACGTTCCTTCTCCGGGAGGGGACCGGGATGGGGCCTCTCTCCGGGCGGAGAGGCGGAAAGCGGCCCGGGTGCTGGGGCACCAGGCGGCTTTGGCTCTTGCTTCTTCCCGTAATTTCACCCGTTTCATGGTCGTGGAGGAAAATTGCCGTTTCAGGCTCCCGGTAACGGGCACCATGGCGCGGATGCTTGGGCAGTTGCTGAATGGATGCCGGGAAAGAACAGCCTTGTTTTTAAGTGAACCGCATCTTTCTCCCCATATTGCCTGCTCCGTGGCGAATGGGGAAAAGTCCGCTCTATTGCGCGTATCGGATATGGCTGCCTCCGGAGCGTATGTGATGAACCTTTCTTTATGTGACCGTGTTCTTCCGGCGCTTCCATCTGGTCAGCGGGTCTGGCCATGGCTGAGGTATTATGGTTCCCTGGAAGAATGGTTTGCCCGGTATTTGGGCCGCTACGGGGATTTATATGCCCTTTCCCCGGCGCCTGTTTCCTGCGGGGTGGGAGCGCCCATGCCCGCCCTCTGCAAATCCATGGGACACTTCAATAACGCACGTACCAAATATACGGATCTGTCCTATCTGGTAAATCCGGCGATCAACTCATGGCGCTGGCTGAAAAGCCTGAACCTTTTTGCCGGAAAGAAGGAGCTTCCGTGAAACCGCTGGAAAACGTCTTGTGCCGGCAACGCCATGTTTCCGGTTGCGGAGCGGAACGCTTTCGTCATTGGGACTGTCGTTTTCCGGAAAACAAGAGCCCCGGACCGCAGAACGGCCCGGGGCGTCTCCCTTCATGGATGAAGAGAGGGTGTTAATGGTGCATGCGGCCTAGTTGGCCCCTTCGTCGCACAGGATTTTGACGAAGCCTTCTTCCTGGAGACGGGTGGCGCCGCAGGCGAACTTGGCGCGGATCTGGAGGGCTTCCTCCATGTCGTCGCGTACGGAAAGCTTCACCTTGAAGTCGTTCCAGATGCCGAACTGCGCCTTGCTCTTCACCCAGGCCAGGCAGGAACGGGTGCCGTCCTCCGCCTTCGGAAGCCGCTGGGTACGGATGAACTTGAAGCCCATGAAGGTGTCTATCTTGCCTTCCACCAGGGCTTTCACGTTGTTGAAGTCATAACTGCTGACCTCCGTTTCCCGCAGCAGGCTCATGATCTGGGAGCTGGTCACCGCAATGACGAGCTGGTCGCCGAACTGGGGGGCATCCTGGTTCCATGCCTCGTTTTCCTCAAAGAGCTGGAGGGCCGCGCGCAGCTTGGCTACCGTGAGGTTGCTTGCGCCCTTGGTCCCGCTGTCCACGTGGTCCACGGCGATCTGCTGGCTCTCCTTGAACGGAACGGCGGTCATGCCGTCTTCCCCCACGTAATTCGTGTCCAGGAAGGCGGAGATCATCACGTCGTCCATGCGGCGCCCTGCGGCGGCCTGGAGTCCTTCAATCGTCTTGCTGACGGGAAGGTCCATGTCGCCCAGGCGGGTAGCGTCGAATTCGTCGTAGCCGATGGCCTTGGTGAAGGTGCGCGGACGCATGGAACGGCGCGTGGTGGGCGCCTCGTTCAGAACGGTCTGGCCCACGCGGGTGGTTTTTTCCGTGAAATCCAGAACGCCGAATTGGTCCAGAAAGACCACCTTGCCGCTCAAGTCGCGCATGACGCTGACGTACTTGTCCAGGCGGGAAGCGTGCTGCTGGAGCAGGGTGCCCCATTTCCTGGTGTATTTTACCTGATAATTGTCGCTGATTGTTACTGCCATGATTGCAAATGTAATGATGTTTGAATGCGGGAACGGCAACTTGGATTATCGGGTCCGGAATAACCGGAACGGTCCTGCCGCGGTGGGATGCGGCCATGTCCCTTGCGGGATTGCGGGCCGGTCCCGTCCAGCGCCAACGGGTATGGGCCACCTGCAAAAAAAACGCACCACGGCGGAACCGTGATGCGCTGGGCAAAAGGAATGAAAGGCGCTGCCTTTCCGCTGTTAAAGAATGATCGGGTGCGGGCGGGTGGCGTGGTCCGGGCCGAAGAGGGCCAGCATGCGGCCCGTCTGCCCCTTCTCCACGCGGTAGGAGTAGAAGCGCTTGGTATCCGCCGCCGTGTCCAGCCCTGAATCGTGAATCTGGTCTTCCGGCACCCCTTCCTCAACGAGCTGGGCCTTGATGGCCGTGGGGATGTCTTCCTCATAATGGGGGGGACGGATGCAGGGAGAGATGACGGCAATCAGGTTGGCAGGGTCCACCCCCAGGCATTTCTTCATGGACTTGATGGTGTTGGAAACGATGTTGCCGGCGGTTCCAGCCTTGCCTGAGTGAATCAGGGAGCGGTGGCAGTTTTCCTTGTCGTACAGCCAGACGGCGGCGCAGTCCGCCACGTAAATGGCAAGCACGCAGTCGGAAACTCCGGAGCAGATCAGGCTGTCCACGCCTTCCACGGGATAATTGGAGCCGATGTCCCCCACCAGGGCCACCCTGGTGCCGTGCACCTGTTCGGCGCGGCGCAGGTCCTTCCACCGCCAGCCCAGGGCCTCCACTTCCGCCTTGTGGTACGGTTCCAGCCGTTCCAGCACGGTTTCGCGGTCTCCGGTTACGTCCACCCCCGGGATTCTTTCAATAAACTGGACGATTTCCCCAGGATAGGACTGGATGGGCTTCAAGAATGCAGGCGTTTCCATAATTGATGGATCAATAGATGTCGTTGGGCACATCTTGTCGTTTTGTATTACCTAGTCGAGCAAAATCTAGCGCAAAATGTCACGGACGCCGCCCGGTGACTGAGAAAAGGTTTTTTTCCGCGTTTCCGGAGTGATATGAGCAATTCATGCTGCGCAGATATTCTTTGCTTTCCACTTTTTTCGCGGGAATGGCCGCCATGGTCCTTTCCCTGGCTCCTTCATTTTCCCAGGCCGTTCCGGATGCCGGGCAACTGCTGAAAAGGGTTCGCCAGGGGGCGACCCTCCAGGAGAACAAGGACATCAAGGGGCAAATACGCAAACGCAGCGTGAAAGTTCCCTTTTCCATGAGCTTGCGCGGCAACCTCATTGCCTTCCAGTACCAGTTGAATAACGTCTGGAACAGGTTTGACCTGAAATTCAAGGACCGCGGCCAGGAAATCCTTTCCTGGAAGGACGGGAAAGCAGGCGTTCTGCCGGTCGCCCAGTACGCGGTGCCCATCGCGGGGACGGACGTGACGTATGAGGACCTCTCCATGCGCTACCTGTACTGGCCCCAGGCCAAAATCGTCCGGGACGACGCGGCGAGCACGGTGAAGGGCCGGGACTGCTGGATTGTCCAGATTCCGAACCCGAACCCCAAGGTCGGGCAGTATGCCTGGGTGCGCGTCTGGATTGACAAGGAAAACGGAGCCATGTGGCAGGTGGACGGCATTGACGGCCGCGGGGAACTGGCTAAAAGGTTCATGATTGATTCCGTGATGAAGCTGAAGGACGGCTCCTGGTTTTTCAAACGGATGAAGGTGGAGGTTCGGGACCCCTCCCATCCCCGCAGAACGGTATCTGTCAGCTATATCGACATGGACAGTCCCGAATAATCCCCCGCCTCGTTCCCGCGGGCGCCCTTCCCAGGGAGGGGAAGCCTCCTTCTTTTTCATGCCGCACGGATGGATGATTTAGGACGTGACAAGAAGGCGGGATGGGCGTACATCCTCCAAAAACCTGTTATGAAGAAACGTTTATTCCTTGCATGTGCCCTGGCGCTCGGGCTGTCCGCCTGTTCCCAGCATCAGGAGCGGCCGGTGGAGTCCGGCGCTCCGGTGAAGACCTCCCTTTCTCCCGTGACCGCTCCGGGGAAGAAGCCGGACCGCCCCGCCGTGAAGCTGCCCCCCAAGTCCGTGCAGGTGCCGTCCGTGAGCCCGTCCTACAACAACACCCCGCTTTCCCCCCGCATTCCGGGAGTGACGGTCAGCCGCGTGGCCGTGCCGGACAAAGTGGTGGCCCTCACCTTTGACGACGGTCCCCACGGGACGCTGACCCCCAGGGTGCTGGACATCCTGCGGGACAACAATGTCAAGGGAACCTTCTTCATGCAGGGCTGCAACGTGAAAGCCCATCCCCAGGTAGTGCGCCGCATGGTCAGTGAAGGCCATGAAGTGGGCAACCATACGTGGAACCACGCCTACCTGAGCAAGGTATCCCGCGAAAAGGCGGAATCCCAGCTCCAGAGCACCAATGAAGCCATCCGCAACGCCTGCGGCATTGTTCCCGTGGTCATGCGCCCCCCCGGAGGCTACACGAACGCCGGCGTAGCTTCCTGGGCCCGCCAGCGCTTCGGCTTCACCACCATCATGTGGGACGTGGACACGAATGACTGGCGCAAGCCCGGCTCCTCCGTGGTGGCCGCCCGCGCCGTAAACGGCGCCAAGCCCGGCTCCATCATCCTGGTGCATGACATCCACGCCTCCACGGTGGCGGCTGTAGACGCCATTGTGAAAGGGCTGAAAAACCGCGGTTATGAGCTGGTGACCGTTTCCGAGCTCATCCGGCGCGGACGCGCCGCCGCCGGCCATGCTCCTTCCATGCCCGCTTCTCCCGCCGTTCCGGATTCCTCCCCCCTTTCCGCGCCCGTGATCGTCACTCCCGTGGCGCCCGCCCCCGTTCCCGTTGAAACGGTGGCAGGCATGTAATCTCCGGCGTTTCCCCTTTTCCATTCTTCTTTCAACCCGGTTTCCGCAGGGAAACCGGGTTTTTCATGCCCGCGGCGGAGCTCGTTTTCCGGAGGTCCGCAGGGGGTGGCTTCCTCTTAACGGGTACACGCACAGAAGGCTTGACCTGCTGGCGAATTTCTCCACAATCCCTTGCCGTATTACTCACACCCAATCCGGATTGAAATGTCTATGAATCTCCTGGCATCTGCCGATACTCTCCCCGCGGCTGGCGGAATGTCCGCTCCTCTCGCGTTTATTTACGATCTCTTCAACAACCCTCTCTTCATTTTCATTGGCGGTCTGGTATTGCTGGGTGTGTTTTTCTGGTACCTGGGTTCCGACCAGGACAAGGTCAAGCGCAACGCCGGCACGATCTTCATCATCGGCATTGCGTCCTTTTCCCTGTTCTCCCTTTTCCAGCAGGGCTTGAAATACGGCATTGACATTGCCGGGGGCGTCTCCTTCACGCTGAGCGTAGAACCGAACATCGGGGATGACGGCAAGCCCATTCCGCTGACGGACCAGGCCATGGAGCAGGCGTGCGTGATCCTGACGGAACGGCTCAACAGCACCGGAGCCAATGACGTCATCATCCGCCCGAAGAAAAAGGACAACCTGAACCTCATTGAAGTGCAGATTCCCGCCGCGGACCCTGCCAAGCGCGAGGAAACCAAGGCCATCCTGACCAAGGTGGCCAAGCTGCAGATTCTCCCCGTCCATCCGCGCAACAATGAACTGGTGGCGGAAGGCCGCATCCGCGTTCCCGGCTACAGGATGTATGAATACACCTTCAAGAACGGCAAAAACGAGGACGTCACGGAAAAAATCTTCCTGGAAAAACGTGAATCCCTGACGGGCAAGGACATCGTGCGCGCCGGGGTGGACCTGGCCCGTCCCGGCCATGTCAACGTCACCCTGAGCAACGAGGGGGCGGACAAGATGTACAACCTGACTTCCCGCATGCAGCTGGGCCACGACCGCATGGCCATTGTTCTGGATGACGTGGTCAAGAGCGCGCCTACGGTTCAGGCCATTCTTTCAAAAAGCTTTGAAATCAGCGGACTGGATGCGCCCGGCGAGGCGGAGGCCCTGACGAAGGTGCTTTCCAACCCCCTCACCAACAAGCTCAACTTTGAATCTGCCAGCGAAATCTCCGCCTCCCTGGGCCATACGGCCCTCCTTCAGGGGGAATACGCGGGCATCACGGGGCTGATTCTCTGCTTCATCATGATGATCATCTACTACCGCTTTGCCGGTCTGGTGGCTATCATGGGCCTGACGATTAATGCCCTGCTTCTTCTGGGGGCCATGTCCATCTTCGGGTTTGAGCTGACGCTGCCGGGTATTGCCGGTATCGTGCTGACCCTGGGCGTGGCGGTGGACGCGAACGTGCTGATTTACGAACGCCTGAGGGAAGAAAAGGAAATGGGGCGCCCCTTCCGCGTGGCTATCCGCAACTCCTTTGACAAGGCTTTCTCCGCCATCTTTGACTCCAACATCACCTCCCTCATTACCGCCGTCATCCTGTACTGGATGGCCACCGGCACCATCAAGGGCTTTGCCGTTACGCTGACGGTGGGCGTCATCACCTCCATGATCGGGGCGATTCTCGTCACCCGCGTCCTGTTCTACTGGGCGGATACCATCGGCATGATGAAGGACCTTAAATTCCTGAATCTCTTCAAGAAGAAGAGCAACATCAACTTCATGGGCCAGAAGGTCTGGTCCTGCTCCCTGTCCGCCATTCTGCTGCTCATCTGCATCGTGGTGGGGGCCATGAAGGGCAAGGACTGCCTGGGCATGGACTTTACGGGCGGTTCCTCCATCTCCTACCTGGTCAACAAGGGAGACATCTCCTTCCGGGAAGTGGAAGGTGTCGTGAACAAGCTGGCCCTGACCCAGAAAGCCACTGTGCAGGAAGTGGCGGAATCCACGGACAGCAGCAAGGTGAACATCCTGATCAACTTCTCCGACAACGCCCTGGACAAGGCGGCCATCACCACGGCCCTGGACAAGGCGTTCCCCGTGCTGGACAACGCACCATTCAGCGAGGAAACCATCGGGCAGTCCATGGGATACGATACGCTCATCACTTCCGCCTGGGCACTCTTCTTCGGCATTCTGGGCATCATGGTTTACCTGACGGTGCGGTTTGAATGGACCTTCGCCATCGGCGCGGTCATCGCCCTGACGCATGACGTCCTGCTGGTGCTGGGGCTGGTGATCATCAGCGGCACTGAGCTGAACGTCATCCACATCGGCGCGCTGCTGACGGTGGCCGGCTATTCCATCAATGACAAAATCATCGTGTTTGACCGCATTCGCGAATTCCTCCGCTTCTCGGACCCGAATGAAAGCGCGTCCCAAATCATGAATGAAGCCATCAACCAGACGCTTTCCCGCACCATTCTGACCTCCCTTTCCACACTGGCCGTGCTGGTGTGCCTGTACTTCTTCGGCGGCCCTTCCATGGAGGACTTCGCCTGGACGATTTCCGCAGGTATTCTGATCGGCACGTACTCCTCCATATTCATCGCCTCTCCGGCGGCCCTCCTCTTCTCCCGGAAGCACGGGCTGCATGAGGAAGTCAAGCAGGCCATGAAGGCCGGAGCCTGAGGCGCGGCAGGAAATTGATTCGTTAACTCTGACCGGGGGAGGCCGCATGCCTCCCCCGGTCTGTTTCTTGGTGGAAGGAAGGGGAAGGGTTAAGTAAGTCCAAGAGTTTGCTAGGTAAGAGGGGTAAGAGGGGTAAGAGGGGTAAGAGGGGTAAGAGGGGTAAGAGGGGTAAGAGGGGTAATGATGGGAATTCCCTATAATCCCTAAAGTTCCCTATAACCCCTAATTCCTTTTCCCTGATAAGAAAAACCCCGCCTGCCGTAAGGCAGACGGGGCCGTCTCTCTGTTTCTGCTATGCGTTTCTGCGGGTGAACTTACTCATCATCCCCTTCTTCCTGGACCGGAGCGGGGGGAGGGGGCATGTCGTTATTGCCGCGGGCTGCCTTCCTGGCTTCCCTGCGAGCGGAACGGCGCGATTCCAGAGCCTTGGAGGCGTCAGCGTTGAGCTGTGCCATTTCAGCTTCATTCAGCTTGCCGTCCTTGTCGGCGTCATACTTTTCCTCAATCAGGATCCAGCCGGCCGCCATGATGGGGGCGCGGTTGGGATCAAGCTGGGGGCGGGGGCCGTCCGGACGGTTGCCGCGGGGACCGCGGTCACCGTCTCCGCGGCGTCCTTCACCGCCTCTGCGTCCTTCCGGTCCCCTGGGCGCGCGGGGTCCTTCAGCCCTGGGGCCTCCGGGACGGCGCGGGCCATCCATCTTGGGCGCACCCGGTCCCTTGGGACCGCCGGGCGCGGCATGATGCGGGCCGGGCTGGCCGTGATGGGGAGGGATAGCCTGCAATTCTTCCGGGGAAAGCTTGCCGTCGCCGTCCTTGTCAAACTTCTTGATCATGTTGGCAGCGTGGGCTTCCTGGCGGGCCTTCATTTCCTCCATGCGCTTGGCGGCTTCCGGGTGGTCCTTGGCCCAGTCCTCCCGCATGGCTTTCTTTTCCTCGTCGGAAAGCTTGCCGTCGCCGTCCTTGTCATACTTCTTAAGCATTTCGGCCTTGCGGGCTTCCTGGCGGGCCTTCATTTCTTCCATGCGCTTGGCGGCTTCCGGATGGTCCTTGAGCCATTCTTCCTGCATGGCCTTTCTTTCCTCCTTGGAAAGCTTGCCGTCGCCGTCCTTGTCGAACTTCTTCAGGATGGCTGCCTTCCTGGCTTCCTGGGCTTTCTTGACGTCCGCCTGGAGAACGGCTATTTCCTCGTCGGAAAGCTTGCCGTCCTTGTCGGTGTCATACTTGGCCATGACCAGTTCTTCCCCGATGATCATGATGCCGGGATCAATTCTCCTCATTTGGAGGTTGGCCCGTTCCGGACTTGGGCCCTGGCGGTCCCTGCCTCCGGCGCGGTGGCGGGGGCCTCCCCTTCTTTCAGGGGGGGGCTGCATTTCCGGAGCGTCGGAAGGTGCGTCCGGGGCGGGGGGCGGCGGCGCGTCCTGAGCGAACGCGGAGCATGCGGCAAAGGCCGCGGCGATAATCATTTGCTTGGTCATAACTTTGAGTGGTGAGGTTTGATGCGTTTCGGAAAGGGGCGTCGCGCTGTGATATCTCAAACAGGTGGAAACGCCTCCCTTTGCTAGGATGAACCCCCGGAATTCGTCCTGGTTGCAAAATAAAAACGTGCGTGCTCCGGAAAGGGGCGGCCGGAGCCTTTGCGGGGCTTCCTTTTTTCTGCCGGGGTGCAGAATGGTAAAGCTGTTGAATATGAAATAAATCTATAAAAAAAAGACCGCAGCCCGGAAGGGTTGCGGTCCAGCCGTGTCATGGAGGGAAAAATTATTCTCCGGAAATGAAGCGGAGATAGGCCAGCCACCACTGGTCGCCACCCAGTAGCCAGATCAGGGCGGCGCTGAGCAGAGCGGGGCCGAAGGGAAGATTCCTGCCGAACCCCATGCGTGAAACGACTGCCTGCACAATCCCCAGCAGGGAGCCGAGGAAAAGGCAGAACACCGCGCCCTGCCATCCGCCCACGCATCCGGCCATCATCAGAATCCAGGCATCACCGGAGCCCATGGCTTCCCGCTGCGCGCGAATATCCGTCATGGTTCCTTCCACGCTTTCCAGGTCTTCCAGCGGGAAAACGTCTCCGTTCTCCAGCTCTATCCTGTCCTGGCGCAGGATGACGGAGCAGGGAGGGAGCGTTTCCCCGTCAATGGTGACGGAGCCCCCGGAAATGACGGCCTTGTCCGTGGCCCGGTGGAAAAGCATGGACCAGTCGTGAGGCTGTCCGTTGATAATGAGCTGGAGCTCGTCCCGGTCGGATTCCGGCTCCTTCAGGCTCCACGGAGCGGGAGCGTCAAAGTGCTGCTTCCAGGTGCCGAACAGGAGCTTGCCCAGTTCAATCACCAGCCTGATGGCGGCATACCCGGCGATTCCCCCCAGCACGGAGGCCGTGAAGGCGTCCGTCCAGGTCATGACGTCATTGTCCGGCAGGAGAAACGGGTAAAGGGCACAGGCTCCCACTCCGGCTGCGGCGCCGATGAGCGCCTGGGTGCGGAATACGATCAGATGCTCCGCGTCAATGAACATGATGACGATGGCCATGGCAGTCCACAGGCAGAGCAGCACGGCGGCTTCCGCGGAGGCGTCCGCGTACTTCCACCCCAGGGCGGCGAAAAGCAGGGCCGTAAGCAGCTCCACGAAGCAATAGCGGAAGCTGATGCGCGTTCCGCAGCAGGCGGATTTTCCCCGGAGCGCCAGCCAGCTTAGCACCGGAATATTCAGGTACCACGGAATGGCTTCCTCGCATTCCGGGCAGAAGGAGCGCGCCGGATCATTGACGGAGATGCCCAGCGGCGTCCGGTAAATGACTACGTTCAGGAAGGAGCCGATGCAGGCTCCCATCAGGCCGAAAATCAGCGGAATCAGCCACGCGGGAAGGGCGTCAGACATGGGAGGGTGGGGAATAAGTCCGGCTGGGCGTCTGGTTGATGCGGTCAATCAGAAGCCTCAGCCTGCCGTAATTGCCGCGTTTGATGGGGAAAATGAGGCGTGGCAGCCGGTCCAGGTGGGGTTCGTCCGCCTCATCCGGGAGCGGTCCGCTCTGGACCATTCTTCCCCCGGGCAGGATCAGGTCTGAAAAATCCCGTTCCAGATGCTCCACCCACTGGGCGGGCAGGTGCGTGTTCAGGCGGATGACGATGGCGTCCCTGACAAAACGGTAGGAGTGGAAAATGCGGTAGAAGCGGTCGATGTGCTCCATGGCCTCCGCCGGATTCTTGGTGACGTGGATGAGGTGCAGGTCATCCGCGGAAATCAGGCCGGAATCCACCAGTTCCACGCGGATGAAGGCCAGCCAGTTCAGCCAGAAAGTCTTGCCGGGGGAATCCAGAAGGACGATCGGGTAAATGGTGGCCTTCCCCGTCTGGATCAGGGTGAGGGTTTCAAACACCTCGTCCATGGTGCCGAAGCCGCCGGGGAACGCCACCATGGCATCGCTTTCCGCTACGAAATTCAGCTTTCTGACAAAGAAATAATAGAAATTGATCAGCTTGTCGCTGTGGGCTACCACGTGGTTGGAAGTCTGCTCATACGGCAGGGTGATGTTCAGGCCGAAGGAGCGTTGCTCGCCGGCTCCTTCATTGGCCGCCTGCATGATGCCCGGTCCGCCACCCGTAATGACCATGTAACCGTGTTCGCTGGCTTCCCTGGCGAACTCCCGCGCCGTTTCATACGCCGGCTCATCATTCCTGATGCGCGCGGAGCCGAACACGGAAATCTTGCGGATGTGGCGGTACGGGGCGAAAACGCAGTTGGCCCGGTACATCTCCCGCCCGGAACGGATCAGGACGGTAAAATCGTGGTCGGAGGCTTCGGACTGCGCCATGTTGATGCCCGTCTTGATATACTCCTGGAGGTAACGGGGATCGTGCCTGGTGGAGGCTATTTCGGAAAGTTTTTTGACGACTCCTTCCAGAGCCTGGTAGCTGGTGTCCATGGACATGGTGGAGGGGCGCTTCTTGTCTTCCCCCGTAAAATCCCTGTTGTCCAAAAAATCAGGATGCTTCATGAGTTGGTATATAGGTTTGCCCCACTATGCCAGATGACGCACGTTAAGTCACAGAAAATTTGCCGGCGGACATGAAAAGAGTTGATTGTTGAAAACAGATCGTTAAATTGCTCCCCGCACGGGAGTTTCCAAAACATGCCGTAGGTCCTTCAGGCGGATTGCCCGCCATGCCCGTGCTGAGGGGAAACCCGGTACATTACATACAATTATGTCGGAAAACGAAACCACTACTGCAGAAGAAACCGCCGTTACCACGCTGGCCCGCTTTGAAGTTCCCAGCCGTCTGGAAAAAATTGAAGACCCGAATGATGCGAATCATCTGACCTTCGTGGCGGAACCGTTTGAAAACGGTTACGGCCATACGCTTGGCAACTCCCTGCGCCGCGTTCTTCTGGGTTCACTTGAAGGCGCCGCCATCACCTCCGTCCGCATCGCCGGCGCACAGCATGAATTCTCCTCCCTGCCCGGCGTGGTGGAAGACGTGACGGAAATCGTGCTGAACCTGAAAAAGGTCAAGTTCAAGCACAACGGCAAGGAACCGCGCCTGCTCTCCCTGCGCGTGCACAAGCAGGGCGTCGTGACCGCCGCCGACATCACTGACGACACCACCTACCAGGTGGTCAATCCCGATCAAATCATCTGCACCCTGGACCAGGACACCATGTTCGAATGCGAATTCCAGGTGCGCGTGGGCCGCGGCTTTGCCACCGGCGACGAAAACAAGGTGCCGGACATGCCCATTGGCGTGATCCCGATCGACTCCATTTTCTCCCCGGTCACCCGCGTGAAGTACTCCGTGCAGAATACCCGTGTGGGCCAGATGACCGACTACGACAAGCTGATCCTTGAAGTATGGACGGACGGCCGCATCTCCCCCGCAGACGCCATGCTCCAGGCCTCCGCCATTCTGCGCCACCACCTGGACGTCTTCGTCAACTATGACGACAAGCAGGTCAACTTTGAAGAAGCTCCTTCTGCCGTCCAGGACGAGGAAACGGCCCGCCTGCGCAAGCTGCTCAACATGAGCGTCAACGAAATCGAGCTTTCCGTGCGCGCCGCCAACTGCCTCAACAACGCCAACATCACCACCGTTGGCCAGCTCGCCATGAAGAGCGAAAGCGAAATGCTCAAGTACCGCAACTTCGGCAAGAAGTCCCTCAACGAAATCAAGGACAAGCTGCTGGAACTGGGCCTTTCCCTGGGTGTTCAGGTGGATCCCTCCCTGCTTACCGGTCCCGTGCCGCAGGCCAAGCCGCGCCTGGGTCTGGAAGAGGAAAGCCCCGTGGGCCTGGCAGACCTGATTGCCGCCAACATCGAAGACGACGACGACTAAATCTCACAAAACCAACACACATAGAAAAATATCATCATGAGACACGGTGTAAAAACCTCCAAGCTTCAGCGCAACGCTTCTCACCGCAGGGCTTTGCTCGCCAACCAGGCATGCAGCCTCATCCTCAACGGACGCATCACCACCACCCTGGCCAAGGCCAAGGCTCTCCGTCCCTATGTGGAAAAGCTGATCACGCTCGCCAAGCGCGGCGACGTGCATTCCCGCCGCCTGGCTACCGCCACCATTCACAACACGGTTGCCGTCAAGCGCCTGTTTGATGAAATCGCTCCCCTCTGCGCGGAACGCAAGGGCGGCTATACCCGCATCGTCAAGCTGGGCCAGCGTCTGACGGACTCCGCCCTCGTGGCCATGATCGAAATCATCGATCTGCCCCGCGAAACGGCTGAAAAGGAAGAAGCTCCCGCAACCACGGAAGCAACCGCCTAAGGCCGTTCCCTGACACATCAGGTTTAACCATCCGCCCCGGCCTCTCGCAGAGACCGGGGCGGATTTTCTATTCATATTGGCGGTAAAGAGATTACGGAGGAAGTGCGGTGGCAAGATCGCTCTTGCTTCTTTCCTGCCGGAACGGTATAATTCAGCCTCAACTATGGACGCAGTATTATTGTTTTCCGGACAAGGTGCCCAAAAAGTAGGCATGGGCAAAGATTTGTATGACCAGTATCCCGCAGCCAGGGCCCTGATTGAGCAGGCGGACAAGGCGCTTGGGGAATCCCTCTCCTCCATCATGTTTGAAGGCCCCGGCGAAGAACTGACCCGCACCTGCAACTGCCAGCCTGCTCTCTACGTGCATGGCCTGGCCTGCCTGGCCGTCTTGAAGGAGCTGGCGCCTTCCCTGAATCCCGTGGCTGCCGCCGGCCTTTCCCTGGGTGAATTCACGGCTCATGCGGCTGCCGGAACCTATACCTTTGAAGAAGGCCTTCGCCTGGTCCAGAAGCGCGGCGCGTTCATGGAGGAAGCCTGCAACGCCACGAAGGGCACCATGGCCGCGATGATCGGCGGGACGGATGAAAACGTCATCAAGCTGGCGCAGGAATGCGACGTGGACGTTGCCAACTTCAACTGCCCCGGCCAGACGGTCGTTTCCGGCACGGAAGAAGGCGTGGACAAGGCCATTGCCGGAGCCAAGGCTGCCGGCTGCAAGATCGCCAAGAAGCTCAATGTGGCGGGAGCCTACCATTCCCGCCTGATGCACAGCGCCATGGTGAAGCTGGCGGAGGAACTCAAGAATGTCTCCTTCGGCACGCCTTCCATGCCCGTCTATTGCAACTATGAAGCCCGCGTGGTGGAAGGGCCGGACGACATCCGCAATGTGCTGGAGCACCAGGTGTGCGGCTCCGTGCGCTGGACGGCCTCCATGCAGAAGCTGGTGGACCAGGGCCACCGCCTTTTCATTGAACTGGGACCGGGCAAGACGCTGGCCGGCATGATGGGCCGCATCTGCAAGGATGCCACCGTCATCTCCATCGAAGACGTGCCCAGCCTGGAAGCCGCCGTTGCGGAATTAAATAAATAATTCTCCGTAACAGTAATTTTCAAACCGCCGGATCTTCAACGGTCCCGGCGGTTCTTTATTTCAAGTTATCCGACGGCACGGCGTCCCGGCCCGGGTGCAACACGGTGGCGGACGTTCCGCCGCGCTCTTATTCCCTGCCGGGAGCAGCGGTAATGCCGCACTTTTCCACAAGCGTGTGGACGTAGCATAAAAGCTTGCCCATGAAAACGAGGATGCAGGGAATCAGGATGATTACTTCCAGTTCGGCATGGTTCGTCAGGAAAAATATCACGATGCCAAAGCAGAAAAAGAGGGTTGCCGCTGCGTAAAACAGGATGCGGATGGAAGGCTGCTCCTTCTTTGAAGGCTGGAGCGCCTTGAATTTAATCCGCCTCTGCAGAATGGCGGAAAGGGGGACCCAGTTCCGGGAATCTTCTTTCCTGACCATGGTGGTGGAAAACGGAAGCTTGCCGGCTGCCGCCAGCGTGTCGATCACTTCCTTGCTGACGGGACCGGCGGTTTTCTCATCGGTGCGGTAATGGTAGAGCGTTGCTCTGGCGGGTATCGGGCTCATAGGCTGCAGGGGAGAGAGCGGGGAGGAGGAAAATGTTTGCGTCTGGTCAGCGTTCCGGTTCCTGGGCGGGCATTTTCCTCATGCCTCCGGTAAGAAGGTGCATGTACATCAGCATCTTTCCCATGAAAAACGCTATGGCAGGCACGAACAGCACTTCCATGTAAAGGATGGTGTGGAGCATGATGGAATGCGCCACGCCGCAGGCCAGAAGGAGAAGGGCAATGATGTAAAACAGGAGGCAGCTTTTAGGAGGGCGGCAGGAAAGCATGAAGGCGGATGCCCTGAGGCGCGCCAGGCGCTCCTGACGGCGCAACTCCGTTGCGAGCGGCATCCAGCACTGGGAATGTTCCTCCCGGATCATGGTATCCGGAAGAATCTTCTTGGAGACAAGCAGGGCGTGGAGGTCTGTCAGGCAGATAGGGCCCACAATCTTGTCTTTGACGCGGTAGTGATATAATGGGGTACGTTGGGAAGCCATTCTCCTTACATAAGGCATGAAAGGAATTCCGTCAAGAAACAAGCGTAACGGAATGGAAGGCGGAATTCCCGAATTCCTAAAGAAGTTCCGCCAGGGAACGGATTTTACTGGTTGCCAGGGAAAAATCCGCCTGCTCCGTCACCCGGTTCGGGATGGAGATGACGGGCATTCCTGCGCGGTGCGCGGCGGTGGTGCCGTTCTGGGAATCTTCCAGCACCAGGCATTCAGCCGGCTGCATGCCCAGGTTTTCCGCAGCCTTCAGGAACAGGGCCGGGTCCGGTTTGACGGGAAGGCCGTCGTCACGGCAGACGACGGTCTGGAAATAGGGCATGATGTCCAGCCTGTTCAGCCAGCCGTCCACCCAGCGGTGGGAAGAGCTGGAGGCGACGCCCATGGGCGTTCCGGCTTCCGCCAGGCTCCGGATGAGTTCGCAGGCTCCTGGCAGAAGGCCGGCGTGCTCCAGGTCGCGGACGATTTCCTCCTGGCGGCGGCCGTTGACGGCTTCCCAGTCGAAGGTGCGGCCCGTCAGTTGTTCCAGATGCTCCCCGGGGTTCCAGTGGGTGTAGCCGCTCCCCAGGCACTGGTTGAACAGATCCAGGGGGAGGGCGTGGCCGCAGGATGCGAACACGCGTTCCCAGGAGGAATAAATGGCGTATTCCGTATCCACCAGCAGCCCGTCAAAGTCAAAAATCACGGCGCGTGCCCGGTGGAGCAGTTCGCGGGCTTTCCGGACGGCTGCCAGGGAGTCGTCAAGGTGGTCAGGGTTGGTCATGGACGGGTGTCTTTTTCAAGCCTCTCAGCATCTCCATGAAGCTTCTGTGGGCCAGCTTGGTCTGGAACAGGCGGATGGCGATGATGGTGTAAATGATGTTGGGCATCCACGCCCCCAGCCAGGTGGGGAGGTAGCCTGCGGAGGCCAGCGTGGGGAAAAACTCATACAGGAACAGCATGGCCGCCGCCAGGAACAGCGCAATGCCGATGCCGGACATGGCGGAGCGCCGCTGGAACGTGATGGCGGAAGGAATGGCGATGAATGTCAGGATAATGCAGGAAAACATGCGGGCTATCCTGACGTGCCATTCCGTTTGCAGGCTTCTGAGGTACTTGGCGTTTGTCGTGCCGGACCTGATGATTTCCTGGAGGGCCGGAGTGCCCTGGGTATCCACGCGGACGTTGGGGGAAATCAACTGCCAGGGAGTCTCTGGATAATGCTCTTTCAACGTTTGGTATTCCTGCCCGGCGAACACGGGCACGTCGTTCAGCTGGCGGGGTTCCTCCTGGGAATAATTCCTTTTGATGGCTTGCCGGAATGTCCATGTTCTGGAAGCCGGGTCCCACATGGCTTCATCCGCAAACAACTCGTACTCCATCTTTCCGGGCGCGCTGAACTGTTCCACGCGCACCTGCCTGAACGGCTCGCCGGGGGAGTCTATTCCGGGAGGGTCGCCGAGGTACCAGATGCGGGATTCCGCGTCGTTCTTGTAGATGGTGCTCCGGGAGGCGTCGTCATTTTTATTCTGGCTCAGGGAGGAAAACATCAATTTCCTGTACAGAGTGGAATTGGGAGCCCAGTGAAACCCGAAGATGCCGAAGTAGATGGCCGCAAAGACGGCGCCGATGATGACCGGGGCGTTGATCCGGAGCAGGGATCTCCCGGATTGCAGCATGCCGGTGATTTCCGAGGATGAGGAAAGCTTGGTAAGCGCCCAGAGCGTTCCCAGCAGAAGGGTGTAGGGAAGGATCAGGTTCAGGATCATGGGCAGCTGGCTCAGGTAGAAGCGGAAGGTGCCCGCCAGGGGGGAATCCAGGTTCATCAGGTCCCCCACATTGTCCGCAAAATCGCCGATGATGTAAATCAGCGTGAGGATGGCCGTGCACATGATGAAAGCCGTGAACCAGGTACGCGCCACATACCTGTCCAGGATGCCCGAACGGTTGTACAGCAGCATCCCCAGCGCCGGAAGGAAACAGCCCAGGAGAATGAGCCAGGGCCGCAGAAGCTGGGCAAGGGGATATTCGGACGGCGTGCCGGGAATTTCCCATTGCATCTGGGACCATTCCCGGGGCATCAGGAACCAGGCCGCCGTTCCTCCCAGCGCAAGCAGGAGGAGGAATGCGAACCATTGGCGGAAATGTCGGGCCTGGATTGCCATGAAAAAGTAAGGTGGGACAAGGATGCCAGATCGGGGGCGGGAAATAAAGCGTTATTTGGCCGCCGGGCAGGGACGGAGGCTTGCCGGAACCGCATGTCCGTGCGCCCGCGCCTGTCCAGCGGAGGGCGGTGCGGCACGGCTCCATGCGGGCCGGAATGGCGTGCGGAAGATATTCTCCTGATAGAAGTTGAGTGTTGTCAACGTAGACAGGATGGGATAAAATCTTCCTGACAACCGCTTTCCGGGTACAGCTTTTCCATGTTCAAACGTCTTGTTCAACTGTTTCTTCTGCTCCTTCTGGCAGCAGTGGGCGTCCTGGTGTGGTTTGCGTGGTATGTGTCCACTCCGTTGCTCGTTCCCGTGGGGGGGGATGAACCCGCCGCTTCTCCCGTTGCGGATTCCCTGGTGATGGAGCCGGTGGAAGCCGTCTCCGCCGACGGTATCGCCATTGAAGGCTATCTGGTGCGTCCGGGGCGTCCGGAGGCCTTGTCCCCGCGCCAGAGCCGCGTGCGGGATACCTTGAAACTGCGCGGAAGAATGCCGCATCTGGAGGCGAAGCCGGAGCTGGTGGTGATAGCCACCTCCTGGGACCAGGGGGTGAAAGGCTCCCTGCCGCTGGCGGAAGGACTGACCGGAGCCGGTTACACGTGCCTGGTATGGAATCCGCGCGGGAAAAACGACGCCCGGAAATTCTGCACGTACGGATTGAAGGAATATGCGGACGTAACGGCTCTGCTGGACGCCGTATCCCGGAAACAGGGGGGATTGCCGCCCGTGGCCGCCGTAGGGCAGGGGTTTGGGGCAGCGGTGCTGCTGAAAGCCGCGTCTGAAGATCCCCGCATCCGCTGCATGGTCAGCATGGACTGCTTTCCTTCCCTGAAAACCGTGGCCGTCCGGGAAATGGAGCAGGACTGGGGCAAGCCCCTGTGTTATGCCGCGTACTGGCTGCTGGATGCCGGCGTTGACTGGCGTGCGGATTTCAGTACGTTTGACGTGGCTCCCGTAGACGATGCCCTGAAACTGGATTATCCCGTCATGGTGGTCTGCACGAACCAGTACTTCTTCTCCACCCTGGAGGATTGCCTGAGCATTTACGACTCCCTAAGAAACGAGAAAAAACAACTTTATGAATCCATCCGGGAAGGCGAGCCCTACGGCACCCGGGAGCGGACCTTCCTCCATTCCATTGAAGGAAAAAAGGGGGAGAAATTCGAGAAAACCTACAAGGTCAACGTCTATGCCGGGGATGACGAGTTGCAGGCTGGCATTGCGGAATGGATTCATGAGAATACGCGCATGCCCATGCCCAGGGTGTTGTCCCATGAAACCTACAGTGCACCTGCTACGGGCACCGCTCCTTCCGGTTCATGAACCGTGCCTCTCCTTTTGCTGATGATCCCGTGAGTGCCAATCAGGAAAACACCCGTGAACTCCGCGAGAACCGCCGCAGGCGCAGCCGTTTCATCCTGCCTGCGCCGCGCCATCTTGCCGCCGTGGCGGTGGGGGCCCTTCTTGCCGCCGTGCTGGTGCACTACCTGGGCTTCATCGTTCTGAGCTGGTTTGACCTGGGCATTCATGTGCACAAGGCACCCGCGGTTCAGGAGGACCGGAAGCCGCTGCCTGAGAAAATCGTGCTGAAAGCGGACGACCGTCCCGCACCGGATGTGGCGGAAGTGGTTGAAAAACCGGATATCGAGCAGCTTGAGGAAGTGCCGCCGGAATTGCCGGACCTGGAGGACATGCTGCCGGAACAGGTGGTGATCGCTCCGGGGGAAACCAGCTTTTCCGCCGATCCGGTTACTCCGTCCCCGCCGGAATCCCTCGCCCCCAGAATGCCGCAGGTGGACATGAATGCCGTCGCGAAGGGACTGCCTGAACCTTCTCCGCCCGAGATGCTGAAAACTTCCGCCAGCCCGGCGACTATCAAGACGGCGGAGCCGGACATGGTCAACCCGGACGAATGGTACAACAACAAGCTCAAGGGGGCTGGCGGCCAGGATGATTCCCATCTGCCGGACGGCAGTAAATCACTTTCCCAGTTGATGGCCCAGTCCTCCCTGGGCAAGGACAGCGGTTACAGCAGGCTGGGCGCGGACCTTCTGTTTGAATACAACAAGGCGGTGATGAAAAATTCCGCGCGCCTCAGCATGCTTCAGCTCGCCGGGCTGATGATGAAAAACCCGGACACGATTTTCATTGTAGAGGGGCATACGGACAGCTTCGGTTCCGGAGAATATAATGCCGTGCTCTCCCTGATGCGGGCCAATGCCGTGCGCCAGTGGCTGAAGGACAACGGCATTGCCCTGACGCGCCCGAACGGGGAATGCAGGCTCTACATACGCGCCTGCGGGGCCTCCCGCCCGGTGGTCTCCACGAAGGGGGACCGGAATGCCCAGGCTGCCAACCGCAGGGTGGAAATCCACATGCGCAAGCCGGGAGAGGAAATTCCCGCCGGAAGCCTGCCCGTCACGTATGCGGTGGATATGAATACCCCCATTGCCCGCCAGGTGCGGGCCGGCGTGGGCGCCGAGGCCAGAATCCCCGCTTCCGCAGGAGAAAGGAAAACGGCCCCTGCGGCGCGTCCGCCGTCTGCCGTCCCGGCAGCCCGTCCCGCTCCCGCTGCGCCGGGACGCCGGGAGAAGCCTGCGCCGCGGCAGGAAGTCATCCCTGAGGCGGAACCCGTTCCGGAAACCATTCCTTCCGCCGAACCCGTGGAAGAACACATTCCCTCGGCGGAGCCGGTGGAGGAGGATATTCCGCTGGCGGAACCCGTCGTGCATGCGGAGAGGCGCGCCGCGGTGAAGGGAGGACTGGCCTGAAATGGAACTGATGCGTTTTCTGCCGGTCCGTGCCTTGCCCAGGCCCGGACTGCCCCGGTATCTCTTCTCCTTTGACTTTGACGATACCCTGTTCACGCTGGGGGGCCCTGCGGAGGAAAGACGCGTTTTTTTCAAAACCATGCGTGGACTCCGGGCGCGGTACGGCGTGCTCTGGGGCATCAATACGGGGAGGGACCCCGTTTACCTGCGGGAAGGGCTGATGGACATGTTCCAGGGTAATCCGGAAGCGTTTGCCCCGGATTTTACGGTGACGATGGAACGGAACGTTCATCTGGCGGATGCGGAAGGGCGGCTGATGCCCGGCGTTCCGTGGAACGATGCCTGCTCCGTGGCCCATGACGACCTGTTCACCCGTTACGGCGGAATGCTGGAATCATTGATGGACCATCTGGAACACCGGTTCTCCGGGCTGGAACTCCGCAGGCAGGCCAATGACGCTTTTTCCCTGGTGGTGAACGATGCCTGCGGGCTGGATGACGTCTCCTGCGTCATTCAGGACACGGTTGGACCGTATGATGAAATCGTCACGCAGAGGGCTGGGCCCTACCTGCGTTTCAGCCACCGCGACTACAACAAGGGGACTTCCCTGGCTTTTGTAGCCTCACGGTTCGGTGTGCCTCCCGTCCATGCGGCCATCTTCGGAGACGGGCACAATGACCTGGACGCCATGCGCCATTTGCCGGAAGCGTTCCGGTGCTGTCCCTCCAATGCGGCGGAGGAAGTGAAAGCCATGGTAGCCTGCGGCCATGGATACATCAGCCCGGAACCGCGCACCCGCGGCGTGCTGGACGGCCTGATGCATGGCGCGTTCCCCCATTTCGGGATGAAGGCGGAGGTTCCGGAAGCGGACGCTTGAAAAACGGGGGACGCCGGATGCGGGGAAAATCGGTTTCCGGAATGTTCTTTCCATGAAAGCTCCCGCGGAAAAGGAAGAATCGTATTGACAAGAAATGTCTGCGATGCAGAAATAATGACGATTTATTCCGAATTCCGATCACATGAATATTCCTTCTTTTACCCGAAGCGTCTCCAGAGGTTCCGCCGTAGGCTGGTTTTTAGTGCTTCTGCTGGTTTGCGGCGCGGGCGCCGGATATTATCTGTACCAGGATAACCTGGCAAAAAGGAAAGCTGCCCAGGAATTGACTGCCGAGCGTAAAATGAAGGAGAAGAAGGCCAGGGAAGCCGCTGAAAAACAGAGAATGCAGCGTGAGCGGGAAATCAGGGAGAAGAAGGAAAAGGAGAGGCAGGCAGAGCAAAAGGCGCGTGAGGAAGCCAGGGAAAAGAAGGAACGGCAGGCTGCGGAAGCGGCTCAAAAGCTCCGGGAGCAGGCTCAACGCGAAGAGAAGGAAAAGAAGAGGAGGGAGGAGCTGGAACGGCGCGAACGTGAGGAACAGGCCCGCAGGCAGGAGGAAAACATCCCTGTAGAAGAAGATGAGCCTGAACCGGAAGGGCGTTTTCCCCAGCCTGTGAAGAACCGGATGCCGGAGCTTTCCGTCTACTCAATCCCCTCCAGGGATGAAATTCAAACGGATAAGGACAAGCCGCTGGAAACATGGTCCTGGGACAAGGCGGAAAAAATGGCGGGAATGGAGGAATTCCCTGCGGGAGCCGCTCCGTGGAAAAGAGGTAATGACACCCGGCGCATGCAGGAGCTTCTGGAAAAATGCCGGGAATGGAAGGACGCCAAGCTTTCCACCCTGAAGGCGTGCCCGGCGGCGAAGGATTTTCCCGGCGTTCCGGAGGACGGGGCCCAGACGGTCAGAAGGACGGTGGAAATAGATTCCAACATCGGCGGCTGGCACAGTACGGGACTGTATGCTCCCCCCGGAGGGGAAATCTCCTTTTCCCTGTCCGGCGCGCCCAAGGACAGCACGGTCAGCGTGCGCATAGGGTGCCATACGGACAGCCTGCACAAGCTGGATGAATGGAAAAGGGTTCCGGAAATAACCATGCAGGTTCCGGCGGACCGGGGCCGCGTGAAAATGGTGAACCCGATGGGCGGCCTGGTTTACGTGAATGTGGGCCAGCGTTCCAAACGGGGAAAAGTATTCAAGGTTCAGATTTCCGGAGCCGTGCCGGCCCCTCTTTTCGTCATGGGGAAGACCACTCCGGAACAATGGGCCGAACAACTGGAAAATACCAAGGCGCCGTGGGGGGAAATCTGCATGCCCCGCCTCATTGTCACGATGCCCGTGGAGCAGTTGAAGCGGTGCCCGGATGTTCAGAAAACGGCTGAATTCCTGCAAAAAAACATGGCCCTCCAGGACTGGATCATGGGATGGGACACCAAGCCGGACCGCCTGCATCACCCGATGCGTTTTGTCGTGGACAGGCAGATTTCCGCCGGGGCCGGGCATTCCGGTTATCCCGCCATGGCTACGAAGGACTGGACGGACTCCATTGCCAGCGGCTCCATCATCCATTCCGGAAGCTGGGGGCTATGGCATGAACTGGGGCATAACCACCAGTCGCCTCCGTTTACGATGGAGGGCCAGACGGAAGTATCCGTCAACATCTTCTCCATGGTCTGCGAGGTAATGGGCACCGGGAAAAACTTTGAATCCTGCTGGGGCGGCGGCATGGGGCCGTACGGCATGAGCGCTGAGATGAAAAAATACTTCTCCGGCGACCAGACCTACAATGAAGCGCCCAATAAGGTGCAGCTCTTCTTCTGGGTGGAGCTGATGTACTATCTGGGATTTGACGCTTTCCGGCAGGTGGCCCTTCAATTCCATGACAAGCCGTACGACAACGGCAAGCTGAGTGATGAAAAGAAATGGGAATGGGTCATGAACGCCTTCTCCAAGGTCACGGGAAAAAACATGGGGCCTTTCTTTAAAATCTGGCGCATGCCGGTTTCCGAACGCGCCGCGGACAGGATGAAAGACCTTCCCGTCTGGCTGCCTTCCAAGGACTACCCGGTCTGCTATACCGCGGAGGAATAAAAGGGTTCCGGGATTATGAGGGCTTCCGTTGCCGCACTCGCGTCTGGACGGTTCCGGCGGCGGGGGCTAGGATGGCGGAGCTGATGAAATGGCTGAATGACTGGCTGGGCTTTTTCAAGCCCCTTCAGGTGAGGAACCTGCAAATCTTCTGGTCCGGGCAGGCCGCCGCCCTGATCGGGATGTGGCTGCAGGTGACGGCCATGGGCATTCTTGTGTACGACATTTCCGGCGGCTCCGCCACGGCGGTGGGCTTTCTGGCCGCCCTGAACGCGCTCCCTTTCTTTCTGGGCGGCATGCTGCTGGCCGGGCTGGGAGACCGTTTTGACAGGAGAAAACTGCTCATAGCCGTGCAATGCGTCCAATGGCTGGTGGCCGTAGCCCTGTTTCTGCTGACGATGCTGGATATGCTCCAGCTATGGCACTTGTATGCCGCCGGGCTGGTCATGGGCGTCAACCAGACAGTGGGTTTTCCCACGCAGCAGGCTTTTGTGGGCGATCTGATCCCGCGCAGGCAGTTGCAGGAGGCCGTGGGCATGTACTCCCTGGTATTCAACACGTGCCGCGCCGTAGGTCCGGCGCTGGCCGGCTACATCATTGCGGAATGGGGGGCCGGAACCGCCTTTGGCGGCAATGTCGTGGCAAGCCTGCCGTTGATAGGCTGCCTGGTGGCTCTGAAAGGGCGCGTTGCGGATACCTCCGCCCCTAAAAAGCAGCGCGGGGCCGGAAGAAAGGCCTCCGGGCTCAAGGCGGTGCTTTCTACGCGCAGCCTGCTCTTCATCATGATCAGCGCGCTCATTCAGAACATCTGCGGGCAATCCCTTTACCAGATTGTTCCGGCATTGATGCACGGGAACCCAAGGAATACCGGCCTCATTCTGGGAGCGGTCGGAGCCGGTGCCATGGTGAGCATCCTCTTTGTCCTGCCGTTTGCGCGCAAAAGCGACAGGGTGGGGGCCAAGCTCTCCTCGGGCACGCTGTGGATGGGGAGCGCATTATGCGTGGCCGGCATCATTCCCGTGGTGGAAATACAGGCCCTCTGCTTCTTCTTTGCCGGTCTGGCTACTTCTTCCCTCTTTGTCACCTCTTCATCCGCCGTGCAGCTTCTGGCGCCGCCGGAACGCAAATCTGCCATTCTGGGGCTGTTCAGCATCGTTACGATTGGGGTGCAGCCTTTGGCGGCCATGGGCTGGGGAGCCGTAGTGGATGTTTGGGGAGTCCAGGCGACGATCATCATGGCGGGAGGGCTGGAAGCCTTGTTCTCCATCTGGATGCTGAGCGTTCCGTTCTGGCGCAACTTCAAATTCTCTCCGGATGATTGTCCTGAGGCAACCTGACGGATCCTTGTCATTTGGCGGCATGGGAAAACTGCCGTCCCGTATTCCGCTGGCTTTTAAGGATTGGTCAGGAAGATGCGATTCGGGAAGTTCCTGGCGGCGGGAATTCCGGAATGCGGCTTGGGAGAGGCTGGAAAGGAAGTTCTTGAACCTGTTTTACTGAAAAGAGAGCAGGCGTATTCCGGTCCTGCGGGAAAATTGAAAGCCGCTTCTGCCGTTTTTCTCCTGGCGGGAATCATCTGCGGCCTTGCAGGGAGAATGTGCCTCCCTGCCGGCAGGACTCTTCAGGGAAAAAGGAAAACTTGGCAGACCGTCCTTCCGGGAAATAGCCTTCCTGCTTGAATGATTCCTGTTTTTCAGGCGGACGGAATGTGGATTTTTCCCCAGCAAAAAAGGAGGAAGGAGGTAAATATCCGGAAAATGGAGGAACCGGGTTTGTTAATGCCCCGGCTTTGCCTCGTGTTCGGAATAACTGATGCCCAGCATGCAGATATCGTCGGCCTGGTTGGTGCAGCCGGTGAACTTTGCTACGCAGGTAAGGGCCTGATGGACAAAATCCTTGGTGCTCTTGGGGGATGAGTTGTTAAAATAATCGATCAGCCTCTCCACGCCCAGCTCTTCCCCTTCCGAATTGGCGGCTTCCGTCAGTCCGTCCGTATACATCAGGACGCGGGAACCTGCCAGGAGGGGGAACTGGGCGTTCTGGTACGTGGCATCATCCAGCAGCCCCAGGGCAATGCCCCTGGGCAGCGGCATCTTGCGGGCGACTCCGTCCGGCCCCAGGATAATGGGATGCGGGTGCCCGGCCGTGGAGGCGGTCATGACGCCGGTTTCCAAATCCAGGTAAATATAAACGGCGGAGGCGAACATGGTGGTATTCGCCCGTTGCAGAATTTTGGCAAGCTGGTGGTTGAGGGAAGACAAAAAGGCCGCCGGATTGTCCGCCAGATGGGACAACTGCTCCATCAGGCCACGGAGCATGGAAGCGATCAGGGCGGCGCGGATGCCGTGGCCCATCACGTCGCAGACGATGGCGCCTACGCCGGAATTGCCCACGGGAAAGGCATCGAACCAATCGCCCGCCACCCCCTCTGAAGGAGTGAAAATGTGGTGGAAATCCACATGGCGCGTCAGGCCGTGTTCCGTATGGGAGCGGGAGGGAATCTCATAGGGAAGCAGGGCGAACTGGATTTCCCGGGCCAAATCTATCTCCTTCTCCAGGGACTTGTTGCGCTCTTCCAGAATACGGGCTGTTTCCGTGGCCTTGATCTCCGTCTTCACCAGCTTGGTGACGTCGCTGGAAATGCCCACGATGCCCTTCAGGTCCCCGTTGCGGCCGTACCAAGGAAACTTGCTGATCTGGCTCCAGGAATCATCCTTGTGAAGCCATGTTTCATGATGGAGGCGGGCGCGGATGGGGCGTCCGGTCGCCATGATGTCCATCTCCTCCTTGCGGGAAATATCGGACATCGTCTGATCGAAAAAGTAACCGTCCGTCCGGCCCGTCAGGTCCGCCGGGGTGGGGACGCCCAATTTATTGGCCGTGGCCGTGTTCGCCAGGACGAAGCGCGATTCCCGGTTCTTGAAATAAATGCTGTCCGGAATGTGCTCAATCAGGGTGTGGAACAGGTCCCTGTCCTCCGCTGCGCGCAGCTCCGCCGTTTTCCGCCGGGTAATATTCACCCATACGCCCACCAGCATGACGGGGCGGCGTTGCTTGTCCCTGCGCGCCAGTCCGTTGATGCGGACCCAGCTCCAGCTCTTGGAATTCAGCTTCTTCATGCGTATTTCAATGCGCATGGGCATGTGGGAATGGCCGTCCAGGTAACGGCGCACCTCCTGGGAAAAAAAGGCCTGGTCCTCCTCGTGGATGGTAAGCTCCGGCTGGGTGAAAATATTGGGGGCCTTCTCCTTGCGGCTGGCCCCCATCATGGTCAGGCAGCGGTCCGTGTAATGGATGACGCCCGTTTTGATATTCCAGATATAAAACCCTTCTTCCGCCGCCGCCAGGGCCATCTTGATCTTGTCCCAGGTAAAAACTCTCTGGGCGGAATGTCTGTTGCGTGAGGGCGGCATTGCAGTTGCCGTTATCTAACGACAAAACATCTGCCTTGGCAAGAGGCAAAATAAAGGAATCATTCCTGAAAAGCGGAACGGCAGGAGAAAAGCGGGAAACGGGCCCGGTTGCACCGGGGCGGCATCCGCCTATCTCTCCTTCTCCTCTTCCTGGGAATGAAGGAATTGCAGCTCTTTCTTCAAGGCGCTTCCTACGCGGTGCTTCGCCAGATAAACCTGGGCAATCGTGACGCCGAGCTGTCTGCGGACCTTCGCCGCATCCCACTCCCGTAGCACGTAATAATCAAAAATTTGAAACTGCTTGGGAGACACCTTCGCTTTGACGCGTTCCAGGGCCGCCTGGAGCAGGTTATTCTGCCACTCCCTCTCCCACACCTGGTCAAAATTATTCTTCCCTTCGTCCGGAATCTTGTCGATGGGATGTTCCTGGCTCTCCGTGGCGTCCGGGCTCATCAGCATGGCCGTATCCTTCTTCCGCTTGCGGAACTGGTCGTTAATGCGCCAGCGGGTCATATTCCAGAGCCAGAGCTTGAAGGAACCCTGTTCCGGCTTGTAAATATTCTTCTTGCTCTGCTTGGCGATGGAAAGAATGGTCTCCTGCACCACGTCCCAGGCTTCGTCCTCCCTCAATCCGGCCTTGAGGGCGACGGAATAAATAAGACGCCAGTACGTCCGGTAAAACTCATCCCACGTGCGCTGGTCCTCCCAATTCTCCAGGCGCGCAATCAGGCTTTTCCTGGTATGTTCGGCATATTGGGAAAGTGTCTGCTCGTCAGGCTGGGACTCGTTCTGGGGTTGCAATGAAGGCACATTCATGGTTTATCATGAACTACGGATGAAAGTGAAGTGAAAGCCGAGTAATAAGCCGGAAAATTTTGTGCGGCTCGGCCTGTTCATTCACTACGTCCTTCATGGAGAAAATCTTTCAAGGGAACGGACATGATCAGGAAAACGTCAAAACGCAGGGGAACCTCCGTCATCGCGGCCCTGGTTGTGCTGTGCGCGGTGCTGGGGTACGGCTTGATGGAATGGAAGCCGCTGACGGATACGCCGCAGGCGGTCCCTGCCTCCCGGGAGGCGCCCGGGAAGGGAAGGGTTCCGGAGAAAATCTCTATACCGGAAAAGGGAGAACCTGTCAGGTTATTCACAATGAATGCTGGCAACTACTTTGTACCGGAAGATCCGCGCAGGAGCAACTTCCAGGTAAAATACAAGCCTGTCGAAGCACGGGAGGCCGTGGCCGAACTCATCCGTCAATCCGGTGCAGAAATAGTAGGATTGTCAGAAATGGGTGGGGAAGCCGCCGTGCGCGACCTGCAAATGCGGCTGAAAAGAAAAGGAGTTCAGTTACCGCATAAGGTCCTGGTCATGCGGAACGGAGAAGACCGGGGATTGGCCCTTCTCTCCAAATATCCCATTGTGGACAACCGTTCCGTGACGGACATGCCTGTATCCGGAGAAACGAAGAGGAAAAAAACGATGCTGCGGGGCATTCTGGACGCCACGGTGAAAACGCCGGATGGCCGCCTCTTCCGCCTGGTGGGCATTCATTTGAAATCGCGCCTCAGCCGTGACGGTTCCGCAGAAGACACGCGGCGAAGGGAAGCGTATGCCCTGCGGGACTACCTGAATGAAGCCATTGCCTCCCAGGACGGCATGCCGCTGCTTTTGTACGGAGACTTCAATGACGGTCCGGCGGACAGCGCTGTTCAGGTCATCCAGGGTCCGGCTAAAACGGAATACCGCCTGAACCGCCTGAAACCCAGGGATTCCCGTGGGGAAACCTGGACCATCTACTATGAAGACGGAGACACCTACCACTCCTTTGACCATCTCTTCATCAACAATACCCTGAAAAAGCGCCTTGGCCGCAAGCCCCCCATGGGCATCCTTGACTCTCCCCCCTCCCGCCAGGCCAGCGACCACCGTGGCGTTTGGGTGGAATTGAGGTAGGTAAAAATGATTTATTATAAAAAAGATACGCAATAAATATTTGTTAGATTTTTCAATTGATAAAATTGATATTTCCGTAATATAAAAATACATTTGCAAAAATTTAAAAAAATAATATCCTAATAAGGATGAAATTTGTAGTGCTGATTCTTAGCATTGCAACTCTAATAACTGATAACTATTTATTATCTGTTTTTTATTAGCATATGAATAATACCATTTTATTT
>NZ_JABFCI010000040.1:0-1860 GCF_017566105.1 Akkermansia sp. GGCC_0220
GCTGCCATGTCTTGGCGCGGTAGTCCTTGCCTTCCGGGTAGGCTCCGATCACCGGGGGCTTGCCCCATTTGACCGATACCCCGTAGTAGGCCACGAAGGTGGAATCCTGGGCCGCAGAGCCGTATTTGCCGCGGCGTTTCAGGTTGTCGTCCGGTCCTTCATTGTCCAGGAACATGTCCGCAGGCAGTTTGACCTGGTCAAGCAGGGGCTTTTCCCACGCGCCCCAGTTCAGGTTCAGAATAGAGGGCATGGCTTTGGAGAAAACATTCATGTCTGCTCCGGTGTTTGCGGTTAAATTCCCTGCTTTGCCAATTTGCTTGGGATCCATGATGCCGGAAACCATGACGATGGAGCCGAGTTTGTTGGAACTGGAGGAAAATTCGTCTGTATACTTGGTGCAGAGAACAACGCTGTTAGGCGTGTAATTGAGATCATCCAGCGTTTCCGCAAATTTGATAGACATCATGGCCGTTCCCCTGTCTTCATAACCGCTGCCGGAAAGATACTGGTACTGAATGCCGTCAGCCTGGTTGATAGCATAGGAACTGACCTGTCCGGGGCTCTGGTCCCAGCCTTCCTTGAAAGCAAAGTTGTCCACGCGCACATCGTTCTTGTTTGCCTTGGATTGCGTGACCATGTTGCCGTGTTCGATCCGTTCGACGACGGGATGGGCGAAAATGACGATTTCGCCCGCTTTGAGCGTGGAAGGCTCCCCGGCTTTTCCTACCCCTCCCGACGTTAATTGCGACGTTTTCCGGAAGGAGGCTCCAAAGTCGGCAATCTGGCGGTTGTTATAGCCGTCGTTGGGGGAATACGGGGAAAAGGGTGATTCTGAATAGGTGGCCGTAGAGGGATCCCAGTTTTCGATCAGATTGCCTTGCATGCGGCCATAATTATTGGTCTGCATGAGCGGCATGTAGCGGTGCTCTCCGAAGAAAGAGCCCCAGGGGCCGCCTTCCGCTCCCTGGAATTTCATGTCCACGTTGTACGGGTTCCACCAGACATACACCGGGATCACGGAAACGCGCACGTCAATATGGCCTCCGCGGGCTCCGTGCTGGGCCTCGCGTTTGACGTACTGAATCCCTACGAAGGAGTAGAAGCGCAGCAGGATGGGATGGCGCATGTACGTGTAGCGGTTGTCCATCATTTCCATGTTTGCGGCGGCATCAGCCGCAATCAATGTGCTGGGGGAGCGGCCGTCCCATTGCAGGGCGGCGGAAGCGTCCTGGCCTTCCCTCTTCGTGGAGGAGTCCCACACGTTGGCCCACAGGTAGAGCTGGTTCCAGGAACCGATCGGGCGGTTCTGCTCAGTTGGGCTGCCGTCCTCTGACGTGTACGGGCGGAGGCCGATATCAGAGGTGTCTCCACGGAAATCTTCAGGCAGTTTTTCCTGTGAAAACATGATGTTCAGGTCTTTTTTCAATCCACCGAATTTAGAATCCGTTTACTTTTAATTGACTATAAAACTAAATGAGTGTGAATGCAAAAACACGTTTGGTCTTTTCTTTTTAGAGATACGTTTTTACTTGCAAAACGAGAACTATTTTTCTTGCCCGGAAAGAACTATTTTGTATGTTGATATGACGTGCCGGAAAACCTATTGGCAGCAGCTTTGCGTCTCCCAGTTTTTATAATAGATTTTAATAATTTTCAGGAAAATTACGATGAAAAGAACAATTCCGCAAACCCAAAGATTTAAACATATAAGCAAGGGTTTTGCCCTGATTGCCACCATCACCCTGATGATGCTCCTGGCCCTCCTCAGCGTTGGCCTTCTTACCATTGCATCCTCACAGGTCCGCATTTCCGAAAAACAGCTCTTTGCCGCGGAGGCCAAATCCCTCGCCAGGTTTTCCC
>NZ_JABFCI010000041.1:0-1821 GCF_017566105.1 Akkermansia sp. GGCC_0220
TGCGGTTTCCGCATCTGTCTGTTCCTTGGTCAGCTGTCCCTTGGCGTTATAGGTGTTCCTCGTGTAAATGACTCCCCCGATGGTGTTGGGCCGGCCCGTGCGCAGGGTTTCGCCGACGCCGTTGACGATCATTCTTTGCAGCTCGATTTCCGTCTCACCACAGATGGCTTTCGTGAAGGTCCGGATACCGTCATTGACCAAGTCAAGGGAATATACCAAATGCCGCTGCCCCGTGCCAGCCTGTTCCATAATCGTTCCGTCCGGGGCGTTGCGCGTGATGAACGTGGCTCCGGAGGGAGTGGTCTGCGTCGTCGTCAAGCCGTCCTGGCTGTAGGCGTAGGCGGTGACCCGGCCCAGGACGTCCGTAGAGGAAGTTATCCTCCCCAGCAAGTCGTACTCCGAGCTTTCGCTGGTCGTCATGGCCCCCGTATCCCGACGCGTAGAGAGGATGCGCCCCGCCGCATCCAGGGTGTAGGTGGTGATGGTTTCCGGCGTGATGACGGTTTCCCCGTCCATTACGGCGGAACGCGTGGTTTCCACCAGTTGGCGCGCCGTGTCGTAGGCGTAGTCCGTCCTGATGCCGTTTTCATCAATGTCCCACAACAGGTGCCCGTCGCACATCAGCTCGCGCTCCGTTATTCGGCCATTGCCCGCCGTCCGCTTCACCCAACGGTTCTGCGTGTCAAATTCATAGGAGGCGCTGTCCGTGAGCGCCCATTCCCCGCCGGTGAGCAGGGCGTAGCTTTCTTCCCTGACGCGCTGCCCTTCCGCCGTGATCCAGGTCGTGGTGCGCGTGCTCTGTCCCGGCACGGTTTCCCCGTTGACGCGCGTTTCCACCGTTTCCGTGTAGAGGGCGCCGTGCTCCGTCGTGGCCGCGTAGTCGTGCCAGGTTTGCACGCCGGTGAGGTCCCGGGTCATCCGGGTGCGTCCGCGGGCATAGACGTCGGGCGCGCCGGCCAGCCATTGTTCCGTGGCCGTCAGGCGCGTGCCCGTTACTCCCAGTCCGGTGACCCGCTTTTCCGTCCTTTTGACGTGATTGGCCGTCGTGTACTTGTAGGCAATGGTGGTCAGCGTCTTGACGTGTCCTTCCAGCGGAAGCAGGTCTACCGTTTCCGTGGCAGGTTCGTCGTTGAAGTCGGCTTCTCCCGAATAGGCATAGGTGTAGCGCGTGATGCGCCTTCCGCTTTCCGCCCACGGTTCGTCACGGGAGAGCAGGCGGCCATAGAGGTCATACGCGTAATGAATTTGGCTGCCGTCGGGAGCCGTTTCCGTCTTGAGCCGTCCGCACTGGTCGTAGGCGTATTGCGTGGTTTGCGCTTCCGGGCTTTGATAACCTTCCACCATCGTCAACAGCAGGTCGCCTACGTCCGTGGTCTGGTAGATGGAACAGGTGCGCTCTGCCACGATACCTCCTTTGGAGGTTTCCGTCACCAGCTGCCAGACCGAGTCTTCCGGTTCCAGCTCCGTGCGCGTGCGGATGGTCGTGACGGCGTCTTCCCCCGTTCCCCTCCGCATGTTCCATGCCAGGCCGTTTTTCCACCAGGTGACGGTATGGGGCTGCCTGGCAGGCGTCTGCTCCGTGACGGTGAATTGGCCGTCCGTAGACAGGGAGAGGACAAATGTTTTGAAGGGAGCACCCATAACGGTATAAAATCCCTGTTCGTCCGTTCCGGTGATTTGGCCGGGGGTGTAGAGCGCGATGGTGTAGCCCGTGGCCGTGACGTTTTCCACGTTGAGCAGGCCGTCCCACAGGTTCCAGATTTGCTTCAGCGAGCCGTCTTCGGCATGCTTGACGTCCAGGTAGGATGACGCGTTGGAGAT
>NZ_JABFCI010000042.1:0-1668 GCF_017566105.1 Akkermansia sp. GGCC_0220
CCTCCCCTTAAGCACAAAAAGAGCCGCTCCCCGTGGATGGGAAGCGGCGCTGGCCGGGAAGAAGAAAAAAACTCTCTCTCTCTTTTATTACACCTCCTCGGGAGACAGCCAGCGGAAGGAGACGATGTTGAACTTCCTCCCGAACGCCTTGTTCACCGCGCTCAGCTCCGTCTCCTCCAGCGCTCCGCTCTTCATGTTGATCTTCTTGACCGGCGTCTCCGGGCTGTCCACCGGGTCCACGTAATTGATCCCCCTCTGCACCACCGCCTCGCACCACGCCCGCGACAGCACCACACCCTCGCGGTTGGTCAGCTCCCCGTAGGCCCGGATCGTAAACGTGTCGTCGCGCGTCGTTAAAATATTGCCCAGCACCGCCAGCACGTCGGACTGGATCAGGTAGCCGGGGGCCGCCGTATACACCGACCCCTTGGCCGCGTCCTGGTTCGGGTACCCTCCCTTGGGCGTGATGACCATGTCGGAGAGTTCGTCAAAGGTGCTGTTGATGGAGCTTTCGTCGATGGCCGCCTGAAGCGCCCCCTTCACCCCCATCTCCCCGCTCTGCAGGCGGCGGTTGACGAAGTCGGACATGTTCAGGAAGGGGCCCCTCTTCTTGACCTCCTGGACCATGTTCCGGGCCAGGGACTTGATCTGCGAGTCGCTGAGCGTTCTGAGGTCGGACCACGCCATGGCCTCCCCGTCCGGGATGCCCTGGGTTACGCCCACCGAGCCGTAGTCGTCCACGTGGGACTTGTCGCTGCTGGCCACCCCGAAGCGGGAGAAGGCCGTCTGGCTGTTGTTGAGCACGGAGGGGGTCCCGCTCCGGGAGTAGAGGAGCTTGCGCTTTTTGAGCCCAAGCAGGGTGGCTTCCCAGGCGCGCTGGGAGGTGGAGTTGACGTTGAAGCCCCCGGCCACGGTGAGGTACTTGGAGGCGTGCTTGTAGCCTTCGTCGGTCTTGGAGAGTTCTTCGACGACGGCCTCGGAGGGCTTGCCCTGGAGGTCGGGCACGAAGCGCCTGTTGGCAATGCCGGCGGCCCTGTTGGAGGAGGCGTCCGTGGAGAAGGCCTGTTGAAGCACGGTTTTAAGTTCCTCCCTGCCCGTGCCTCCGATGCTGGAGGGGCGCGCGGCCAGGGAGGAGGCGAACCAGGAGTCCCAGAGGGCGTCGTTGACCATCAGGCCGTGGTCCCAGAAGTCGCCCAGGGAGGCGTCTCCCATGATTTCATTGTGGGAGAAGACCTTGTCGGGCGGGAGCATGGGGTCGGCAAAGGCGTTGCCGATCCCCACGCCCGGCACGCCGGACTGGTAGGCGAAGCGCTTGGCGACGGCCGCCTTGGAGTCGCTCCTGTACCATCCCGGGGTGAGGCGGCAGCCTGCGAAGCCGGCGAGGCTGGAGGGCTGCTGGAAGGGGAGTTCCGCGGCCACGATCTTGTTGACCTGCTCGGCGCCCGGTCCGCCGAAGGGGGAGAGCCTGGTGCCGTCGTTGGAGAGGATGTTGGAGATGGTGATGGGGAAGAAGTCGCTGTTGGCGTTTTTGACTTCAAACTGGTAGGGGCTGTAGAGGCGTCCGAGCTCGGAGGCGGTGGGCATCTGCCCACCCCAGAAGAGAGGGCTGGAGTGCTGCCATGTCTTGGCGCGGTAGTCCTTGCCTTCCGGGTAGGCTCCGATCACCGG
>NZ_JABFCI010000043.1:0-1562 GCF_017566105.1 Akkermansia sp. GGCC_0220
AGGTGAAGTTTCTGGTGGTTGCAGGAGTGGTTCCATCCCAGGAGTCCCGGCGTTGAACGGGACGCATCAGAGCGTCGTAACCGTATTCATGGCTGGCCGCCGATTCTCCATCCGCTCCCTTCCTGTAACCGATGGCGGTTACGAGGTTGAGCCTGGGATGATAGATATTGCTATGGCCCAGCCCAAAGGAAGCGTCCTGGGTCATGTTGCCGCAAGCGTCATAGGAGAATTCCCTGATATCAAAGCGTCCCTGACGGAGGTCATCTGCCCCAGATGGTTGTAGGTAAACTCCCATCCGTCGTATCGTCATTGTGAGAGACAAAGACGAGTTCTCCGATAAGGGATGCATAGGCATATATTGTCGCAATGCCGCGTGCTCATTGAATCCTCGGGCCCTGTCACATACAAGCTTTACAAGAGGGAGCAGGTCAGATAGCACGCTAAATGCTGATAAATTATATCAGTTTCTGTTTTTATAAACTCAAAAGTAAAAATTTTATCAAATAATTTTAATGCCCGTATTCTTTAAATCCTGCCAGTTTAAGGCTGGAGGAGAATACTTCACCAACGGAAGAAACATTTTCTCCTTCTTTAAATCCGTCTTCCTGGTAGAGTTTTAATTTTTCCTTCATGGTGCCACGTGAAGTAGATTTAAGTCTAGAGCCGGTATATATTTTTATGCCGGAGATGCTGCTTTTCATGACAATTAGATCATGATAGAAAATATTGGGTAGTAATTGTTTTTGTTGGTAGATGAGCAACTGTTCTGCAGGTGGTCCTTCAACTTGGTAATAGTATTTTGCATATTCATTTTTTAATTGCTCAAAGCTTGATTGTTCTAGTACATTTTTCCAATGATGGATACTCCATGCTGTGTATCCATAATTAATACAAGTAAGGATAATTAACCCAGCGATGACAAAAATAAAAATTCTTATTAATTTTTTCATTTTTAAATTTAAATTAAAGAAATGGAAAAAATGCTTTAACTTGATCTTCGTATAAAGTAACTTCACATCCTGTATTTTGTTCAAGCCGTTTTTTTAAATACGGAGATGAGCCCAAATAACATGCTCGTATTTCAAGTTTGCAAGATGAACAAAAATTAATTTTTTTAAACATGTCGGATATTTCTGTCTTATTTGCATTTTCAGTTAAGAACCTTTCTCCCCAATGCGCCCTTACATTTGTATCATTTTTTCTAATCCAGGGTTCTTCCCCATGCATAATAATAATTAAACTACGGATGCATTGGCAGGATTCTTCACATTCTGAATTCGGTTTAAAATCTGAAGGAACATGTGTAACTTTTCCTGCTAAAAGTGCCTTAATAGCTTTATCTCCTAATTTATCTAACTTTCTTTTACAAGCAAAATACGAAAGTTTAATGCCTCTGCTCTGGCCAACTCTATCTGGTATGGGAGGAGGAGTAAAAGCTGGATCTAAAGGAGAGGAGCTCACCATTCCTAAAAAATCAACATTTTTCTGAATATGATTTTTTATAAACCCATACAAATTCCATCCACCCTGTTCGACGATAGGATCGCGATTGGTCCACCTGC
>NZ_JABFCI010000044.1:0-1529 GCF_017566105.1 Akkermansia sp. GGCC_0220
CGGTTTCGGAGGAGACCGCCGCGAGGGAGGCTTCCAGCGTCGTGAAGGCGGCTTTCGCAAACCGGGCTTTGGCGGCAGGTCCTCCGGTGGTTTCTCCCGCGGAAACAGGGGCCGTTAATGATTGACTTGTTCCGGTATGAAGAAGCATTGCAAATGGTGGCTCCTTGCCGGATTGTGGGGGCTGTGCCTCGCGCAGCCTCCGCTTCATGCGTCTCAGGATGCTCCCTCCCCGGCTTCTGCCGGTGAGGGAGATTTCGGGGCTCATCTGTCCGGTCTCCGGGAGAAAGCCCATAACGGGGATAAAGCTGCCGCCCGGGAACTGGCGGTGCATTATGATGTGGAGGGGAATGCCCCGGAGACGTCCAAATGGATGTCCGCATACGTTTCCCTGGCGGAAAAGGAGGCCAATGGAGGAGACGTGGATTCCATGCTGGATTTGGGCAAGCTGTTTTATACAGGCAGCCGCCTGTACCCCAGGAATCTGGAAAAGGCCCGGTACTGGTTTACCCGCGCCGCTGACAGCGGCAATGCCGCGGCACAGTACCAGGTGGCTGTAATGGCCTCCAAGGGAACGGGCGGTCCGAAGGATGAGGAAACGGCGTCCCTCTATTATGAAAAAGCCCTCCAAACATGGAGGAAAGAGGCGGACGCCGGCGATTCCAAGGCGGCGTTGTGGGCGGCCCTTGTTTATGAACGGAAGCTGGTTCCGGACAGCTCTCCGGAAAAGTCGGTTCCGTACCTCCTTCATGCTGCGGAAAGCGGCAACCTGACGGCGCAGGGGCTTCTGGCGTTCAAGTACCGGGATGGCCTGGGCGTCCCGCAGGATGCGGCCAAGGCCGTGGAATGGTTTGAAAAGGCGGCCGGACGGAAGGATCTGGGCGCCGTAATGGAACTGGGCATGATGTACCGGGACGGCAAGTATATGCCCCCTGACCGGGAAAAAGCCCTCAACTGGTTTGAAAAAGGTGCGGAATGGAAGGATCCGTACAGCATGGCTGCCCTGGCGGACATGCTGATGGAAGGCTCTCCTTCCGGAGAACAGGCAGCGCGTGCGCTGGCCCTGTACCGTGAAGCCGCTGCCATCGGTTACCCCCCTGCCGCCCTGAAGGCCGCGGAATTGCTCCAGAACGGGAAGGGCGGGGAACTGGATGCGGATGAAGCCTACAGGCTGCTGCGGCGCGCGGCAGACGCAACGGGGGACCCCAAGGCCATGTATATGCTGGCCCAGGTGTATTATACGCGGGGCGATGATGCGCAGGGGGATTCCCTGATGAAAGCATCCGCCCAGGCGGCTTATCTGCCGGCCATGAACCGCATGGCGCGCCTCCATCTTCTGCCGGGCAGCACCCTGTCCTGGAATCCGGTGCTGTCCTATTATTATTGGAACCAGGCCGGAGAATTGGGGGATGAAGGGGCGGCTTCCGCCGCGTTCTGGCTGCTGTGGGGCAGCATGGCTGCGCTTTCCCTGGTGATTTTCCTGGTCGTTTGGCGTTTCCACCGTTTTGCCGTCAGAAGGCTTGCGGAGCAGC
>NZ_JABFCI010000045.1:0-1441 GCF_017566105.1 Akkermansia sp. GGCC_0220
TCCCCAGCAAGTCGTACTCCGAGCTTTCGCTGGTCGTCATGGCCCCCGTATCCCGGCGCGTAGAGAGGATGCGCCCCGCCGCATCCCGGGTGTAGGTGGTGATGATTTCCGGCGTGATGACGGTTTCCCCGTCCATTACGGCGGAGCGGGTCGTTTCTACCAGTTGGCGCGCCGTGTCGTAGGCATAGTCCATTCTTACACCATTTTCATCAATGTCCCACAACAGGCGCCCGTCGCACATCAGCTCGCGCTCCGTTATTCGGCCATTGCCCGCCGTCCTTTTCACCCACCTGTTCTGCGTGTCAAATTCATAGGAGGCGCTGTCTGTGATGGTCCATTCCCCGCCGGTGAGCAGAGCGTAGCTTTCTTCCCTGACGCGCTGCCCTTCCGCCGTGATCCAGGTGATGGTGCGCGTGCTCTGGCCCGGCACGGTTTCCCCGTTGAGGCGCGTTTCTACTGTTTCCGTGTAGAGGGCACCGTGTTCCGTAGTGGCCGCGTAGTCGTGCCAGGTTTGCACGCCGGTGAGGTCTCGGGTCATCCGGATGCGTCCGCGGGCGTAGACGTCGGGCGCGCCGGCCAGCCATTGTTCCGTGGCCGTCAGGCGCGTTCCCGTCACACCTAACCCCGTGACCCTCTTTTCCGTCCTTTTGACGTGGTTGGCTGTCGCGTACTTGTAGGCCGTGGTGGTCAGCGTCTTGATGTGCCCTTCCAGCGGAAGCAGGTCTACCGTTTCCGTGGCGGGTTCGTCGTTGAAGTCGGCTTCTCCCGAATAGGCATAGGTGTAGCGCGTGATGCGCCTGCCGCTTTCCGCCCACGGTTCGTCGCGGGAGAGCAGGCGTCCGTAGAGGTCATACGCGTAATGAATTTGGCTGCCGTCCGGGGCAGTTTCCGTCTTGAGCCGTCCGCACTGGTCGTAGGCGTATTGCGTGGTCTGGGCTTCCGGGCTTTGATAGCCTTCCACTTGAGTGAGCAGCAGATCGCCTACGTCCGTCGTTTGATAGATGGAGCAGGTGCGCTCTGCCACGATACCTCCTTTGGAGATTTCCGTCACCAGCTGCCAGACCGAGCCTTCCGGTTCCAGCTCCGTGCGCGTGCGAATGGTCGTGACGGCGTCTTCCCCCGTTCCCCTCCGCATGTTCCACGCCAGGCCGTCGTTCCACCAGGTGACGGCGTAGGGCTGCCTGGCCGGCGCCTGTTCCGTGACGGTGAAGTGGCCGTCCGCGGAAAGGGAAAGGTTGAATGTTTTAAAGGGTGTCCCGGTGACCGTATAAAATCCCTGTTCGTCCGTTCCGGTGATTTGGCCGGGGGTATAGAGAGCGATGGTGTAACCCGTGGAGGTGACGTTTTCCACGTTGAGCAGGCCGTCCCACAGGTTCCAGATTTGCCTCAGCGAGCCGTCTTCGGCATGCTTGACGTCCAGGTAGGATGACGCGTTGGAGAT
>NZ_JABFCI010000046.1:0-1352 GCF_017566105.1 Akkermansia sp. GGCC_0220
TCAGCGAGCCGTCTTCGGCATGCTTGACGTCCAGGTAGGATGACGCGTTGGAGATGACCTGCTTGTCGGTGGTGGTGTAGGAGAGGAGCATTCCTGTTTCCGCCGAGAAGAGGTATTGGCTGCCGTCTTCCACGATCCAGCGGAGGCAGGATTGTCCTTCCACCGTGGCCAGCGCCGCACGCCCTCCGCCCGACGTGTCCACGCCAACGGGCAGCACGGACCCGTTCATATAGCAGCGCATGGCAATCACCCGGTCTCCCTGCACCAGATCAAAACGCACTCCGGGTACAATTCCCCCTTGGGGCACGTCCAGACGGCTGTTCAACGGATGGTTGTAGGCCAGTGAGGATGGGCTTTCCAGGCCGGAGACAGTTTCCTCAGCCCTCAGTTCCACAAGGCCCGCAGGAATCCCTCCCAGTCCCCGGAACATTCCGAAGTTGCAGGACCAGTACATCAGCGTGGCCGTGCTTTCCGCACTCACACTGCACCCTGCGGAGGAATAGTTTCCCAGCGTGCTATTCCCCACCGCGGAGCCCGACCGGACCAGCGACGGGGAAGGCGGCGTTCCACCGCTGTTATCACACGTGTCTCCCTCGCACGGGCATTTCTCGGGCTCCTCCTTGCCTCCCGGCTCCGTCGGCACGACGTCGATGCTGTAGTTGCAGATGGAGACGTTGTCTTTTTCAGGCTTGTAGTCGATGTTGGTCTGGTTGACTTCCCAAATGTAGGAGCCGGAGGGCAGCTGCGCCCCGCCGGTCCCCGTGTGGTATTTATGGCCGCCCTGCTTGCCTGCCGTCTGCGAGTCTTTCTTCAGGTCCACCTGCGCCACCACGCTGCCGCTGGAGTCCTTCACTTCCAGGCTGCCCCAGTCGTCCACCCCCAGGAAGAGCGAACAGGTGCCGTAGAGCTTTTTTCCGTCCGCTCCTTCCGGAATGGTAAAGTAACCGTGAGCACTGTGTCCATCCGCCGACGTACTGGGCGGTCCCACGGTAATTTCATCGTGTTCGTGGATTTCCTCGAACGGTAGCGGATCGGGCTCCGGAGAGGCGCGCATGCCACGCGGCATGGGTTTGGCCGTAGAGCCAAAGTACCATTTGCGGTAAGCGGGGATGGAAGAAGGGGTGCCGGCAGAAGAAGTAGTTGGAGTATTCATAAGGCATTAAAGAACTGGGATTGATGATGAAATTAGAGGAGAGCAATCCTCCATGATCATTTTCCCAGTAGCATGATCCAGAGCCAGTGTCAATAAAGGTTATTTGCAAATTTTTGTTTGCCTATGAAACATAACGATTTTTTTCCATCAAAATATAATATAATAATTTTTATAATCAGCGCCTTCCTTTTACAGACAT
>NZ_JABFCI010000047.1:0-1264 GCF_017566105.1 Akkermansia sp. GGCC_0220
CAGTGCGAGGAAGCCGTGGTCAAATCCCTCAAGTGGCTCCAGAAGCAGCAGAACAAGGACGGCTCCTGGGGCGGGACTCCCCAGAATTACAAGTGCGCCATGACGGGCCTGGCCCTGCTCTCCTACCTGGCCCACTGCGAGACCCCTCTTTCGGAAGACTTCGGGGAGACCGTCCTGAAGGGCATCTCCTTCCTCGTGGACCAGGGCGTGAAGAATCCCGTCATTTCCCTGGTGCCCCAGAGAAACGAGGTCAGCTATGACCACGCCGTAGCCACCTACGCCCTGTGCGAGGCCTACACCTTCTGCAAGCAGATGGACATTCCCTCCATCGCCAATCTGGAAAAAGTCGTCATCAAGGCCGTGGACAGGATCATTGACGCCCAGTGCCCCAACGGAGGCTGGGCCTACAGCTACAACAACAAGATCAATCCGGACATCGACCTTTCCGTCACCGGCTGGAACGTGCAGGCCCTGAAGGCCGCGGAGCACGGCGGCATCCGCCCCACCAAGGGGGAAATACGCACGGCCCTGCGCAAGGCGGCCTCCTATTGCCGCAAGTGCGGCAAGCCCGACGGCCTCTTCACCTATATGCAGGAAGGCCGGGAAGACGCTACGGCCCGCCCCTCCCTGGTGGGCGTGGGCGTGCTTTCCCTGCAAATGTGCGGCAACGGCTCGGACAGCACGGCGCGCAAGGGGCTGGACTGGATGCTCAAGAATACCAACCAGCCGTTCAACTGGAAGGCCAACAACACTTCCTCCAACCTCTACCAGCATTACTACGGGGTGCAGGCGGCCATGAACCGCGGCGGCGACGTCTGGAAGGCTTACAACAGGGCCTTCCGTGACTCCACCCTCGGCGCCCAGGCCTCCGACGGGAGCTTTGCCCCGAACGGCTTCCCCGGGCCGGGGGGCCTCGTGAACACCAACGGGGGCAGCATCAACGACAAGATTTACCGCCAGTGCCTCGCCACGCTGATGCTGGAGGTGTATTACCGCTTTCTCCCCGGGACGGGAGAAGGCACCAAGAATTCCTAATCTGATTGACAGACCGGCGCGTCTGGTTTTAGTATGCTGCCAGCCTCGTAAACAGGCAGGCCAGCAGCATCTACCTGCAACCGGGCAATTCTCCCCATTTTTCAAGGATGCGGGAGCTTTTGCCGTTGCACCAACCAGACACGTCCCTCTATGAGTCTCCACATTGAAAGTACCGAAGACGCCCTTGCGGAATTGAAGAAACAGCGCGTCAAGACGCTGACCGCCGCCA
>NZ_JABFCI010000048.1:0-1095 GCF_017566105.1 Akkermansia sp. GGCC_0220
CTCCGATCACCGGAGGCTTGCCCCATTTGACCGATACTCCGTAGTAGGCGATGAACGTGGAATCCAAAGAGGGAGTTCCGTATTGGCCCGACTTCTTGGCCTCTTCATCGGTTCCTTCATTATGTTCCCACATTTCCGCCGGAAGCTTAATCTGGTCGACCAGAGGTTTTTCCCACGCGCCCCAGTTCAGGTTGAGGATAGCCGGCATGGTTTTGGCGAAGATGTCGATTTCAGCCGTGTTTTTCCCATTCAGGGAGGAGGAGCTGTTCATCTTGTTGGGATTCATGAGACCGGCCCCCATGACGAAAGTTCCCAAGGCCTTTGATGCTCCCTTGTCCCCGTATTTGACGGCGAGGACATGATTATCGGGCGTACCATTGAGTTGGCTGGTATCTTCCGCGAAGATAATGGAAGCCTTGGCGATGCCCTGCTGATTATATCCACTGCCGTCCAGCAGTTCGTAGCGAACACCGTCCGTCAGGTTGACGGCATAGGAGCTGACCTGGCCAGGCTCCTGGGACCAACCTTCCTTAAGTGGGAACCTGTCCGGTTTGAAATCACCGCTGTTGGGTTTTGTCTTATAAACCTCATTGCCATTGGCAATGTTGGAAACGACCGGCTGGGCAAAGACAACGATTTCTCCAGCCTTCAAGGTAGAAGGTTCTCCCTTGATCGTGGCCCCATCTCCACTGAGTTTGGATGTGGTGCGGAAAGAGGCGCCAAAGTCGGCCACCTGGCGGTTGTTATAAGAAGCATTCAAGTAGGGGACCAGGCAGGATTCCCCGTAATTGGACAATTGGCCTTCATCCAGCTGGTTCCATGCGAATTTGATATTGTGGGAAAGCAGCAGGGGCATGAAACGGTGTTCGCCGAAGTAGGCGCCCCAGACGCCGCCGTCGGCTCCGGTCAGTTTCATATCCACATTGTAGGGGTTCCACCAGACGTACACCGGAATGACGGCGATACGGAAGTCAATCCATCCACCGCGGTTGGGATGCTTGTTGCCGTGTTTGACATAGTTAAGTCCCACGAAAGAATAAAAGCGCAGCAGGATGGGATGGCGCATGTACGTGTAGCGGTTGTCCATCATTTCCA
>NZ_JABFCI010000049.1:0-1026 GCF_017566105.1 Akkermansia sp. GGCC_0220
CCAGTCCTTCCAGATTCATCCCGATGATGGCACCTTTGGAATCGTAGTCAAGATGAGAGTGCTGCACCGTGCGTGTGCCGACCATCAGGCGGTAACCTTCAGAACGTCCCAAGACATCATATTGTTCCTGAATGGAGCTTTCTACGGTTCCAAAGGAAGTGTCCTGGATTATGCGGCCATAGGCATCATAGGAAAGTTCCCTGATTCCGGAGGCGTCCCGGACGTAGGTCATTTGTCCGAGGTGGTTGCAGGAGAACTCCCATCCTGGCGTACCGTCACTGTGGGAGACGGAGACGAGTTCCCCGGTGAGAGGAGCATAGGCGTAGGTGGTGGTGATTCCTCTGGCCTTGGTCAATGTCTCCAGACGGTTGAGAGTGTCGTAGGTTTTGGAGACACAGGACCCGTCTGCATAGGTCTTCTTGAGTTCAAGCCCCGTAGCCTCGTCATGGAGCCACGCGGTGGTGTCTCCGTCAGTACGGCCGCAAGGATCGGAAGTGATGTCTCCCTCATCTGCCCGGAAGGTAGTCAGGGAGACCATGTGATCGGCTTCGTCGTAGGCGAAGCAGGCCGGCTGGGTGGCGGTGCCGTACTTGGCCGTCTTTCTGCCGCGTATGTCATAAGAATAGCAAACTGTTCCCCCCAGGGCGTCGATGATGCAGGCGGGATTGTCACAGCAGGGCGAGTAGCTAGTGGTAGTCACGTTGCCTGCAGAATCGGTAGTTTTGACAGGACGTCCCGCAAGGTCGGTTTCAGTCGTCGCGGCATTGCCTCTGGAGTCCGTCTGCTTGAGAACCATGCCCGTGGAGGCGTAGGAGCGGGTTTGTGAGGAACGGATTCCGGAGTGGTCGGTCTGGCTTACGGTAAAGCCGTCCACGACAAGAGACTCGGCTACCATGTTTGAAGTGGGAATGCGGCTGAACCGGGTGCGCCTGGTAGGAGCGGTGTACTCCGTCCACTCGACGCTCTGCTGTCCGTAGACGTCCGTGGAAATGGTCTTGCTTTCCAGGAGGGGATCGAGCAGGGAAA
>NZ_JABFCI010000004.1:0-239561 GCF_017566105.1 Akkermansia sp. GGCC_0220
ACATCATGGACATCATGGACATCATGGACATCATGGACATCATGGACATCATGGACATCATGGATAGCATGTTTGCCGGGAGCCGCTCCGCCCGGAACAAGGGGGTGGAGTGAATGGATTCTCCTCCGTCACGCGTCCAGTTTTACCCGGAAAATACGCATGGAGTTGCCCACCGCAAGCAGGCAGACGCCTACATCCGCCATGACGGCGGCCCACATACCGGCCAGCCCCAGAATGCCCAGCACCATCACCAGCAGTTTGACGCCCAGGATGAGAACAATGTTCTGCACGATAATGCGCTCCGTCGCCCGTGACAGAACCATCCCCTGCGGAACGGCAACGGGGTCTCCTTTCATCACCACCACGTCCGCAGCCTGGAGAGCCGTATCAGACCCTACGCCGCCCATGGCTATGCCAATGTCCGCGGCAGCCAGGGAAGGAGCGTCATTCATGCCGTCCCCCACAAAGGCGAGCAGGCCTTCTTCCGGCTTCAGCCGTCGCACGTGCTCCAGCTTGCCGGCCGGCATCAGCCCGCTGAACACCTCGTCCAGTCCCAGCTTGCGCCCCACCTCCGCACCGGCGGAGGAGGAATCCCCCGTCAGCATCACCAGGTTGGAAACGCCCAGCCCCCTCAATTCCCGCACCGCCTGTTCCGCCCCCGGCTTGATCCGGTCAGACAGGCGCAGGCGTCCCAGCAGAACGCCGTCCAGAGCCACGTAAATGGTTACGCCGCGGTCCTTTTCCTCCCCTGCCTCTACCCCCGCCTCCTGAAGAAAAGCCTTTTTCCCCACCAGCACAGCCTTCCCTTCCACACGGGCGGAAACGCCGCCCCCCGTTACTTCCACCAGCTCCGCCACACGGTCCGGGAACAGGCTACCTTCATACGCCTTTACGATGGAACGCCCCAGCGGGTGGGAGGCGGAGCTTTCCGCGTGCGCCGCCCAGTACAGCAGTTCCTCCGGCGTTACTCCGTCACGTGGAAGCACTTCATCCACGGAAAAGACGCCCTCCGTCAAGGTTCCGGTCTTGTCAAACACCACCGTCTTCACTTTCCGCAGGGCATCCAGGTAGTTGCTCCCTTTCAGCAGAATTCCCTGCCGCGCCGCCCGCCCTATCCCGGCAAAGAAGCCCAGCGGGATGGACAGCACCAGCGCACAGGGGCAGGAGATCACCAGCAGCACCAGCGCGCGGAACAGGCCGTCCGTCCAGCTTCCGCCCGTGACGAAGGGATAAAGCAGGAACACCAGAACGGCAATGGAGATCACCAGCGGCGTATAGATGCGTGAAAACGTGGACAGCCTTCCTTCCAGGGGGGATTTATGGCCGGAAGCGGCTTCCACCAGTTCCTGGACCCTCGCCAGGGCGGAATGCCGCCAGTCCCGGTCCGTGCGCACCTCCAGCACGCCCTGTCCGTTGATGTACCCGGCCAGCACGGTGCTTCCGGCCCCGGCCTCCACCGGAAGGGATTCACCGGTCATGGCGGAGGTATCCAGGACGGAATTCCCTTCCGTCACCGTGCCGTCCAGCGGGACACGCTCTCCGGGGCGCACTTCAATCACGGAACCGGGCCGGACCTCCGCGGGAGGAACGTCACGGACAGTGCCGCCCTCCCTCACATGGACGGATTCAGGCCTCAGGTTCATCAGTTCGCTCACGGACCGGCGGGAACTGCCCACCGCGCGCTCCTGGAGATATTCTCCCACGCGGTAGAAAAGCATCACCCCGACGGCTTCGGAATAATCCCCCAGGAACATCGCTCCCAGGGAGGCAATGCTCATCAGGAAATTTTCATCCATGGCACGCCCGTGCCTCAACCCCAGAAAAGCCGCCTTCAATACATCCCAGCCTATCAGCAGGTAGGCCGCCGCATATGCAGCCATGCCGCTCCAGGAATCGCTTCCCATCACCAGGGCGGCGACAAACAGGGCGATGCCCAGCACGGCGGGAACGGGCCTGATGGCGTCTCCAGAGCCGCAGCAGCTTCCTGAACAGCACCCTCCGGCGCAGCAGGAAGCTCCTTGTGAAAAATGTTCGTGGGAATGTTCCATACTCATGACCTGTTCCGCTTGTACGCCTGCGTCTACGCTATGGCAAGTCCTATGTTAGTTCAATCTAACATAGAGCTTTTGCTACTTCTTCTTTCTTAAAACGTTCCAGAACTCCCTGCCCCAGGAATTCGTCCATCGCCATGGCGCCGGCGCCCAGCAGCCCCGCTTCCGCGCCAAATCTGGCGGGCAGGATTTTCAGCTCCTCCATGTGCATGGGGAACAATTGCTCCATGAGGTTCTTCAGCAGGGGCTTCATGAGCAGGTCTCCGGCCTTGGCTACCCCCCCGCCAATGATGAAGGCGTCCGGCACCAGCGTGTACATCAGGTTCATGATGAGACAGGCCAGCATTTCCGCCGTGTCCTCCCATAGCTGAAGGGCGATGGGACAGCCCGCGCGGGCGGCTTCGTCCAGGTCCCTGGGCGTGCATTCGTTCACGGTTTTGACGATTCCCGCCCCGGCATACCGTTTGACCGCCTCCGCCGCCAGTTCGTTGTTGCCGATGTATTCTTCAATGGCTCCCCGGTTGCCGAACGGGCCGGGCTTGCCCTGGTAATGGATGCTCGTCTGGCCCAGCTCCCCGGTGGAAAGCCGTTTCCCCCGGAGGATGCGGTCATTCACCACAATGCCGCCGCCAATGCCCGTCCCCATGGTCAGGCACACCAGGCTGGACATGCCGCGACCGGCGCCCAACTTCCATTCCGCATACGCCATGCAGTTGGCGTCATTGTCCAGCACGACGGGGAGGCCCAGCGCCTGCTCCATCAGCTCCTTCACCGGAACTTCATGGTCCCATACCCGGACATTGGTAAGCTGGTAAAGAGTCCCCCTGTAGTAATCGCACCATCCCGGCATCCCCATGCCCATCACGCAGGCGGACGGGAATTGCCCGCGCAGGTTCAGGGCCGCCGCAATCATGGCCTCAATAATCGCCTGGGGACTTTCAAACATGGCGGTGGGGATGCGGTCCGCTGTCGCCAGAATACGGTCCCCCGCCGTCACGCCCATTTTGATGCTCGTACCGCCGAAGTCCACGGCCAATGCGCAGGGTTCTGAAAAGCTCATGGTTCATACTTATGCCACGCACCCCCTGGAATCAACGCAAAAACGCATTCACACCCATCCCTTTCCGCGGCATGCCGAACTTCTTGTATAAAATACAATAAATATCCTCCAGAAAGGGCTTGCCAGGGATGCGCCGTCCAGTCCATGATAGGCGCCGTGATGATGGAAATGCCCGGTTCGGACGAATGGTTCATGCGCCAAGCCATGAAAGAATCCAGAAAAGCCCTGGTGAAGGGGGAGGTGCCCATCGGGGCCATCGTGGTGAAAGACGGCCGCGTGATCGGCCGGGGCTGGAACCAGGTGGAGGTCCTCAAGGACGCCACGGCCCATGCGGAGATGATCGCCCTGACGGCAGCCCAGGAGGCTCTGGGCGACTGGCGGCTGGAAGGCTGCACCCTGTACGTCACCAAGGAACCGTGCCCCATGTGCGCGGGGGCCATCGTCCACTGCCGCCCGGACAGGGTGGTCTTCGGCTGTCCGGACGCCAGGACCGGAGCCGCGGGAGGCTGGATCAACCTGCTGGATTCCAACCCTCCCCTCAACCACAAGTGCGAGGTGCGTCCCGGCGTTCTGGGGGACGAATGCCTGCACCACCTCCAGGAATTTTTCCGTGCGGCGCGGCTGGCGGCCAAAGAACGGAAGAAGCTGGCTGCGGACTCCCGCGCAATCCCGGATGAAAACGGGGAAGACGGCCCCGAATAAAGCACTTTGCATTTGCCAAAGCAGCGGACTCACGGCAAGCTAGCGGGGCTATGGAACACCGGAACGACAACGAGACTGCGGAAGGGACGGAACGCAAGCCGTCCTGGATCAAGGTGCGCCTGCCCAACGGCCGGGAATTCTGGGACGTCAAGCAGCTTGTGGAAGGCAAGCACCTGTTCACCGTCTGTGAAGAAGCCCACTGCCCCAACCGCTACGAATGCTGGAACCAGGGCACGGCCACTTTCATGATCGCCGGGGAGCGGTGCACGCGCGCCTGCGCCTATTGCGCCGTAAAAACCGCCAAGCCCTTTCCGCTGGACCCGGAGGAGCCGCAGCACGTGGCGGACGCCGTCGTGCACATGAAGCTGCGCCACGCCGTCATTACCATGGTCACCCGGGACGACCTTCCGGACGGAGCCGCCGCCCACTTCGCCCAAGTAATCCGGGCCGTCAGAAAAGCCAGTCCCTCCACCATCATTGAGGTGCTGGCCTCGGACCTGAATGAGAAGCCCTCCTCCATCCGGACGCTGATGGCGGCACGTCCCCACATCTTCGGCCACAATCTGGAAACGGTGGAACGCCTGACGCCCATCGTGCGCTTCCGCGCCCAGTACCAGCGCTCCCTGCGCGTCCTCCGGATGGCGCTGGACTGCGTGGACGGCAAGGTTTCCACCAAAAGCGGCATCATGCTGGGCCTGGGAGAGACGGAAGACGAGCTTTTCCGGTCCATGGACGACCTGCTGGAACACGGCGTCACGGTGCTGACGCTGGGGCAGTACCTGCGCCCCTCCCGCAACCACCTGCCGGTGGTCAAATACATCCATCCGGACGACTTCGTCCGTTATGAGGAGGTCGCGCGAGCCAAGGGCTTCAGGCACGTGGCGTCCGGGCCGCTGGTCCGCAGCTCCTACCATGCCGCCAATTTCACCCCGGAAGCGGACGTGCTGGAGGCCATTAACGAAGATTTGAGAAAGGCCGGCGAACTTTAGAATAAATCTTGATATATTAACCCTTCCCTTTTACCATACAGGCAATTCCACGTCATTGAGAATCTCATGAGCAAAACACGTTCCTTCATCACGGCCGGGGCCATTCTGGGCGGCACGGTCATCGTGACGGCGGCAGTCGCGCCCCTGTTCCTGCCGAACCAGAATATCAAGCCCCTGACATCCGCCCAGGCGGCGGAAATCACCGCACATACCATGAACTCCAAGTGTGCGGACTGCCATAAGCCCGGCACCCACATTTCCGAATTGGTGAACACCCTTTCCGGCGGCCTGCTGGCGCGCCACATCCGGGACGGACAGCGCAGCTACAACATGGATGAACCGCCCACTGCCGTGACCCTTTCCAAACTGGAACACGTGCTCCAGATCAATTCCATGCCACCCACCTCCTACACCATGGTGCACTGGGGCAGCACGCTCACCCTTCCGGAAAAAGCAGCCATGCTCCAGTGGGTCAAGGATGAACGCCTGAAAATCTTCGGCGACATGGTGGGCAAGGAGTACGCCATCACCGCCATCTCCCCCATTCCAGACGCCCTTCCCACGGATCCGGCCAAGGTGGCCCTGGGCTACAAGCTGTTCCATGACGTGCGCCTCTCCACGGACAATACCGTTTCCTGCGCCTCCTGCCACTCCCTGGAGAAGGCCGGCACGGACAACCTGGCCACCTCCACCGGAGTCCGCGGCCAGAAGGGCGGCATCAACGCCCCCACCGTCTTCAACGCCGCCTTCCACACCAAGCAGTTCTGGGACGGACGCGCCGCCAGCCTCCAGGAACAGGCGGGCGGACCTCCCCTGAACCCGGTGGAAATGGGTTACGAACATCCGGACGACTGGAACCAGATCGCCGCCAAGCTGAACCAGGACACCGCGTTTGCCGCGGAATTCAGGAAGGTTTATCCCCAGGGCTTCAACGGAGAAACCATCACAAACGCCATCGCGGAATATGAAAAGACCCTCATCACGCCGAACAGCCCGTTCGACCGTTATTTGAAGGGTGATGAAAACGCCATCAGCGAGAATGCCAAGAAGGGCTACAGGCTCTTCCTCAAGCTCGGTTGCCAGACCTGCCACACCGGCCCCGCCATGGGCGGCCAGTCCTTTGAATACGCCGACCTCAAGGGAGACTTCTTTGCCGGACGCGCCAAGACCAATGACGACAACGGCCTGATGAACTTTTCCAAGAAGGAATCAGACAGGCACAGGTTCCGCGTTCCCACCCTCCGCAACGTGGAGCTTACCTGGCCGTACATGCATGACGCCTCCGCCCAGACGCTGGAGGAAGCCATCACCAAGATGTACCACTACCAGCTCGGCTACGACAAATTGGACAAGAAGGAGGTGAGCCTGCTGGTGGCCTTCCTGAAAACCCTGACCGGGGAATACAACGGCAAGCCCGTCCAGGGCGAAGTCTGCCCCGCCTCCTGAGCCAGAGGAAAGCATTTTTTCCAGCCGCGCCATGAACCTTCATGGCGCGGCTTTTTTGTATTCCCCCTTCCGGCTTATTGCCGGAAAACCCCCGTTTCCGGCTTTTCCTCCGCGTCATACTTAGATTAAACTAATGGGTAAATGATTCATGATGAATAATTTTTATCCAAATTGAAAACACAGGCGCATAATATCATTGACTTACTAGTTTGATGAAACTAACTTTCTCCCGGATTTGATTCATACACACACCATGCCACTCTCCATGCTCAACATCGGCGATATTCGCCAGGTTAACAAAATTCATGGCAGGGATGAAACCCGGCGTTTTCTGGAAAGCCTGGGCTTCGTTGCCGGCAGCACAGTTTCCATCGTTTCTGAAAACGGCGGAAACTTCATCGTCAATGTCAAGGGGTCCCGGATAGCTCTCAGCAAGGCTCTTGCGTGCAAGATATTCGTGGCCTGAACCTTCTCATCCAACAATCAGCCATCATTCTATGACCAAACACCGTACATTAAGAGACGCCCTGATCGGGGAAACCGTCACCGTCGGGAAACTGGCGGGGGAAGGCCCGGTCAGAAGGCGCATCATGGACATGGGAGTCACCAAGGGAACGCAGATTTTCATCCGCAAAGTCGCCCCCCTGGGAGATCCCATTGAAGTTACTGTCCGCGGCTACGAACTCTCCATCCGCAAATCGGAAGCCGAGAACATCCATATCCATTGATTCCGCCCTTATTACCGCACGTTTCCTGACCTGACAGCAAGACGGCGCACCCATACATCAAGACAAGGAAACATCCATGAGCAACATTACCATCGCCCTGGCGGGCAATCCCAACTGCGGAAAAACCACTCTCTTCAACGCCCTGACAGGCGCCAGCCAGTACGTCGGGAACTGGCCCGGCGTTACTGTGGAAAAAAAGGAAGGCCGCCTGAAAGGCCACAAGAACATCATCATTGAAGACCTTCCGGGCATTTATTCCCTTTCCCCCTACACCCTGGAGGAAGTCGTCAGCCGGAATTACCTGGTCACGGACCATCCCTCCCTCATCCTGAACCTGGTTGACGGCAGCAACCTGGAACGCAATCTTTACCTCACCACCCAGCTTTGCGAGCTGGGCGTTCCCGTCATCATCGCCCTGAACATGATGGACATTGTCCGGAAGCGCGGCGACCGCATTGACACGGAAAAGCTTTCCCGGGATCTCGGCTGCCAGGTGCTGGAAATCAGCGCCCTGAAAGGGACCGGAATCCGTGAACTGGTGGACGCCGTCGTAAAAACGGCCACCTCGGAGGATGCCCGGGCCCCGCGCGCCGTGCACTTCCCGGACCGTCTGGAAAAAGCCATCGGGGAAATAGGGGAAATAATCACCGGCAAATGCCTGGACCAGCAGAAAAAATGGTTTGCCGTCAAGGTTTTTGAAAGGGACCAGAAAGTCGCGGACCAGCTCGCGCTCACCCCTGAGGAGCAGTCCCGCATCAACGGGATCATTGAAGCCATGGAACAGGAGATGGATGACGACAGCGAATCCATCATCACCAACGAGCGCTACAATTCCATTTCACGCATTACCGCGGATTCCGTCGTCAAGGCCGGTATCGGCAGCCTGACGGGAAGCGACAGGATCGACCGCATCATCACCAACCGCTGGCTGGGCCTCCCCATCTTTGCCGTCGTCATGTGGGCGGTGTATTACATTTCCATCCAGACGGTGGGCGCATGGGGAACGGACTGGGCCAATGACACCTTCTTCGGGGAATGGGTTCCGGAATGGGTGGGCGGCCTGCTGGAAAGCGCCAACTGCGCCCCGTGGCTGGAAAGCCTGATTCAGGACGGCGTGATTGCCGGCGTGGGGGCCGTCCTGGGCTTCCTGCCGCAGATGGCGGTGCTGTTCCTGTGCCTGGGTATTCTGGAAGATTGCGGCTACATGGCCCGCGTGGCCTTCATCATGGACCGCATTTTCCGCAAATTCGGCCTTTCCGGGAAGTCCTTCATCCCCATGCTCGTTTCCATGGGCTGCGGCGTTCCGGGCATCATGGCCACCCGCACTATTGAGAATGAAAAGGACAGGCGCATGACCATCATGACCACCACGTTCATTCCATGCGGAGCTAAAACGCCCATCATCGCCCTGATTGCAGGCGCCTTCTTCCCGGAAAATTCCTGGGTGGCCCCGGGAGCCTACTTCATCGGGGTGGGCGCCATCATCCTTTCCGGCCTCATTTTGAAAAAGACCGCCATGTTCTCCGGGGATCCCACCCCCTTCGTCATGGAACTTCCCATTTACCACGTTCCCGCCTGGAAGAACGTCATCATCCACGCGTGGGAACGCTGCAAGGCCTTCGTGCAAAAAGCCGGGACGGTTATCTTCGTGTCCAGCGCCCTGATCTGGTTCCTTTCCAGCTACAACTGGAAGGTTGATTCCGTGGAGCAGAATGACAGCATGCTGGCCTCCATCGGCAACGTGGCCGCACCCGTCTTCCAGCCGCTGGGCTGGGGCGAATGGAAACCTACCATGGCCACCATCACCGGACTGATTGCCAAGGAAAACGTGGTCGGCACCTTCGGCGTTCTGTATGCGGACGGCAGTTCCGGGGAAGAGGCGGAGGAAGAACCCGCCGAAACGCAGGAAATGTCCCCCGCCGGCCAGGAGCTCCAGGCATCCCTGGAGGGCGCCTCTGAAGAAGCTGCCGCCGAGGAAGCCGCCGCTGAAGAGGAGGAAGATGAAGACGCTGAAATCAGGGAAACCGGGGACCGCCTGGTCCAGGCGGGAGCCTTCACGTTCCTGAGCGCCTTCTCCTTCATGATTTTCAACCTTCTCTGCGCCCCCTGCTTTGCCGCCATGGGAGCCATCAGAAGGGAAATGAACAGCGCCAAATGGACTTTCTTCGCCATCGGCTACATGTGCGCCCTGGCGTACTGCCTGGCCTTCCTGATTTACCAGATGGGAGCATGGCTTTATACGGAAGCTTCCTTCGGCATCGGGCAGGGGCTCGCCGTATTGCTCCTGCTGGGCCTCATTTACCTGGTGGTGAAGAAACCCTCCGCACCCTCCAAATAACCCTCATACCCACTCCTAACCCACTCACCAACATGGGAACATATATCATTGCCACCCTCCTTTTCCTGGCCCTGGCCTACGCGCTGTATAAAACGTTCAGCAAGCGCGGCAAGTGCTGCGGCAACTGTGACGGGTGCGGCAACGGCGGCGATAGCTGCTGCGGCAGCGGCGGCGGTTGCTGCGGAGGCCACCATCACGACGACGATCAAGAAAAACAGGACTGAGCCCAGTCTCAGCCCTTTCTTTCAGAACCTGCAGACCGCCCGCGGTTTGCAGGTTCTTTCCTTCTGCGCATGCCGCATGCGCTCCCTCCTTAACCGATCCAGCCGTGCTGGTACGCCGCCATGGCCGCAATCACCAGCGCGATAAACAGGAAGATGAACCACATCACATTGTGGCGGTGGCGGTACTCCACGGCCATCAGGGGCTCCCATTCCTTTTCCACAAAGGAGAAGTCGTCACCGCTGGCAAAACGGTCGTACAGCGTTTCCAGCTCCTGCCCCGTCACCCCTTCCGGAGCGGCGAATACCGGCGGGCAGCATGAGCCCGTCTTGAACACGATTTCACAGTGGTAGATGCCGTCCGCTTCCTTGTAGGACTGGAGGCACGCGCCGTCGCGGGCGCATACCACATGGCCAGTCGTTCCCTCCTGCAAGCGGCGCAGAGCAGTATCACGGTCGGTCACTTCATCATTTGAAATTTCCCATTGAACCTTACTCATTCTGTCAGTTTAAGACAGTTCCTATCCAAGTCAACATGGTTTTAAATGTTTCCTGACGCCGGAAATGTCATCAATTGTCATAAATCCGGCAGCGTGCAAGGCGCTGACCTTAACGTTCTTCTTCGTGTTTAATTCACCTAACTTGTTGTTAGTCAAACCAAAGAACTTTCAACAGATGGAAAGAAGTGCTAATCTAACCATCAGCGGCTACAACCAGCCGCACAACATAAGATGATGAACAAGTACACATGTATCATGATAGGAGCCGCCTGCCTGCTGGCAGCCTCCTGTCAGGCGGATACGGCCCGCAGGGAACCGGTGCGGAATACGGCGCCGGCCTCCTCCGTACAGGCCTCTTCCGCAGCGCCCCAGTCCGGACAACGGAATGACGGGGTTCAGGAACACAGGCGTTTCAAGCGCCTCTCGCTTCCTTTGAGATAAAGAATAAGCAACGCCGCACCCCCTACCTGATCGAGAATGCGACGTTGCCGCCAGGTCATGCAGACCCCTTCAATGCCCTTGCACGCAGGATTCCGCTCTCTGCATGCAGACGGACAAGGAAGACTTGATTATTATTGCGCTTCCACAGATTCGGGACATTTCCCGCCTAGAACGTGACGACGCATTGTACGGAGAAGATATTGGCGGAGTTGACGTCATCCCGCCCGGAAGGATTCTTCACATACTGGTAGGAAGGCTGGATGAGGCAGTACGGCGTAATGGAGAAGCTGTACGTGCATTCCAGAATCATTTCCCGGTCATGCCCGGGCCGCGTTTCCGCCAGCGTGTCGGCATCCGGCTTGCTCACGGAGAAGCCTACGCCGAAGAAGTTGCCGTCCGCTTCTTTCAAGCCGGTCATGACTTCCAGAGGTTTCTTGAAAATGACCCCGGCGGACGCCTGGGCTTCCGCTCCGCAGATGTTGCCTGATTCGGCGCTGCTCCAGCCGGCGCGGGCGAACAGGGCGAACGGGCTGCTGCCCAGGTCCTGTTCCAGGTTGAACGCCACGCCTCCATGGTTCTTGCCGTCCGCATGGAACATGAACGGCTGCAGGCGGTACGTGCCCGTGCCGATGCCGAAGGCCTTTTCATGCGTCCAGCCGATTTCACCGAGCAGGTTGAAGGATTTTCCGGTCGTGTGGCGGAACGGGTTGCGGCGGGGTTCATTGTCCATCATGTTGCCGCCCACCTGGATGAACCAGTTTTCATTGAACTGGTACTGCCCCACGAACCCGAAGTTGGAGTCCCCCAGCGGAAGCACCTGGTTGTTGACGAAGGGAGCGCCGCCGAACTGCCCGAAGGTGGTGTTGGCATACGTATTGGCGTCAAAATAGTTCGTCTGGTTGATCATGCCGCCCATGATGACGAGCTGGCCGTCCATGAAACCCTGGGAAAGGAGGAGTTCCGGCAGGTAGAAGTAGCCGTCTTCAAAAACGTCGCAGTTGGCGGGGCCGCTCGCGCCCCAGGAGTCGTCCAGCGTGGTGCGGTGCGTATGCCTGTTCAGGGCCACGGAGCCGGAAAGCTCGCTCTTGATCCAGGTTCCCTGGTTGCGGCTGGATTTGAACAGCTGCAGCCCGGCCTGGGCGTGGAATTTGTACCAGCTCTGGCTGGAACCGGCAGTCTCTTCGTTCGCGGCCGCATGGTGGCCCTTGGTATAGAGGAACGCCTGCTCCACCAGGAACTGGAAGCCGGCTTTCTCGTAAGCGCCTTTATGCAGATCCGTCAGGGCCCTGGTCAGAAGATCGTTCGGAATGGGCGTGCTTTCATCGCCGTATTCGTCCCCGAACAGGTCGATGTCGTCCAGAATGGAACCTTTGCCTTCAGCCTCTTCCGCAGCCGGAGCGGCGGCGGTAGTGGCTACGGATGCCGTACCGGCCATGCAGAAGCCGGAGCAGGCCAGCAGGGCGGGTATCATGTAGCGTTTCTTCATAGTAATGCTGTATCTTGAGTCTTCCTCGTCAATCGCGGATGTTCAGCCTTCCATGGCGGAGGAGCATTCCTGCTCCCGGCCTGCGGCGGACTGCGCATCCACGGCTTTGCCGCATGCGCCCATACAGAACTCACAGTCCCCGCAGAGCAGGCGGTATCTGGGACGCCGGACGAGAAGCCCGGCCAGTTTCCGGTACCGGCAAATCCGGCGGAAGAAACGGTGAAGTCCTGTATGGGTCAAGTTCATGCAACGCGGCAAAGTTAGATAGAACTAACTATTGAGTCAACACTTTTTCTCCCTTAGCCCTTTTCCAATTTGGAACTCCTTCCATGAAGCACGTTTCATACCTCTTTTATGATCAATGTATTGAAAAATCTTTAAAATAATTTTACGTACCGTAAAAAAATTAGTTGAAACTAATTCAACTTGACCTGAAACCTGCGGAACGTTACAAAAAAGCAGGCCTATTGGAGATCATCCAACCCTTCCGGGAAAGAAACGGCTGCATGCCGCCAAGGCCGGCTGAACCCAACAAAAAACATTACCATGAGTTACATCAACAACAAGGGCCTCTGGGGCTTCGTCGGCGGAGTCATCGCCGCCGCCATCGGCACGAAAGTGGTTAAAAGCCCCGCTACCAGGAAATTGGCCGTCCAGGGGCTTTCCAAAGCCATGCTCATCCAGCAGAAGGCCATGGAGCAACTGGCCAATATCCGTGAAGAAGCGCAGGACTTGTGCCACGAGGCCGCCGCTGAAAACCGCAAGCCGGAACAGTAACAATCTCATTGTTCATCATCATACTGGGGCAGCCCGTTTCCTTCTCCGCCGGCGGAACGGGCAGCCTCCAACGGGGGAAACGCACGGAGAAGGGCGTTTCCCCCTTTTTCATTTTTCCAAACCGATGCACTATCAGGTTATCCACCATACGCCCGGCAGGCTCCGGGTGCGCTGCGGCCGCGGCATGTTCAACCATGACCAGGCCTGCGGCATTGAATGCAGGCTCCTGAAGCTGAAAGGGGTCAGCTCCGTCAAGGCCACTCCCTGCAACGGGGGGGTGTTCATCCTGTACGAAGGGGCGAATCCCCAGACCATTTTCCGCGCGCTGGACAGGCTCAGGCCGGAAACGCTCCGCAGCCATGAACCGGAAGAACGAGCGGAAGCCAGGAAACTGGGCCAATCCTTTTCCCTTAAGATAGCCGGGAAAGTTTCTTCCTTCCTGCTCTGCAAATTATTCCTGCCGCCCCCTCTCAGAATGGCCAAGGCTTTCTGGAACTACGGCTCCTATTTCCGGCGCGGAATGGCAGGCCTGGGCAGCGGCAGGCTCAATGTGGCGGTTCTGGACGCCGTATCCATCGGGGTCTCCATCGGCACCAGGGCCTACGGAACGGCCAATTCCATCATGTTCCTTCTTTCCATTTCAGACCTGCTGGAAAATTACACGCGGAAGAAGACCCGGGCGGCGCTTGCGGCCAGCCTGAGCATCAACGTGGACCAGGTCTGGAGGGTGGAAAAGGACGGCATGCGCCAGGTTCCCATGGAACAAATCCGGCCCGGGGACAAGATCCGAGTGGACGCCGGCAACGTCATCCCCGTGGACGGCGCCGTCCTGTCCGGGGAGGCGGAAGTGAACCAGGCCGCCATGACGGGAGAATCGGAAGCGGCAGCCAAGCAGGAAGGCTCCGTCGTCTTCGCCGGGACCACGCTGGAAACAGGCTCCCTCGTCATCCGGGTGGACGCCATGGGCGACCAGTCCCGCATCAACAACATCATCGCCCTGATTGACCATTCGGAGGAATTGAAGGCCCGCATCCAGAGCCGGGCGGAAAAACTCGCGGATTCCATCGTTCCCCTCACCCTGCTCACGGCGGGTGCGCTGTTCCTGTTCACCCGGAACATCTCCAAGGCGCTCTCCGTGCTGATGGTGGATTATTCCTGCGCCATCAAGCTCGCCACGCCCATTTCCGTCATCTCCGCCATGAAGGAAGCTTCCGCGCGCAAGATCATGATCAAGGGCGGAAAATTCATGGAGCTGTTCGCCAGGGCGGACACCATCGTTTTTGACAAGACGGGCACGCTGACCTCCGCCTGCCCCCAGGTGACGCAGATTGTCCCCCTGAGCGACTGCAGCCGGGAATACATCCTGAAAACGGCCGCCTGCCTGGAAGAGCACTTCCCCCACAGCGTGGCGCGGGCCGTCGTGCGCAAGGCGCTGGAGGAAGGCCTGCACCATGAGGAAGAGCACGCGGAGGTGGAATACATCGTGGCCCACGGCATCTCCTCCCGCCTGCATGGGAAGAAGGTCCTCGTGGGCAGCTACCACTTCCTTTTTGAAGATGAAGGCATCCCCCTCACGGAAGAACAGCGGCAGACTATCCGCAGCCACGCCAGGGGCAAATCCAACATCTTCCTGGCCATAGGCCGCAGGGCGATCGGCATGATCGGCGTCAGCGATCCTCCCAGGCCGGAAGCCAGGGAAACGATCGCCCGGCTGAAGCGGCAGGGCATTTCCTCCATCATCATGCTCACCGGAGACAGCGAGTCCGCCGCCCGCGCCATCAGCCGCCAGCTGGGCATCACGGAATACCGCTCCCAGGTTCTGCCGGAGGACAAGGCGCGCTTCATCCAGCAGTTGAAGCAGTCCGGAAGAACGGTGTGCATGGTGGGTGACGGCATCAACGATTCCCCCGCCCTTTCCTGCGCGGACGTCTCCGTCTCCATGAAGGATTCCTCCGACATCGCCCGTGAAGTAGCGGACATTTCCCTGCTGTCCAGCTCCCTGAGTGAACTGGCGGTTTTAAGGGAACTAAGCTGCGCCGTCCTTGAAAAAATAGAGCGCAACTACCGCTTCATCGTCGGGTTCAACACCTCCCTGATTCTGCTGGGCATGTTCGGGCTGATTACCCCGGCCCTTTCCGCATTCCTCCACAATGCCTCCACGGTGTACGTCAGCGCGCGCAGCACGCGCCGCTGCCTGCCCCCGGTCGGCACTCCGCAGTAAAAGGAAAGGGATGGTTCATGTGGAAATGAACCATCCCTTTGAAAAACGTCCTGGGCCTTCCTATTCTCCGCTCTTCCGGCAATGCTCCGTCAGGAGCTGGAACCGGGAAATTTCCTCCAGCGTCATGATGTGTTCAATGCCGCAGGCCACTTCGTCCGCGCGCTTCTCCTCCATCTTCAGCACCGTGATCAGGAATTCTTTCACCATGGTATGGCAGGAAATAACCCGGTCCGCGTAATAACGGCCCTCCCGGGTCAGCACAATGGGGGAATACTGCGTATATTCAACCAGGCCGCGTTCCTTCAACTGCTTCATGGCCAGGGAGACGGAAGGCTTTTTCACGTTCAGCGCCTCCGCGATCTCTCCTACGGCGGCGCACCCTTTTTCCAGCTCGATGTTGCGGACGGCCTCAATGTAATCCTCCAGGCTGTTGCTCAGCTCCAGGGAGGGAAAGTTTTTGCGTATCATGACTGATGCTTATTAGGTTTAACTAACAAAAACAATAACCCAAGCTCCGGTCAAGTCAACCTCTTCTTGAAAAATATTAGGTGAGACAAACTTTTTTCTTGCAAAACAAGTTAGATTACACTAACTTTCATTCATGGTCAGCCCAAACCCGGAAAGAAACAACGGGAGAAAATGCTCCGGCGGCGTTCCCGCCAGAACGGAGTCCTTCTTCTCCAGGTTCTTTCCCGCCTCGCGCCCCTGCTGCTGCCGGGGCTGCGCCCTGAAATGCTCCGGGAAAAATTGTCCCTCCGGCAACAAGGGAAAACAGGCGCAGCCAAACTCCTTGGGGAACGCGTCCACAAACTGTATGGACTAGTCATCCGGTGCTCTAACACATTATCGCCTAAACACGGGCGCGTTCCCCTTCCCTTTTTTCCTTCCTCTGCGGGACGCGGTCAGCGGAGAACCACCGCCGGACCGTCATACCCTTCAGGCGTATAGCTGCGGATGGAGACGCCCCCCTCCGCCGTCACGTCCGCCGCCCAGCACTCGGCATGGTGGAAGCAGGCGCCCAGATTGACGTACAGCCGCCCTCCCCTTTTCCCGGTCACCGCACGGCGGTGCAGATGGCCGAAGATGACGACTTCCGCTTCCGGGAAAAAGCGTTCCGTGAATTTCCGCATGCGCCGCATCATCGTCAGCCATGCCAGAAGAATCTGCGCGGGCCGCTCCGGCGGCCAGGCGGAATGCGCCAGAAAACGCACCAGCTTGTTCCGGCACGCCCCGGAACGCGTGTAAATGGGGGGAACCAGCACGCTCATGGCGCGCGCCAGTTCCAGCCGCCGCCGCAAATCCGTATCCGCCTCCGGGAACGCGGCAATCAGCTCACGGGAGGCCTGCTTGTTTTTCAAATATTCCCATCCCCACGGGGCCACCTCCTTGAACAGGGCATGACCGTGCAGGGCGCAGACGCGTCCCCCCTGCAATTTCAGCAGTCCGGCCTTCTCATCCGGGTCATGGTTGCCGGCCAGCAACACGGGCTGCACTCCGGCATCCCGGCACATTTGCAGGAAACGGGCGCGTTTTTCCAGCCCTTCCGCCTGGCAGGGGCTTTCACGGGTTTCACTGAGGTCCCCGCACACCACCAGATGAGTGCACCCCTCCAGCAGGAAAGCCAGCTCCTCCGGCTCCCGGGCCAGCGCCTTGGCATGGCCGAAGTGGACGTCTGAAATGAACCGGGCACGTTCTCCCGGAGCAAGGTCAAGTTCCTGAATCATAAGGACGGAGGGAGGAGGAAAACAACCATGGAATCAGGAGCGCAGCCGCTGCCGCACCATCTCATACAGGCACACGCCCGTAGCTACGGACACGTTCAGGCACGGAACGCTCCCCTTCATGGGAATCCTGATCAGGAAGTCGCAATTCTCTTCCGTCAGCCGCCTCATTCCTTCCCCTTCCGCGCCCATCACCAGCGCGGCCGGCCCCGTGAAATCCGTTTCATACAGGTCGCGGTCCCCCTTGTCCGAGGTGCCGAATATCCAGATGCCGCGGCCCTGGAGCTGCTTCATGGTGCGCGCCAGGTTGGTCACCTGGATGAAAGGCACCTTTTCCGCCGCCCCCACGGAGACGCGCAGCACGGTCTCCGTAATGCCCACGGACTTGTCACGCGGAGCGATTACGGCATCCACGCCCGCGCCGTCCGCCGTCCGCAGAATGGCTCCCAGGTTGTGGGGGTCCTGCACGCAGTCCAGAATCAGCAGCAGGGGGTTGGGAGACTTGTCCAGAATCCCGTCCAGCACATCCTCTCCCAGCGCCTTCACGGCAATTTTGGCCGGAGCGCTGCGCACATGCTTGTTCCGGCGCGCCTCCTGTTCGTTCCCTTGGGGTCTCATGCCCATGAATTAGCGTGTTTCACGCTTCTTTTCCAGACAAATATGCCCCGCCGCCCCATCATTGGGCGTGACTTGAGGGTCTCCGTTATGCTACAGTTCCGTACCATTCAAGATGAAGACGAGCGACTTTTTAGTCATTGGGGCAGGTGTTGCCGGATTGAGTTTCGCCTTGAGAGCGGCGGAACACGGCAAGGTTGCCGTCATTACAAAAGGCAAATTTCTGGATTGCAGTTCCGCCAAGGCGCAGGGCGGCATAGCCGCCGTTTGGGACCGCAACGACTCCTTTGAAGACCACATTGCGGACACGCTGGACGCCGGCGCGGGCCTCTGCAACGAACAGGCCGTACGCACCATTGTGGAGGAAGGCCCCGGCGCCATCCGGGAACTGCTTGAATGGGGCGTCAATTTTGACCCCGGCAACCAGGGGGAGGATTACGAACTGGCCCGGGAGGGAGGCCATACCAAGCGGCGCATCCTCCACGCCAAGGACGCCACCGGCCTGGAAATCACCTCCAAGCTGCTGGAGGCGGCCAAGCTCCACCCCAACATCCAACTGCTGGAAGACCACTTCGCCATCGACCTGATTACGACGACCAAACTAGGCCTGGTCACGGAAGACCGCGTGCTTGGGGCCTACGTGCTGGACCGCGCCTCCGGGGAAGTGGAAATTTTCCGGTCAGACCGCGTGCTGCTCGCCACCGGCGGCTGCGGACGCGTGTACCTGTACACCACCAACAATGATTCCGCCACGGGGGACGGCGTAGCCATGGCCTGGCGCGCGGGAGCCACCATCGCCAACATGGAATTCGTGCAGTTCCACCCCACCTGCTTCTTCAACACCCGCGCGGAAGGAGCGGAAGCGCGCTCCTTCCTCATCTCCGAGGCCGTGCGGGGCGAAGGCGGCGTACTGATCGGAGCGGACGGGAAGGAATTCATGCACAAGTACGATCCCCGCAAATCCCTGGCCCCGCGCGACATTACCGCCCGCGCCGTGGACTCGGAAATGAAGAGGACGGGCAGCATGTGCGTCTATCTGGATATCTCCCATAAGCCGGAGGGCTTCGTCCAGGAGCGCTTCCCCCTGATTTACGAGACCTGCAGCCGCTACGGCATCAACCCCGCCAGGGAGCCCATTCCGGTCGTTCCCGCAGCGCACTTCCAGTGCGGCGGCGTCCTGACGGACGTCAACGGCCAGACCAGCCTGGATGGCCTTTACGCCGCCGGGGAAACCGGGTGCACGGGCCTCCACGGCGCCAACCGCCTGGCCTCCAACTCCCTGCTGGAATGCGTGGTGGTCGCCAAGCGCGCGCTGGACTCCATGCTCTCCCTCCAGCCGCTGAGAAAGGATGCCCCCACTTCTTACGACATCCCCGCGTGGCACCACGGGGATACCGCCCTGCCGGACGAACTTTCCGTCATCTATCACAATTGGGATGAAATCCGCCGCCTGATGTGGGATTATGTCTCCATCGTGCGGACCAACAAAAGGCTGGACCGCGCGGCCACGCGCCTCCGGATGCTTCACCGGGAGGTGAAGGACTTCTACTGGGGGTACCGCATCACGCCGGACATCCTGGAACTGCGCAACCTGGTGGCGGTGGCCTCCCTGATCGTGGACTGCGCCATGCGGCGCAATGAAAGCCGCGGGCTCCACTTCAACACGGATTATCCCGGCAAGCTGGATCACCGCTTCGTCACTCAACTGCACCGATGGTAAAACACTGGCAACGTCAACAGGCATTCCGGAAGGGTTCCGCTGGGAACTCCTTCCTTTCCGCATGCCTGCTTGCGTTTCTGGCCCTGGCTCCGGCAGGGGCCGCCAGGGCGGACATCCAGACGGGCCGGAGCGCAACCCGCGCCCTGGCGGACAGCTCCGGACGGCCCAAAGGCCCCGTCATCATCACCCCCACGCAGCGGGACCCGCTGCCCAGGGTCATCGTCAAATCGCCCGCCGCGGCCGCGACCGGCAAACGCCCGGCGCCCCAGCCCCGCATCCTTCCCAGGACGGCCAGGCAGAGCCCCGGCACCTATCCCTGGCGGCTCAATATCACCGCCACGGTCTTCTGGGTGGGGGAGGATTCCACGGAGCGCAACCCGGTAGCCAACCACAAGAGCTCGTGGGACTCCGCCTGGCGGGAAAACTTCGGCGGTTTCGACAATCCGGACCCCGTGTGCCGCACCGTGGACTTCCGCCCGAAAACGTTCGTTCCCCGGCAAAATCCTTTTTACGTGGCGCTGCCCTACAATGACGTTTGCAAGGGAGAGCACAAGACGGAGGCGTCACGCGTCATCCCGTGGTTCCGCCGGGAATACACGGGGAAAGGGCAATCCGTCTGCAAAGGCAGGTGGGTGCAGATCGTCTACAACAAGCGCTCCTGCTTTGCCCAGTGGGAGGACTGCGGCCCCTTCACCACGGAAGACTGGCCCTATGTCTTCGGCGACAAGCCCCCCGTCAACACCCAGAACAAGGGAGCGGGCATCGACATCTCCCCCGCCGTCCGCGACTACCTGGGCATCACCGGCGGAACGGCCGTCGTCCACTGGCGCTTTGTGGAATTCTACCGCATCCCCCGCGGCCCCTGGTCCAAATGGGGGGATAACAACCCCTTCGTCAATTCCGAAGTGGGCCCCGGGAGAAAAGCCCTCCAGTCCCGGGAAGACCGCCTGCGCCAGCAGCAGGAAGCCATCCAGAGGGAGCTTTTGAAGGATCCCCAGAAGCTCAGGAGGGAACTCCAGGGATAGTCCGTTCCGCCGCGGCCATGCAACGTCCACGCATTCTACATATTTTCAGCCGCTACGGCGACGTGGGGGGGGAGGAAGTCTGCTTCCGCGCCATCACGGAAGAGCTGCGTGCCGTGGCGGACGTCACCCCCTTTGTCTATTCCACCGCGGAGCTGTTCCAGAGCCCCCACGGCGCGCTGACGAAAATGCGCTACATGCTCCGCAACAGGGACGTGGAGGAAAAGCTGCGCGAATGCCTGCGCAGAGACCGCTATGACGCGTGGATCATCCACAACACGTTCCCGGCCATGTCCCCCTGCGTCTACGGGCTGGCCCTGAAGCAATCCGTTCCCGTCATCCACTACCTGCACAACTACCGCGCCGGATGCCTCAACGGGGTATTCTACCGGGACGGCTCCCCCTGCTTCTCCTGTAAAAACGGCAACTACCTTCCCGGCATCCTGCACGCCTGCTGGCGCGGCAGCGCGGCCTATTCCGCCCTGGCGGCCGCTACGCTGTATAAAACGCGCCGCATGGGCACCTGGAACCGCCTTTCCTCCTACATCGCCGTCAGCCGCCGCCAGCGGGAGCTCCTCATCCAAACCGGAATACCGGAGGACAAAATCAGGGTCATCCCCCACTTCATCCGGCAAAAAACCTCCCCCGCCGGACCTCCCCCGCCGGACCTCCCCCGCCAGACCTCCCCCGCCGGGACGTTCTTTACGCCGGACGCCTTACGCAGGAAAAAGGCGTCCTCCCACTGGTTCAGGCGTGGGAACGCCTTGCCCCTCCCGGACGCACCCTCTACCTGATGGGGGACGGCCCCCTGCGCGGGGAACTGGAGCGCTACGTCGCTTCCCGCCGCCTTGAATCCATCCGCCTGACCGGGTTCATTCCCCATGAGGAACAGGGCGCCGTGCGCGCCGCCTGCGGACTGGCCGTGGCGCCCTCCCTGTGGGAGGAAACCTTCGGCATGGTCGTCCTGGAATCATGGCTCCACGGCACGCCCGTCATCGTCACCCCCCGCGGCGGGCTGCCGGAGCTCATCAGCCACGGCCGGAACGGCTGGATTGCCCGGGAACCTTCCGCGGACGCGCTGGCGGAAACGCTGCGCACCGCCCTGGAGGAAGAGGAACGCTGGCCGTCCATGGGCGCGCACGGGCAGCAGCTCCTGTCCTCCACGTATTCCCCCGCCGCATGGCTTCAGTCCATGGGCAGCCTTCTTGAGGAACTCCGCCTCTTCCGTCAATCCCCCAACATCGCGGCATCATGAAATGGTACACCTGCACTCCCGTTCCCTTCAAAGGGGACCACACCTTCTTTTCCCGTGATTCCGGGGCTTTCTGCAAAGCCTTCCAGCGGATCGGCTTGGAAAGCAGGGCCATCATGCCCACGCCCGTCCAGGAGGGGGACGACCCCGACCTCATCCGCACGGAGTACGCCAACCTGGAAGACGCCGCCTGGTGGAAATCCCTGGGCATTGACGGACTGGTCCTGTACGCCTGGGGCACGGGCAAATATCTTCCCATCGCCAGGGCCATCCATGACGCGGGCATCTTCCTGGTGGTGTACATGGATTCCTCCGGACTGTTTTTTCCGTGGCAATACTGGCTCCCCATCGCGGAAAACATGTGGACCAGGGACGTCTTCGCCCGCGGAAAAATCAGGGGCACCGCTTTTTTCCTGCTGCGCCTGCTGAAACAGCACACCTGGAACCTGGCCAGCCGGGGAAGAAGAAAACACCTGGACCAGGGGGACATGGTAGCCTTCCCCATGCCGGCAGCCGTCAAATCCATTCAGGACCGGGAATGGCTCTACGGAAAATCCATCGTCCGGAAACTGGCCCTCATTCCCAACCCCATTTCCTCCACCTGCCGCTATGCCGGGGAGAAACGCAACATCATCATGGCCGTGGGCCGCTGGGACGACCTTCTCTACAAACGCCCCTTCCTGCTGATGGCCACGCTGGAACAGGCCCTGCCCCGCGCACCGCACTGGGAAGCGGAAATCTACGGGAACATCCCTCCCCTCCTCCGGGAATGGCACGGCAATCTTCCGGAAGACCTCCGCGCCCGCATCCGCCTGGCCGGCTACCTGCCCAACGCGGAGCTGCAAAAGAAATACTCCCAAGCCAGAATCAGCCTCTGCACCTCCCGGTCCGAGGGAACGCACGTCGCCTCCGCGGAAGCGCTCTGCGCCGGGGCTTCCGTCGTTGGTCCGCGCCTTACGCCCCTGCTGAACTGCCTGCAATGGTACGTTTCCCATGATTCCGGCACGCTCAGCCCAAAAGACACCCCGGAAAGCGTCTCCGGGGCGCTGCTGGAGGAAATCCGCGCCTGGGATGAAGGAAAACGCAGCCCGGAGGAAATTTCCCGCTACTGGTGCTCCCTGCTGCATGCGGAAAACTCCTGCAAGCGCATCATTGCCGCTTATGAGGCCGCCAAAGGCGGCAGCTGACCGCTAATTCCCCAACAGGGCGCGGGCCTCTATCCACACGTCCTCCCAGCTTCTGTCCGCCAGCGTCCCGTAAAGGGGGTGCCCCCACAGCCGCGCGCGCATGGCCGCCGGAGAAGCCAGCCCCAGCAGAAAACGCGTCAACTGGGAAGGGCGGGCCAGCGCGGGCTTCCTCTGCGCCGCCAGCTCCATGACGGCGGAACGCAGTTCTTCCGGAAGCGGTCCGGGGTCCTCCAATTCCATCTCCGCAGGTACTGCGCCGCAGCACCCCGGACAATGCCCGCAGGGTCCGGACGGCTCCCGGAAGCCGAAGTAGGCGTCCAGGCTCCTGTTGAGGCAGGCGGAAGACGTCAGCGTGGAAACGCACGTTTTCCAGCGTTCCAGCCCGTTCAGCCGGGACCGGGAAAAATACTGCGCGAATTCCTCCGCGGCTTCTTCCGCATCAAACCCTTCCGAATGCAAGTGAAGGGCTGTCTGGCGCAGGTCCACCTTCCATTCCCCGGAAAGGGCCAGCTCGTCAAGCCATGCGCCGGCTTCTTCCCAGGAAATCCCCCATTCCGCGGCCAGAGCCTCCACTTCCCCCTCCCGGTGGCCGTCCATCCATTGCAGCCGGGAACGTTCCTCCCCATCGCGGCCGCACAGGATTTCCTCCATCCGGAACAGGGGGCGCACCTTGTAATACTTGTACCCCATGCCCTGTTCCCGGACGGAACCGGAACGCTTCAGGTCAAAGAGCATCCGGTCCACCGCCACATCCGGCAAGTCATGGACCGCGGAGGCCTCATACAGGGACACAATATGCTCTCCCCTCCGGGACAGCAGGGACGCCAGCCCTTTTACGCCATGGCGTTCCGGCTCCGCCGCATGCAGGCGGTTGACCACGGCCACGCCGTCGCGCCCGGACAGCATCACCAGACTGAAGGAAGGCAGCCCGTCGCGCCCGGCACGGCCGGATTCCTGCACATACGCCTCCAGGCTGGCGGGGGGATGGTAATGCACCACGGAGCGCACGTCCGGCTTGTCAATCCCCATGCCGAAGGCGATCGTCGCCACCAGCACGTCCGCCGCCCCCGTCACAAACTCATCCTGCACCAGCCCCCGCGTTTCCGGCGGCATGCCCGCATGGTAGGACTTGACGGAAAAACCGGCCTTCCCCAGTTCATAGGAAAGATTCTCCGCATCCTTCCGGGTGCGGATGTACACCACGGCGGGACGGTGGCCGTCCTCCTTCAAAAACTCCACCAGCCGCGCGGTTTTATCCTGTTCCTTCAGCACTTCCGCCTGGCGGAAAATATTCGCCCGGTAAGGCGCGGCGCGGAAGATGCAGTCCTCCTGCACGTCAAACAGGGCGGCCAGGTCGCGGCACACCCGTTCCGTAGCCGTGGCCGTCAGGGCCATAACGCTCCGGAACCCATGCTTTTTAAAAAAAACGGGAAGCCCCAGGTAATCCGGGCGGAAACTGTGCCCCCACTCCGAGAGGCAGTGCGCCTCATCCACCACGAACAGGCCGGGGGAAACAAACTCCATGGCCTGCTGCATCCACGGGGATTCCAGAGACTCCGGCGCGGCGAACAGCAGGCGGACGGCCCCGGACTTCAGGCTGTCCAGCAGGGCGCCCTTCTCTTCCTCCGCCAGGGAGGAATCATACCTGGCCGCAGCCACGCCCAGCTTTTCCAGCCCGGCCACCTGGTCGCGCATCAGGGCGATCAGCGGGGAAACCACCACCGTCACCCCGTCTCCCAGCACTGCCGGAATCTGGTAGCAAAGGCTCTTGCCGGAACCCGTAGGCAAAATGCCGATGCAGGACCGGCCCGCCAGCGCGCACTCCATCAGCTCCCGCTGCATGGGGCGGAACCGCTCCTTTCCGAACAAACGCAGGGTGTCTTCCAACGGGGAGGAATGCATGGCGGGAAGGATACCATAACGGAAAATCCCGGCAAAAGGAATCCTATGACATTGACACGGTGCCCTCATCCTATATCCTCCATGCAATATGAGACCCTTAAAAACCATCATCGCCGGGACTCTGGCCCTGCTGGCGGCAGCCCCCCTCATGGCCCAGACCAAGGCTGCGGGGAATAAAAAGCCGAACATCCTCTTCATCATTACGGATGACCACGCCTACCAGACGCTGGGCACCTCCAAGAACGATTCCCCCGTCGCGCTGCCCAACTTCAACAAGCTGGGCAGGCAAGGCATGGTCTTTGACCGCAGCTACTGCGCCAACTCCCTGTGCGGACCCTCCCGCGCCTGCATCCTGACCGGAAGGCACTCCCACATGAACGGCTTCGTCTTCAACGGCCAGAGGCCGCTGGACGGCTCCCAGCCCACCTACCCGAAGATGCTGCAAAAAGCCGGCTACCAAACGGGCCTGTTCGGCAAATGGCACCTGGAATCAGACCCCACCGGCTTTGACACGTGGGAAATCTTCCCCGGACAGGGCAGCTACTACAATCCGGATTTCATCAGCCTCAAGCCGAACGGGAAGCGCCAGACGAAGCGCTTTCCCGGCTACGCCACGGACGTGGTCACGGACAAATCCATCCAGTGGCTGGAAAACCGGGACAAGGACAAGCCTTTCCTGCTCGTCGTAGGCCACAAGGCCCCCCACCGCGCCTGGTGCCCCGCCCTGCGCCATCTGGGCAAGGTGAACACGTCCAAGCTGACGCCACCCGCCAACTTCCATGACGACTACGCCAACCGCCCGGAATTCCTGAAGAAAAACCAGCAGACCGTAGCCAGGCACATGGCGATTTATTCCGACCTCAAGGTGCTCAAGGACCAAGTGCCGGAAGACATGCGCAAGAGCATCGTCTCCCCCGGCTACGGCTGGGACCTGGGCGAAATCAACCGCATGACCCCGGAAGAACGGAAGACCTGGACGGATTACTACGCCAAGCGCACCAAGTCCCTGGTGGACGGCATGAAATCCGGAAAATTGAAAGACCCGAAAGCCTTCGCGGAATGGAAATGGCACGCCTACATGGAAGACTACCTGGGCTGCCTGCTTTCCGTGGACGACAGCATCGGACGCCTGATGAAATATCTGGACAAGGAAGGCCTTTCCAAAGACACGCTGGTCATCTACTGCGGCGACCAGGGTTTCTACATGGGCGAACACGGCATGTACGACAAGCGCTGGATTTTTGAGGAATCGCTCCGCATGCCCCTCATCATGAGATGGCCCGGCAAAATTCCCGCGGGCATCCGCAATACCACCATGGTGCAGAACATCGACTACGCTCCCACCATCGTTTCCGCAGCAGGAGCGGACACCCCGGAAAACATGGATACCTTCCAGGGCGTTTCCCTGCTTCCCACGGCCTTTACGGGCAAGAAGCCGGACAACTGGAGGGACGCCATCTACTACTGCTTCTACGAGAATCCCGGCGAACACAACGCCCCGCGCCACGACGGCATCCGGACGGACCGCTACACGCTCTCCTACATCTGGACCAGTGACGAATGGATGCTCTTTGACATGAAGAAGGATCCCATGCAGATGAAGAACGTCATTGACGATCCCGCCTACAAGTCCACCGTGGAACAGCTCAAGAAGCGCTACAACGAACTCCGCAAGGCCTACAAGGTCCCGGAAAACAGCCCCGGAGGAAAGGGAACGCCCATCCCCAAATTTGACGCTTCCTGGTAGGAAGCCGTTCCAGCGGAACTTTTCCCAGGCGCCGGAAGATTCCGGCGCCTTTTTATTCCCTGGGTATCACACCCCGGTAACGGCTATTCCACCCCGGCCTTACCCGTAAAAACCTTTGAGGGGGCCCAATCCGGCGATCTTGGACAATTTATTCACGGCCTTCTCGCAAAAAGCAATCCCCTGGTGAACGCCGGAGAGAAAGGTAAGCAAAGGCCTTTCCACCCTCTCCGCTCCAAGCTCTCCCAAAAAGAAGTCCGGATCCTTGTCATCAAATCCGGGGTGCCGTAAAAAGGGCTGCCTCCCGTCAAGATGGATGACTCCCTTCCCGGAATAAAGGCAATCCAGATGGTTCATGGCCGCAACAAGCGACCACAGCGTCTGGTCATGCGTATGGTCCGCAAAATTGTCACGGCAGCGGCTTTTTTCCTCCGGAGTCGGGGAAGACACCAGGCTGAACTGCCGGCATAGTTCCATCCATTCACGAAGAATCCGGACGCTTTCTTCCGATTTTTTCAGGAAACACGGAGTCGGCTGAATCAGGGGGCTATGCTCGAAATCCCTGATATCCAGATTCAATGCGTCAAAAACGCTCTGCTTGCACCATCTTGACAAATCTCCCGTGTAATAGGAGATATTCACTCCCGGCAGGATATCCTGCCCCTTCTCCTCCAGCCATTGGACAAGAGGCTGTACTGAATGGCGGAAAAGCGTTCCCGGCGGACGCCCCGCATCCGTGTAAAGCAAATAGTCCCCTTCCTGCAGGCTTTCCAGTTCCCTGAGCATGATGAAGGGTTTCCAGCACCAGTAACCAGCCCCATGCAAATGAGGGTCAAACCAGGGCACTTCGCGCCTGATGCCTGCGGACAGCAGACGGCCAAGATTCCAGAAAGACAATTCCACGGAAGGCTCCGCCAGCTTTAAACTTGTCATCCGCATCCACTGCCGCCAGCGGTAGCCGCGTGTCGCGAAAGAACAATAACGAATAGCCATGCGCGTTGATTCCGGGTAAACGCATGGCCGGGTAGAACATGGGCCATGCTTTCTGCACGCCCTTTCTAGCGAGTTGTTAATCCGCTTGTTTGGAGAAAATAAAAGAGGACCTGTAAAAATATAACCCTGAAAAAGTTGTCTGTTCAGGCCATCCTACGGGGATGATGGAAAATCTTTTTTATTACACGTCAAATATCTGGAATTCGTTCTCCGTTAAAATTTTCCATTGACAGCGGATTAACAATCCACAGCGTTGGCCGGATACTTGCCGATAAAAGTCTTTCTTATATTCCCGCGTCCGCGGGGGGCGCCCTTATGGCTGAAGCTCCGCGTCCAGCCTCTTGTCCAGGTCCATGGCGGCGCCGATGGCCGCATCCATGTTGTAATATTCCCACTCCGCAAAACGCCCCAGCAGGTAAATGCCCCTGGGTTCCAGGCGCTCCTTCAGCTCCCGGATCAGGGCGCGGCTGGACGCATCCTGCACGGGATAGGTATATTCCTCCCAGTGATGGGCCAGGTAGGAGGGGGAAAAGGGGATGAGCTTCAGCTGCGTCCTGATTTCCTCTTCCGTCATTTGCTCGGAAAACTCAATGGTGGCGGTGGTAATGTCTCCGTTATTGTTGTTCCTGGAAAAATTCCCCGTGCAGATGATGCGGTGGGAACGGTGGTCCGGGGAGGGCATGTAAATCCAGCTATAGCCGTTGGGGTCAATCCGGCACAGCACGGAGGTGGTGCCGTGGGAGCGCAATGCCGAAATCCGGGGAAGGAACGGACGGAGTTCATCCACGCCGGGAAAGCAGTCCGCAAGCTGCCTGGCATTCCCTGTAAAAACAACCCGGTCAAACAATTCTCCCTGCACGAGCCATTTTCCATCCTGCGCACGGATGTCCGCAGCCTCCGCCCGGTACCTGACCTTCAGGCCGCGCGCCAGCGTATCCGCCAGGAACTGGGAGCCGCCGCGCTTTGCATAAAAGAAGGAGCTGTGCACCATGGCGCTTTCGTTGACGCGACCAATGTTATTCAACAGGATTTCCGCCACGGTCGGCATGGGAAGCTTGTCTTCCAGCCAGTCCATGGCGATTCCGTTGATGTCCTGCCGCCACACCTTGTTGTTGTAGGGCGTGAAATAAAGGTCGTTCAGGGTCTTCCCGAAACGGTTCCGGAAAAATTCTCCCAGGGAACTGGGTTCCGCAGGGGGATTCCTGTAAAGCTCCAGCAGTTCATGGACAATGGAGGAACGGACGGCCTCCGGAAACTGGTCGAGATGGTTCTCAATGGGATAATCCACCACAGCCCCGCCCTCCAGGGAAATGACGGCACGGCGGCGGGCGGAAACAAAATCACGCTCCCTGTCAAACCGGGACCAGAACCAGTCCAATACCTCCTGCTGCCGGGAATTGAACACATGACCGCCTACCAGGTGGTACAAATTGCCCTGCACCTCCGCGCACTTGACCAGGCCGCCGGGGCGGCTGTCCTTCTCGTAAACCACCACCTCATGCCCCTTTTTCAAGAGCATTCCGGCCATGGACAATCCGGAAACTCCGGCTCCGATCACAGCATATTTCATCATGGAATAAAGAAAATCAATGGATTAAAGACCACGCGCACCGAATTTGGACAATTTCACGGGATGGAGGTACAGGTATTCCTGCGGAAAGGAGGCAAGCAATTTGCCCAGGTCTCCGCCGGAAGAGGACACCAGCCCGTCAATGACGGCGTTCATGGCCTCAAAATGTTCCGGATCCTGCGGGAACCAGACGTTTCCGGACTTGTACGGCGTGTCTTCCAGCGTAGCCAGCCGCGTTCCGGGAAGGAGCTGCAAGGCTGTGGGAATAGCAAGCTCCACAAACATGTTCCATGCGGAAAATACCTCAAGGATGCGACAAAAATCGTCAAACTTCCCTTTCGGAATGCACACGATGTCCGAATAACCGAAGACGACGGGATAGGAATACCGGTACTTTTTGATCCGGTGCTTCCAGTGGTTCAGCAGATGCCAGATTCTGCCCTTCAGCACCTTCCAGTTGGCATGGATGCCGCCGCCGGGATTCCACTTGGGCAGGAACATGCGCACGCGGGACAGCTCGTCATGCTGCATGAGGTTCCTGGATTTCAAAATCTGACGGGCTTCCCCGTACGGCGGAACATTCTTGTTGACGCTGTCCGCATCAATGCCGGCGGGAGCCGTGGAAAAACGGTGGGCCTCCACCGTTCCACGGTAGCACACCGGCAGGGAGACATCCACAAAACCATCCAGGTAGCACGTATCCTCCCCATGGATTCCCAGCAGGGACGGCGTGGAAAACTCGTCAAACCGGGGATTCAGGAGCAGGTCGTCTCCGATGATGAGAATATAATCGCCATCCAGCTTCCTGATTCTTTCCCGGGCCTGTAAAATATAATTATAAAACTGGAATGAATTGCCGAATACGGAACATACGTCCGGAGCGTCCCCCCTGTAATAGGGCATTAATTGAAGCAGCCCGGAAAAACGCCTTGAATAAATCTCCCTGATTACCGGAATGTTGCGGTCATACTGGTGGTTGAACAACACAACGAGAGCCGTTTTCCGGGAAGAAGTATCCATGGTACGTTTGATGTAGGGGAGCAACCCGCGCCCTTCAACGGAAGGCATTGGAAAAACATGGATTGCACCCTGGGAGCATGCGCCATTAAAACGGCTTCATGAATACATTACGGATTTGAAATCCGGGGTCAAGCCTGCACATTTGAAAGAAAAACATTTTCGGAAAATTCCGTTTGCCAATACTCCGGCATCGACAGAAGCCGTTCTTGACGTAAATAAGCTTTCTTTTCATTTCAAAAAAGCCGGGAGGGTATAACACAAAAAATGGCGCAGGCAGGAACGGGAACGGCGCGACGGTGATGAACGGCGAAGCTGCGGCTCCGGCTCCCGGGAACGGAAGATTCCGGCATCTCGTGGCTGAAACCCCTTCCGGAGCATGGCGTAAGCTCTTGCTTGCATAACCGTCTCTGCGCTCCGGAGGGAATGTCCATCAGGCCCGGGAGGCCCTGGCTCCCAGGCGACACGCACCCGTGAAAAAGAACTGATGGAGCGTTGATTCAGGATCTGCGCCCACCATCCCGGAGCATAACTTTTCCGGACTGCAGAGTCTCACCGGATTTCAAACCCGCCCGTGAAACAGGGCTGTTTTAAGCCTGCAAGCAAGCCGCATGATACCAGCAGGAAACAAGCCGGTGCTACTTTAATTTTCCCGAATTCCTCCCTGCGTTCCGGAACCGGCTTCTTCTTTTCTCCGGCAGTGGTGTGTTCAAGGGGAAACGTTGAGTTGGAATACTGGCTGATATAACAGGAAAGCAAAACATGAAGCTCACTCCGGAAGAATATTTCTTTCATTCCCTCCATCCAGGGCGCGGAGCCAAAACCCCATTCTGCGCCGGAAACGGACTTCATTTTCCCGCTCCTTCAACAATGGCCGATGCCGGAAAGCATTTTCTCCCCTCTTATCTTTTTACGGAAAAAACAGTGGGCACACCTGCATTCCCTCTCCTGCTCCGCCGCGCAAATGGAAAAAGCCGTTCCACCGGGAAAGCTTCCCGATGAAACGGCCGGAAAACGGAGCCCCCGCCGGATCAATACCTGTAAAAGTCCGGCTTGTACGGACCTTCCACCGGAACGCCGATGTAGTCCGCCTGTTCCGGACGCAGGACGGTAAGCTTGCAGCCGATCTTGCCGAGGTGCAGGCGCGCCACCTCCTCATCCAGCACCTTGGGGAGCACTTCCACGCCCGCGGGGCGGTTTTCACGGGTATTCCACAGTTCCAGCTGCGCCAGAACCTGGTTGGCGAAGCTGTTGGACATCACGAAGCTGGGGTGCCCCGTGGCGCAGCCCAGGTTGACCAGGCGGCCTTCCGCCAGCAGGTACAGGCTGTTGCCGGACGGGAACGTGTAACGGTCCACCTGAGGCTTGATGTTGAGGTGTTTGATGCCGGGATAGGTCTGGAGCTTGTGCACCTGGATTTCATTGTCGAAGTGGCCGATATTGCACACAATGGCCTGGTCCTTCATCTTTTCCATGTGCTCAATGCGGATGATGCCGCAGTTCCCCGTGGTGGTTACGTAAATGTCCGCCCAGCCCAGCGTGTCCTCCACCGTCAGCACGCGGTAGCCTTCCATGGCGGCCTGGAGCGCGCAGATGGGGTCTATTTCCGTCACGACCACCTGGGCGCCCATGCCGCGCAGGGACTGGGCGCAGCCCTTGCCCACGTCCCCGTAGCCGCAGACCACGGCCACCTTACCGGCGATCATGACGTCCGTGGCGCGCTTGATGCCGTCCACCAGGGACTCGCGGCAGCCGTACAGGTTGTCAAACTTGGACTTGGTCACGGAATCGTTCACGTTGATGGCCGGAATCAGCAGGCGGCCCGCGGCCTGCATCTGGTACAGGCGGTGCACGCCGGTGGTCGTTTCCTCGGAAACGCCCTTCAGCTCGGGCAGCCAGCGGTGGAAAATGCCCGGAGTTTCCGCGGCAATCTTTTTCAGGAGGTCCTTGATGACTTCCTCCTCTTCCGATTCGGACGGAGTGTCCACCCAGCCGGAACCTTCCTCCATTTCATACCCGCGGTGGATGAGCAGGGTAGCGTCTCCGCCGTCGTCCACAATCAATTGCGGTCCCAGGCCGTCCGGAAAGTTCATGGCCTTCCAGGTGCAGTCCCAGTAATCCCGGAGCGTTTCCCCCTTCCAGGCGAACACGGGCGTGCCGGATTTGGCAATGGCGGCGGCGGCGTGGTCCTGGGTGGAGAAAATGTTGCAGCTCGCCCAGCGGACGGAGGCTCCCAGGGCCGTCAGCGTTTCAATCAGCACGGCCGTCTGCACCGTCATATGCAGGGAGCCCATGATGCGCACGCCCTCCAGGGGCCTGGCGGCCGCGTACTTTTCACGCACGGCCATCAGGCCGGGCATTTCATGTTCCGCAATGTCCAGTTCCTTGCGTCCGAAATCCGCCAGGCTGATATCGCGCACCTTGTATTGTTCCGTTTCTGAAAACATGTCTGTAACGTTGTCGTTGGATTAATGAAGAAGTTGTTTCAGGGAGGCCAGGCGAGCTTCGTCCAGTTGTTCCCACGGCAGTTCCGGATTGGTGAAATGCCCGTAATGCGTCGTCTTGCGGTAGATGGGCTGCAGCAGGTCGAGCTGTTCCACCATGTCCGCGGGCTTGAAGGAGAAAATGCCTTCCAGCGCACTTTCAATGGCTTTTTCCTCCACCTTTCCGGTGCCGAAGGTATCCACCCGGATGGAAACGGGAGTGGGGTAGCCGATGGCGTAGGCCACCTGCAATTCACACTTGTCCGCCAGCCCGGCGGCTACGATGTGCTTGGCGACCCAGCGGCACATGTATGCCGCGGAACGGTCCACCTTGGACGGGTCCTTCCCGGAGAAGGCGCCGCCGCCGTGGCGGCCCATGCCGCCGTACGTATCCACAATGATCTTGCGGCCCGTCAGGCCGGAATCCCCGTGGGGGCCGCCCACCACGAATTTCCCCGTGGGATTGATGAAGTACTCCGTCCTGTCATCCAGCAGTTCCGCAGGAAGCACGGTCTTAATGAGTCTGACGCAGTAATTGTAAATCGTATCATGGTCCACTTCCTCCGTGTGCTGGGTGGAGATAACCACGTTCTCAATATGCACGGGGCGTCCGGCCTCATCATAGGCCACGGCCACCTGGGACTTGCAATCCGGTCGCAGCCAGTCCACATGCCCGCGCTTGCGGCGCTTGGCCAGTTCCATGAGCAGCTTGTGGGCGAACACGATGGGGGCCGGCAGCAGCTCCGGCGTCTCGTTCGTCGCGAAGCCGAACATGATGCCCTGGTCCCCGGCGCCCTGCTCCGCGTGGCCCTTGCCCTCCGCTTCCCGCGCGTCCACGCCCTGGGCGATGTCCGGAGACTGTTCCGTGAGCAGGTTCGTGAAAAAGACGGTATCCGCATGGAACACGTCGTCGTCCTGCCGGTTGCAGTACCCGATCTCCCGGATGGCCTGGCGGGCGATCTTTTCCGGATTGATTACCGCCTTGGTCGTCAGCTCTCCGGCGATGATGACCATGTTGCTCTTCACCAAAGTTTCGCACGCGACGCGGCTAGTTTTGTCTTGAGCCAGGCAGGCGTCTAAAATAGAGTCGGAAATGTAGTCGGCCACCTTGTCCGGATGGCCTTCTCCAACGGATTCCGACGTGAAGATGTGAGGGTTGTTTTTACTCATATCGATAAATCTCGATGCGTTGATATATTATTCCACCATGAAGTCAATCCTAAAAACGCTCAAACTCCTGACGGACCCCACCCGCCTGCGCATCATCAACGTTCTGAATGAAGAATCCCTGAGCGTTGCGGAGCTTCAGGAAATCCTGGGCATGGGGCAGAGCCGCATCTCCACGCAACTGGCCCAGCTCCGGCAGGAAGGAGTGGTGGAAGACACACGCTCCGGGAAAAACGTTTTTTACACCCTTTCCCTGGCCAACGACCTGCACAACGTAGCCTTGAAAGCCTGTGAGGAACTGCCGGAGGCGGAAACGGATAAAAAAGCCCTCCAGGTCATCCTGGACAAGCGCAAGAACCGCACGCAGGCTTACTTTGACGAAGTGGTGTGCCGGCTGGGGAAAAACTACGCGCCGGGCCGCTCCTGGAAGGCGCTGGCCGGAGCCCTGCTCCGCATCCTGAACTATGACGTGGTGGCGGACCTGGGCGCCGGGGAAGGCTTCGTCTCCCAGCTCATCTCCCCCAGCGCCAAGCAGGTGATCGCCGTGGACAACTCCCCCAGCATGGTGGAACTGGGGCAGGAACTGGCGCGCAAGCACGGGCTGGATAATCTGGAATACCGCCTGGGCGACATCGAAACGCCGCCCATTGATCCCGGCACGGTGGACCTGGCCCTGCTCAGCCAGGCCCTGCACCATGCGCAAAAGCCGGTCAAGGCCCTGGAAGCCGCGTGGACCATCCTGAAACCGGGCGGCTGCCTGGTGGTGCTGGACCTGCTCCAGCACGGGCAGGAGGAGGCGCGGGATCTGTACGCGGACCGCTGGCTGGGCTTCACGCCCGCCGCGCTGGAAAGCATGCTCAAGGAAGCCGGATTCCGGAACATCCATACGGACATTGTGGACAGGGAACCGGAACCGCCCCATTTCCAGACCCTGATGGCCGCTGCCTGGAAACCGTAACCGTCTGCGCCCACTCCTTTTTCCGACCGTTTTTTTAGACAAAATTCTGCCGGGCAGCCGCTCACCTATTGTGAGCATTAAATCCGCATTAATCATTTCAGGCGCCATCCTCGCTGCCGCCCTGGGCATTTACTGGATAGCCGCCCCGAGGGAAGCCTGTCCCGAGGAACTGTACCGGCAATACATGCAGCTTTCCCCCTTTGAGCAATTTGACCAGAAGGAGAAACTGTTGAAAAAAGCGGCGCAGGCTGGCTGCATTCCCGCCATGCGCCAAATGGCGGATCATAACTTCATCTCCAAAAACGATCTCAAAGCCGAGGAATACAATTACTGGATCAAAAAAGCGGCGGACCATGGAAGCCCGCAGGCCCAGTATGAAGCTTTCACGGAATGCATTTCCGAAAACCCTTCCGAGGTCCTCGCTTATCTGATACAGGCGGACAGGCAGTCTTACGCACCCGCCTCCCTGGAACTGGGACGGCTGTATGCCTGCGGAGACGAAGAATACGGCATCATGCGGGATGAACGGAAAGCCATGGAGTTTTACCAAAAAGCCGCCGCGCTGAATAACCCGGAGGCCCTTTACCTGCTCTACCTGATGGGAAAACTGGAAATTCCGTCCAGGGAGGAGGCGGAACGGCACCCGGACGCCTATGCCCGCTATCTTCAACAGGCACAGCGGCAGAAAGCGTTCCCGATCATGCCTGCCGCCATGGACGGAGAGGTCCCCGCGAACCGTCAATCCAGGGAGCGTATCAGGGAAGTTTTAAAAACCTACCTGCCGCAAAACCCGAAAGCTGTTGAATGGATTCAACAAAACTACAGGTGAAAAACAGGCCATGCCTCATTCCCTGTCCTCCGGAGCCCTTTCCGCAGGAAAGGGGCGTTTGCCGGATTGGAGGGCCTCCCGCACTTCCCGGACAATGTCCATCATCTGCTCCGGAGACAGCTCCTCTTTACCTTCCACCTCTTCATCCACCAGCGCTTTCATTTCCTCCAGAAGATGCTCCGGCTCCAGACGGTAATTGAGCAATACCCGGAAAAGCTCCCTTCCGGCCTCCTGCAAGGGAACGGAGGGAAAATCCCGCACGCTCTTCAAATCTTTTTCTTCAAAGGAATTCAGAAGCTTTGCATAATTGCGGAACGCGCGTTTGAATTCCTCCGGGCAGCCGGCCATATCCACCGCGGCAAGGTACCGCCGGAAGGAAATTTCCGCCTTCAGGTGAAGGGCGGCTTCCCCCGTGGACTCCGCCAGCCAGGTTTCCTTCTGCTTCAGATGCACGAGCAGAAGGGCCTTCCGCATGGCTTCCCGCTGTTTGCCCTTGGGCCCCTTCTTCAATTTAACCAGGTCCAGGTCCAGCTCCGCGGCATCGGGACTCGCCACATCCTGGGCCGGAGACACTCCGAGAGCCGCCGCCATCAGAACAAACGGCAGCCACTTCCTCATGCATTCCCGGATATGGACCATTGCGGTCAGCAATTACATGAAAAGAGCCGCAAAAGCAATCCAAATCCAGCGTTTCCCGGAGGAGAGGGCCATCCGCACCCGGAGAACCGCCAGAGCGCGGGTCATGCCATCCGGGGAGATTGACGGACAGGCGGCTGTATGAGAAAAAGCGGTCTATGCTATTCGCAGTAGTGATTTTCCTTTCCGTGGTCGTGCTCGGCGTCATTGCCGCGTTGCGCTTCACCAAGGGCGTCATTCCGCTGCGTACCTACGAATCGCGGGAATTGCCGGGATTTCCGGGTCCGGCGGGGCTGATTCACCGCCTGGACGGCGCGGAAAAACGCCAGCGGAAACTGGCGGAGGCCCGTTTTCCCGGCGTGGATGAAAACGGGCTCATCAGCCTTCCCCCCGCCTGGGAGGGCAAGGTGACTGCGGGACGCCTGGCCTGCGTGGCCCACACCTGGGCCATGAGCAGCCTGGTCCGGGAAGACCCTGCTGCGGCCAAAGCCCGCAAAACCGCCGCAGCCCGCGCCATGATGATTCCCTTCTTCACAGCCCTCATCCTGCTGGGGATGCTGGCCACCGGGCTGTTGAAGTTCCAGATTGCGCTGGCTATCGGGCTGGCCTGCTGGGCCTTCTTCACCTTCTCCGCCCTTCCCACCCAGTTCCGTGAATGGAAGGCGGCGGAAATAGCCAAATCCGGGCTGAAGGAAGCCGGATTGTGGCCCCTGCTGCCCTCAGACGCCATGGCCGTGGAACAATGCCTGAAAGCATTGTCATGGTGCAATGTGGCGGGCTTCCGGCGCATTCTTCCCAGATAGGGGATGCGCCGTGACGGAGGCGCGCATTTTTCCGGTTAATCCGGCTTTTGAGAGAAAAAAACTTGAAACGGGAGTGCGGGTAACCCACTCTTCCACCGTCGTCAAAATTTACTCTCTTCTGCATGAACGAGTCCGCCAACCCTATCATCAAGTACTTTTCCGAGTTCAAAATCCTAAAAACCGTATCCAAAGATTTCTGGCTCACCAACGTCGTACAGTTCTTCGACGGCATGGCCTACTTCTCCCTGATTACGGTTTTTGTCCTCTACCTGACGGATTACTGCAGTTTCAACGATGCGGACGCGGCCCTGTGGGTGGGGCTGTATACCCTGTTCATCTCCGCCTTCGTCTTTGCGGTGGGTTCCATCTGCGACATCATCGGCATACGGCGCACGTACCTGATCGGCTTCATCATCCTCATCGCCGGGCGTCTCATCATGGGATTCGGGCCGGATCTGAGCCCAACCGTGGACTCCGGGAGGCTGGTGGTCATGACAGGGATTCTGATCATGTCCTTCGGCACGGCGTTCATGTCCCCCGTCATCCAGACCTCCATCCGGCGCTTCGCCCCGCTGAATGCGCGCGCCACGGGGTTCAATATTTATTATCTGCTGATGAACATCGCCGCCGTGATCGCGAACGTATTCCTGATTGAATTCTTCCGCAAGCACTTCGGCGCTGTGGACGGCGGCTACTGGATCATCAACTTCGGCACGCTGATGGTGCTGCTGGGCTGCATCACCACCCGCTTCATTGACGAAAACAACTACGCGGAACCCAGTGAAAAGGAGGCCAACCTGAAAGCGCCCCTCCGCCGGCCCCTGCAGCTTTTCCGGGAAGTGTGGAAGGAATCCGCCTTCCGCAAGCTCATCCTCTTCCTGGTGCTGACCATGGGCGTGCGCATCGTCTTCACGCTGCAATTCCTGGTCATGCCCAAATACTACGTGCGCACCCTGTATGATGACTTTGCCATCGGCTCCATCAATGCCATCAACCCGGCCATCATCGTCTCCGGCCTCATCCTGCTCATTCCGGTGCTGGGACGCTTCTCCACCGTCAGCCTCATGATCGTGGGCATGTCCATTTCCGCTTTCTCCCTTGTCTTCATGGCCATTCCCATTGAATGGTACTATGTGGTGCCCGGCATTGAAACGCGCTCCCAGGCGTATCTGGTAGCCATTGTGACGCAGATTCTGGTGTTCGCGTTCGGGGAACTGCTGTTCTCCCCCCGTTTCTCGGAATATGTGGCCCGTGTGGCCCCCAAGGACAAGGTGGCCTCCTACATGTCCCTGGCGGCATTGCCCATGTTCATTGCCAAGCCCATCAACGGCATCATCGGCGGCCTGCTGGTCGCCTACCTCTGCTACGACGGCATCTGCGCCAAGATGGATACCGGGCACATCGGCTTCTGGGATTCACCCGAATTCATGTGGACCATTTACCTGGCCATGGCCGTCATCAGCCCCATCGCCATCATCATGACCCGCAAGACCATCACCTCCGACCATCCGGAGGAAGACGCGGACTCCCCGCCCATTGCGGCCATTGAGACGGAAATGGACCCCGCCGTCACGGCGGAAGAACTCACGGAAGCCAACTCCTAACCTCTCAAGACGATGAACCAGCACACGCGCAACATCATTGTGGACTCCCTCATCCTGGTGGCTTTCAGTTCCATTCTGGGCGGGATCAGCCTGGTGGTTTCCAAATCCTTCTCCGGAGACCCCAATCCGGCCCTGGACCTCATCACCGTGATGAAAAAGGCGGAGGCCAAGGAAGTCAATGCCTCCTCTGAACAGGAGGAACAGGAAGCCAGGGTCAAGGGAATGAAGGAGTTCGACCAAACCTTGGAAGAAGGGGAACAACTGGCGGCGAAGGAAGGAAAAGCCTTCGTCAACATGACGGACCCCCACGGCAGAACGCCCGTCATGTGGGTGTGCTACGCCAACTACAACAACATTGAAACCACGCTGAAGCTGGAAGCCAAGCGTGCGCCCTACCTGGGACGCCTGCTGGAAGACCCCCGCGTGGAAATCGACCAGAAGGACAAGGACGGATGGACCGCTCTGCACTGGGCTTCCTGGAGCGGGCTGGACCGCTTGTCCGACATGCTGATTGAAAAGAAGGCGGACATCAACAACCGGGAGGGCAACGGCTTTACGCCGCTGATGCTGGCGGCCATGCGCGGCAACTTCCAGGTGGCGGCCCTGCTGCTGGAAAAAGGGGCGGACATGAATGCCGTCAACAAATTCGGCAAGAACGCCCTTCAACTGGCGGAGGAAGGGGCCCTGGCCTACCAATCCAGCTTTGACCTGACCAAGACGGAAGTTTCCAAGGCCCCGGTGAACACCTTTGCACAGGCTTATGAAAAAGCCGTTGCGGCCCTCTCGCCTGAACACGCCCCCGAATTCATGGAAGCCATGAGCAAGGCCGTAGGGCGCCAGTCCTTTGTAGAAACGGAGTACGTGCTCCAGCTCATTACGCGCTCCCTGATCTCAAGAAATCTGCTCACGGAAGAACATGCCGGAAAATTCAAGGAGGAAATCACCGGAGCCGTAGCGGAAAACTCCCAGATCATTGACGTCCGCGGCGTAGCCTTTGAACACACCGTGGACCTGCTCCGCAAAGCGGCCGGGAAATAACCGGTTTAGAAAAAGGAAGGGATCCTTACCCACACAGACAACTGGCTTCATAAAAAACTTCCTTCCAGCTTTCCAGAGACGCGGACAAGCCACCCAAGGCAGAGCCTCGTTCCCGTGCAGCTCCGGCCATGTCTTCCCGGCAGCGCGGTTCCCATGCCATTTTAGAGGCATAGGCAATGAAATCGGCTGCGTTCTCACAGAGCCAGCCCGTTTTTCCATGTTCAATCATTTGTTCCCAACCTCCTCTCTTGTCCACGATCAGGACGCTTCCGCTCGCCATCGCTTCAAAACCAATGCGAGGCCAGTTTTCAACGGTATCCGTCGGCTGCAAGACGACATGGCAGCTTCTGTAAAAATCCTGCTGGCTTAAATCCTGTTCATCAAGATAGGTTTGAACCCATTCGGGAGGAGGGCCGGTCTTGCTCCGGCTGCGCCTGTCGTATCCTAAAAAACAGGCTTTTTTAGCCACGGGAGAAGAAAAACTTTCATAAATGCGCCACGTATCAACCGCGAATTTTTCCGGCTCCTGGCGCGAGATATGTCCGGCACAAAAGAAATCGGAAGGCCGGTGATCCACGAAAGGAAACAATGAACTGTCAAAATAGGGGACAAAAGTTCGAAATTGAATGCGCGGGTTCGGGTTCAGCCTCCTTAGTTGCGGAACAAGAGTATTCAGGACTTTTTCATTCTGATAAAGAAAGCAGTCAACAAGCCCGTGCCGCATGGCTTCCTTTTCTTCCGGATAAAGCCATGCCATGCAATTCACATAAATGACATATTGCGCCCGCTGCCGGATGGCGGCAAGATTGCGCAGAAAATCACGATTGCAAAAGCTGATGACAAGAGAAGAGGAGGGAATGGAGGCCCAGTCATTGAGCGCGTGAAGAGTGCACCCATGAGCAAGGTATTTCTGATCAAACTCGACAGGATGTGTAGGTATGATGTGAAGCGGCAAGGAACACTGTTGCCAAAGCTTGATTTGATGAAAAAGCTCGCTTCCCGCTCCCCCGTAAAGGGACGGCATCCCGATTATGGACAAGGCAGGGAATGGTAAAAAATTCACTGTCAGAAAATTCCAGTCAAATGATGGAACCTGCTTTTAAACGAATATTCATTTTTCCTTAGAATGCTCCATGAGAGATTCAATCATCGCATAGATATCCCCCGCCTGGGGGATGTTCAGCAATCCATTCATTTTACCTGTTTCATCTGTCTCATAGGCATTGACCTTTCCCTTGCCGAATAGTTTATCCAAACAGGCATTGACATGTGTTCGGCGTGAAATATAGACGCTTCCCAGCAATTCATTATGCATCTGTAAGGAGACGTATGGTTCATCTTTCCAAAAAAATTGGTGTAAATCTCTTCCCTCTGCCAGAAAAACACGTTTGGAAGTAACAAAATAATCCGTCCTTGAAAGTCTTTTTCTCCACCGGGCCGGAGAAAAAACCAGCAAACACCCCACCGAAAAAAAGACAAGAAACATAAGGATGAGCCCCCAGAAAATGAAAGAGAATCCAGACTGGGAAACAATCTTGAAAAGCATGGATGCCACCCATACAGAGGCCAGAATGAACGGCACACCTATCATGAGTTCTATACGAGTCTGCCTGTTAAAAGCATAGGGAATGGGGGCCGTCACCGCCAGGATTTCCTCATTGGGTTCCATTTCCTTCACTACCTTCCTGTAATGGGCATCAAACAGAATGGAATGATTACCCTGTTCCTCATCCCGCACATTCAGAGGCGCAGTGGGCGTAGAGAGTTTTGCCCCATCTTCTTCTTCAACCACTTTCTCCTTACCCAGACCAGGTTCAAACCATTCCATCATGAAATGGCTGATGGAATAAGGCTGAATAGAAAAGATAAAAACCAGAATGAAAAGGATGATGCAGGATAGATAGGACGGAAAGAACAGAGACGCATCCAAGTCCACTTTTCCCCACCCCTGCAAGGCGCCCTGAGACAGGACATTGGCCATCCACAACATACCGTAAATAATATGCGGCAGAATGAGAATAATGATACTTGTTATCCGGACGAGCTTGTTTAAGCCTCTTATATACTTTTCGCGGTTTTGCTCCGGAACATTTTTATCCTTCACCTGCTGGAAAAGGGCCAGAAAAATGCCCGGCCATGCGCACAGCCAATACCAGGCTTCATTGATAATGAAAAATACAAGAATCTGGAAAAGCAAAGCTGCTCCCCAGTTTTCGGAAAGGGTGTTTGCCTGCGCAAACGCGCAGGCAAACACGGCCAAAGATACGATATAAATAATGGCTGTACGAACCACTTTTTTATTCATGAATGTTTTGCATTAGATTCCCGGTGGGATGGGAAGCGGGAAGAAGGTTGGCAATGTCACCGTGAAATTGTCCACTTTTGCAATTTCCTGTTTAAGGGAAAATTCCACTTCAGCCATCAGAACCAGTACCCGTGCCGTACCCGCAATAGAGAATGAAATAGGCCCGGTCAAATTGCAACCCAATAATCCACAAGATATCCTGGGCGTCCATTCCGCGCTCAGCCTTCCGCCAAGGGCAAAACCAACTCCTATCTTGATTGATTTCTTGAGGACAAGCCCCCACAGCCCTTTTAGACGAATGGATCCACGGACGTAAGCCTCTCCCCCAATTTCCACCCCCAACGATCCAATGATGGCAAAATTTCCTTCTGCGGACGGAGAATCATTGGGACATGTAGTATAGGTAAATTGAAGAGAAGTCTCTGCCGAAAGCTGTCCATAAATTCTTACTCCGCCCCACATTCTCGCTTGCAACGTGCCGGAAAAAGGACCGAAATCCTTGCTGACGCTTGCGAAGAAGGAGTAAGTTGCCATTTCAGCAGTAAACATGACTGACAAAGCCGCCTTGCCGGAAAGAGAATATCCTTTGGAATTATCCGCACACTTGATGCAGCACGCCTCATACTCAGTGGAGATGCCATAATCCAGGAAGACAATGAGCGCGCCTCCGAGACCAGTTTTAATCGGGCGTCCTATGGCAGGATTCTGTTTCTGCAGGCAGGCAAGTCCCAGGGAATCATACATGGAAGCTGGATTGGAATCCGCATAAACGTATAAATTCGGAGAAGCTTCCTCCCCAAGCATGTCACGGCCAATCCAGCGGCCATCTGCAGGATTGTAATGGCGATAGTTATAATATATCATTCCCAGTTCGTCATCTGCATATTCGCTGGACCAGCGGAACTTGAACTCTCCAGCCAGATCTCCTTCCGTACGGGTAATATTGCCATAGGGGGAATATTCATAAAGAGCGCGCCGCCCACGAGCCTGCCCGAACAGGGCTGAAACATTTTTAGTCTGGTCATGTGTCGGATAGATCGGCTCGCTTCCGCGCACCCACAAGAGGATACGTGTAGCCGTCGGTTCCGAGGGATCCCATACGTATTGGTTTACAACAGACTTGTTCGCTTCAAGGAGGTTAAGCTCCGCGATTTGCACATGGCCGCGATAAATGTAAAAGGCGTGGTATGTCACTGCATTTTCCACCGTTACCTTTTTCATCACCCGGCGTCCCATGTAATCATAGCCACATTCAACCACTGTGGAAGCGGTGTCATCAGAGAAACGCACAGGGCGGTTTTCGGCATTATACGATACAGTCCAGATTCCGGTACTTGTCTGCACAAGGGTCTGATTGCCCGCGGCGTCATAGACAGGAGCGAAAACGGAATTCCCCGACCTGGTAATGGCAGTATATTGGTTAAGGTTATTGGCGCCGTATTCCACTTCTTCGGCCAATTCCATCGCTGTCTTGCGATTGCCGATGTTGTCATAGTCAAACGTATAAGCGCCAGCCCCGGTTCCGGTTACGGAATCCTGAATGAGTTCACTGTGATCATTGTAGGAGAACGCATGGACGGTACCGGGGGCCGGCGTGTTCCACGTATCCTTTTTTTGCGTGGGACGCCCCAGAATATCGTAACTGTATTCATGCCTGGCGGCCGAATTTGCGCTGTTGGGCCTCCAATAGTCAATCTTGCTCAACAGGTCGCGGCTTGTCTCATAGGAATGCTTGCGAACGATGCCGTTAGCATAGGCAAGCTCTCTAAGCAGGCCACTGGAGGAATCATACGTCCAGCCGAAAGGAGAAGAAACGCCATTTACTCCATGGACGTTCAGACTGGAAATTCTCCCCCGGGGATCATACCCGATTTGCGTGGAAATGACTTCCTCTTCTCCCCTCAAGAGGGAATAACCTGTGGAACGTCCCAATACATCAAATTTTTCTTCCACCGTGATACCGATTCCGCCCACCTCGACTCTCTCACTTTCATTTTCTCCGTACTGGTTATATGTCAAGGTTCGGGTGCCGGATTCATCAGTTACCCGGGAGAGCAATCCGAGATAGTTGTAGGCGAATTCCTTAGATGGTGTCCCGTCCGAATACTCAATGGAAACAATATCCCCGGTCAGGGGAGCATATGCGCGCGTGGTCACAATCCCTCTGGCGTCCGTGCTTTCAACCAGCCGGTTCTGTCCATCGTACGAAACTCGTTCCACGGAGCCGTCCGGATAGTTTTTTTGAATCTGAAGCCCCGTGGCTTCATGATACAGCCAGGAAGTAGTGTCGCCATCCGTCCTGTCGCTGGGATCGTCGAGTTCCGATTCTCCCCGCGACCTGTATGTTGTCATGGAGGTCAGCAGATTGGCATCATTATAACTGTAGCAAACCGGCTGGATGGCAGTCCCGTATTCTGCAACTTTGCGACCGCGAATGTCAAATTTATAGCAGGCAACCAATCCCGACCCGGTCTCCACCCGGACAGGATCATCACCATGGGAACCATATTGAGCCACGACGAAACTGCCGTCGGCATTCGCCTCTTCAATGGTTCTTCCGGCAATATCCGCTTTCATGGTAGCCGTATTGCCCCGCGGGTCCGTATCCGTATATACGATTCCGGAGCTTGTATAAGACCGGGCGAACGATCTTGCCAACCCTGAAAAATCAGTTTGACTGACAATAAAACCGTCCACTTCCAAGGAGGTTGACGCAACATCCGATGCAGGATTGCTCACAGTTGTCAACCTGCCTGCCATAGTCTGATGGTAGGAAACTTCCTCTATGTTTGTTTCTCCGCGTGCATCAGTGCTGATGCGCTTGGCTGCCACGGTATTGCTCAACTGGCTGAGAAGCTCTTTCCGGGAACTGGTAAGCCTGTCTCCCGCCTCGGTAAAACGGGAACTGACCGTTACCTGATACACACCATCGGATTCCAAGGCAAAGGATGTCGTCATTTCCTGCACACGATTGGCAAGGGGATCATCTGGATGAAGTTCATCAAGTACCAGGACTTGCCTGATAACATGGCTCATGGAATCATATGTATAGACAGTGGGAGCCTCCATGCCCGTCCGCTTGCGGGAGAGCTGTCCAAGAGCATTGTATTCACTGATCTCCTCCAAAACTTCTCCCTCCCGGGTGGTAGGTTTAATGCGTGAAACCGGCTGCCCGAACCCGTTGGTCACTTCCTGCTGAAGCATGGTAATGCCGTCGGAAAGCCAGGTAGTATGGACAACACCGCTGCTTGAAGCTTCATAGCCATGATACAGGGTACGCTGACCGGAACCTGTTTCCTCCTTGACACGGTTGTCCGGAAGACGACGGGAAATGTAGGTTGCCCCGCCTGGAACTGTCCTGGTTGTGGTCAGCCCGTCACTGCTGTAGGCATATGTGGTAACACGGCCCAAAACATCCGTTTCACTGGAAACACGTCCAAGAATATCATAACTGCGGGCGGAGGTCGTTTCCATGGCGCCCACACGGGTAGTCGAGCGAGTAATGCGGCCTTCACCATCCTTTTCATATTCCACAATGGTTTCCGGAGTGGTGGGAGTTTCACTGCGGGTTGTTTCAATCAAGACACGGGCCGAATCATAGGCGTAATCCGTACGCACGCCATCTTCATCTACTTCCCACAGGGGATCCCCGGTGCACATCAGAGCGCGGCTGAAACTGCGCCCATTATCCCGGGTGCGCGTAATCCATCGGTTTTGCTCATCAAAAGTATAGGAAACGCCCTCCAGTTGTTCCCAGGTATTGTCCGGAAGCAGAGCATACAATTCCTCCCGTACGGTATTGCCTTCCGCTGAAACAAAGCTCACGCTGCGAGTGGACTGACCCGGAACCAATTCCCCCTGTACCTTTGTCTCCTTGGTCACGGAATAAAGAGCCCCATGCAGCATGGCGGCGGCATAATCGTACCACGTCTGTATCCCATTGGCCGCTTGTTCCATACGCGTACGGCCACGGGCAAAAGCGTTTTCCGCCGTCGCCAGCCACTTTTCAACGGCAGTGATTTGCGTATGGGGACTTCCCAAGGCGCGGGTGCGTGTCTCCACCCGTTTAATATTATTTTCGTAGGTATAAGTATATGTCTCCTTGCTGAGTTCCACCAGCACGCCCGAAGCAGGGCTGATATTACGTGTAATGGAGGCAAGATCCGCATTATAATTATCTTCATCGGAATGAGCGTATTCATAATGAGTTACAAGAACAGCATCTTCCCCCCACGGCTCCGTCTTGCGTTCCAGGCGTCCTGTAGCGTCGTAAGTAAAGGCATGGACGCTTCCATCCGGATTGGTCTGCCTGCTCAGACGTCCTGCCCCGTTATATTCATAAGCGGTGGTTTGGGCCTCATCAAAACCGTAACCGTCTACACGGGTCAACAATAGCTCTCCGACAGGGGCCGTCTGATACACTTCACAAACGCGTGAAGCCACTGCGCCGCCCTTGGAAACTTCAGTCACGAGTTGCCAGACGGCCAGATTGCCGGAAGCGGTGGGTTCCAATTCAGTACGGGTACGTTGCGTAACAATGGCATCCGCTCCGCTGCCCTTCGACAAACTCCAGGCTTGGTTGCTGCACGACCAAGTACAGACATAATCCTGCCGCTGGGGAGTGCGTTCAATGATGACAAATTCCGAAGAATTCCACTCCATTTCAAAACTCTTGAAGGGAACCGCACCTTCTTCCACCGTATACAGCCCGGTTTGAGGGTCAATGCCCGTTACTTGGAAAGGCATATAAAAGGCAACCTTGTATCCGGTAGAAGTGATGTTTTCAATATTCATCAGTCCATCCCAGTAATTCCATATCTGGCGTAGGGAATGATCCGAGGGATTCCGCTTGATGGAAAAATAATCGCTGACATTGCTGAGAATAGCCTTATTAGGACTGGTATAGGAATAAAGTTCCCCCGCAGCCGCTGTAAAAAGATACGTAGAACCGTCTACCGGCATCCAGCGCAAATAAGAGGTTCCGTCTATGGACATGAGCGTAGCTCTGCCGCCGCCCGACGTATCCACGCCAACAGGGTGTACGGAGCCATCCGTATAACAGCGCATGGCAATAACGCGAGCTCCCTGCACCAGCTCAAAGCGGGCTCCAGGAACGATGCCACCTTCCGGAACATTCAGCCGGCTCGTCAGAGGATGGCTGAACTGCAAAGCAGCTGGACCAGCCAAAGCAGAAGAAAACTCCTTGGCATGAATCTGCAGTTTTCCGGGAGGCAGGTCTCCAATACCTCGGAACGTTCCCATTCGGCACGACCAAAGCATATCCCACCCTGTAGCCGTAGCAACTACTCCGCTGCCGGCGCCGGAAGAATCAAAAGGCGACAAAGTCACGGCATTGCTGCGAGACGAAAAAGAAGAGGATTCGGGCGGCACGCCTCCAGGGGGATCGCCCGGTTCATTTTCTCCACAGCCGCACTCTTCTTCACATTTCTCACCACCGGGTTCCAATTCAACCACACTGATGGAATAATTACATACAGCCTGGTTCCAATTCGGGTCCGGCATATCAATGTTGGTATGCTGAACGGAAAGAGTATGGGAACCGGAAGAAACAGTACAGGAACCGGAACCGGTCCACAGCTGGTGGCCGCCATGTTTTCCGCCATCTTCAACGCCTGAGGTCAAGTCCACTACTTTCTTACCGTCAACGGAGGCTGTTCCCCAATCATCAACAGTAAGGCTGATCGAACAAAGGGCTTGAATAGGCTCCTGCTCCGCAGCTTCATTTTCCTTAAAAGGCACTTCAAAGCTATGGGAAAACGTGAAACTATCAGATGAACTGCTGGGCGGTCCCTGAGATTTGCCGTCCGAATGTTCATCAATCTTTTCACCTTGTTGGTGTGGTTTTCCTTCGGAAAGCCTGCGGACTGCAGGCTCTGATTTGGAATCAAACCATTTTTTATAAGGAGGAATAGGATTTTTTCTCATAAATTTATTATTGTTTTTTAATTTTTTATGATATTCCTATAAATTTCATAAATTATAGGGATGCCACTGGATCCTATCCTTAGAATTTTCCTTAAGTAGTCAACGGGTCTTTTATGTTAATCTTCAATTCTAAAACGTTTTATAATAAATTCTTATAAAATATATAAAAACATAAAATACCGCTGCTAACATGATCCTACGATGCCATGGTTCCGACATCCGCCACTTTGCTCTTGACGCTTTCACGGCTCCTTTCTAGGATTCGCGGCATACCATGGTTAGAGCATTGCGCAACGGCATCATGCTGCTCACCCTTCTGCTGGTCATTGTAGGCGGAACGGGCATGGTTTCCGTATGCCCCTGCCATCAGGAGGTCTTCCTCTTTTCCTGCTCCTGCCATCACGATGCCGCACCCTGCGGATGCCGTGGGGACCACGGTCCCGGCAGCAGCACTTCCAGCCCGCTGGCCGGGCACCTCTGCGAACACCAGCGTCTGGAGATTGACGACCTGACGCTGCCCGTTCTTCATGCGCCGCTTCCCCAGCCCTGCATTATCTGGCAGACCTTCCCGGATTTCCATCATCTGGCACAGTCTCTTCTTTTAACAAGCCAAACATCGGATTCCGCAATACCCGCCCCCCCTGACCCCTTCAGGGACGACGGCCCGATACATGAAGGCTTTCAACTTCCCCTGCTGATTTAACGGCCCTTTTTCAGAAACGTCCCAGGGACGTTTCCGGCTGAACGCTGCTTGTTGATTGCGTCCGGCCTTATTTGTTTCCGCGGAATTATTTGCCGCATTGTCCAAACCTGATTGGACCGAACTATTTCTATTCTCTTTTTCATCATGAAATCCATACCATTTTTCGCTGGGCTAGGCCTGACCGCCTTCCTCAGTTCATGCAGCGTCTATCACAGCGCACCCATCGACCTGAATGCGGAGGAAGCCTCCTGGAAAGAAGCATCCCGCGTGGACACACACATCTCCGTTACCCGGAACCAGGCACGCCAGATCGGCCTGGTCATGAATCCGGATCTGAACAAGGCACGCCTGAAACTGGCTTCCAGCAATGAAGCAGCCAAACAATCGGGCTGGTGGAACGATCCGTCCTTTTCCTGGGATATTGAACAAGTCCTCCAGGAAAATACGCTCAACATGTCCGGCAGCCTGGGCTTCACCATTCCCGTGACGGGTCTTCCCGCCCTGGAAAAAAAGGTGGCGGAGCAGTACAAGGAGGCGGACTTCTGGACCCTCCGCCAGGCGGAACTGGATTTTCTCAGTTCCCTGGACCAGGCCTGGAGCAAGCTGGCCGTTACCCAGCGCCGCAAGGCAGTCATCCGGGAACGCCTGGATGCGGTGCGGCAGGAAAACGGCGTGATTGAAAAACTCATTGGCGCAGGGGAAGTGGAATTTTCCTCCCGCCAAGTGGCTTCCCAGCGCATGAACGACGCCATCCGGGAACTCCAGACTGTGACGGAAACGGAACTGGAGCAGAAGATGGAGCTGGTCAGGCTGATGGGGCTGCATCCCTCCGCGGCACGGAAGCTCGGCTTCCTGACGGGACAGGGCTTCCAACTGCCCGCCGCCGTGCCGGCGCCCGGCCCCGCCGCCCTGGCCTCAGCCCCGAAAATCAAGGCCCAACTGGCAACCTACGCCACCACGGAAACCCTGTTCAAGACGGAGATCCGCCGGCAGTACCCGGAACTGGAGCTCGGGCCCTCCTTCACCCGTGACGACGGGGAAAAGGAAGTGGGCGGAGAAATAGGGTTCAATCTTCCCCTCTGGAACCGCAACCGCAAGGCCATTGCGGAAGCGCGCGGCACACGGAACCTGTCCAGGCAGGAAACCATCCAGCTTTGGAAAACGGAGTTGTTCAACGCCCGACAGCTTGACGCCAGCCAGCAGATGGTGCTCCGCCACTGCCGGACGGAGCTTCAGCGCATGGAGTCCTTCGCCTCCTCCGTCCGGACCATGGAGAAACTGCACGGCATCGGGGAAGCCTCCCTGCTGGAGCTGGCGGAAAACCGCCACCAGCTTTATGAAAGCCGTCTGGCTTTCCTGGACAATCTGGACAAGCTGCTGGCCATTCAGGCCCAGCTGCGCTACCTCACCCACGCCAACCTTCAATCCAAATAAAAATCTTCATCATTTTAACGAACATGAAACGTCTCTATTTTTCCATCATCCTGGGCCTGGCTCCCGTTTTCAGCCTCAATCCCGCACGCGGAGAGCAGCCGGCACCTACGGAACACAAACACGAGGACGGCACCGCCTGCACGGCGGACCACGGCCATGAAGACCACCAGCACAAGGAAGGGGAAACCTGCGCCGAGGGCCACGCCCATGAGGAACACAAGCACGCGGACGGCTCCGTCTGCACAGGCGACCACGAGCCTGAGGGCCACCAGCATGCAGAGGGGGAAGCCTGCACGGGCGACCACGAACATGAAGAGACCGCGGAGAAAGGTTCCGGCCAGCCGGGGGACATGATTCCCGTGCATGTGGATGAAAAGGCGCGCCATTCCCTGGACATGCGCTTTGAAAAGGTGACGGAAGCCACTCACGGCGCGGAAAAGACCCTTCACGGCCAGATGGTTATTCCTCCCCATGCGGTAACGACGTACGCCCTTCCCGCCGCCGGGCGCGTCACCTTCAACGTCAAGTCCGCCCAGCAGGTACGCAAGGGGGAACTGCTGTACACGCTGGCCTCACCGGACATCGTGGAGATGGAAGGAAACGCCTCCCAGGCGCAGGCTGCCCTTGACCGCGCCGCGGCGGAACTCAATACCCTCAAGGAACGCCGGGCCCAACTGGAAAAAATCGGCACCCGTAACAGTGAATTGAACACCTCCATCCAGTTCAAGGAAGCGGAAATCCACAGCCTCCGGGCCGCTCTGGACGCCAGCAATAATAAACTGAAGCTGGTGACGGATTCCGGAGCTTTGAAAAACAACCTCCTTTACGTGTACGCCGCGGCGGACGGCTCCGTCCAGTCCGTGAACATGACCCAGGGTTCCTGGGGGGAACAGGGCGCGCCCGCCCTCGTCATGACCAACAAGGGGGAACTGGAATTCGCCACCACCATTTACGGGGCTGACCCCGTCCATTACGCGAAGGCCCAGCTGGCCCTGACCAGCGGAAAAAATACGGAAGTGCTGGACGGCACCCTGCGGGTGGCGGACCAGGTGGACCCCGCCACGCAGTCCCGTGCCCTGTACTTCGTTCCGGACCGCATGCCGGAAGGGACGCATGCCGGACAGCTTGCCCGGCTGGACCTGTATTCCCATGACGCCGCCACGGACGGCTTTATTCCCGTTCCCAACAGCGCCGTCGTCAAGGTGGGGGTGAACGACGTGGTCTTCATCAAGGCGGCGGACGATACCTTCGTCATGAAGAAGGTGGAAACACTGCCCGCACGGCAGGGAAAAACGCCCGTCAAGGGGTTGACGCCGGGACAAACCATCGTGACCAAAGGCGGCTATGAATTGAAATACATCCTGCCCACGGGAGACGCCGGCAGCAAGAAGGCGGCCGGGCATTTCCATGCGGACGGCCAGTTCCACGAAGGGGAACATTGATTTTCAGCTCAACGTGATTAGAGAACGGTTAATAGAAACAGGAATTCGATGAACTTTCTAATTTCATTCTGCCTGAATAACAGAATCACCGTGATTCTGCTGACAATTGCGCTGGCGGTCATCAGCATTTTCGTGGTGAAAAATATTCCCGTGGACGTGTTTCCGGAACTGAAGGTTCCGCGCGTCACCATCCAGACGGAAGCCCCTGGCCTTACCGCGGAGGAAGTGGAGCAGTATATCACCATTCCCATTGAGTCCGCCATGAACGGCACCGCCGGGGTCAAGGGCGTGCGCTCCTCCTCCGGCAGCGGCCTCTCCTTCGTATGGGTGGACTTTGACTGGGACAAGGATATCTACCAGGCGCGCCAGATCGTAACGGAACGCCTGGGCGCGGTCCGAGAGTCCTTGCCGGAAGGCACGTCCCCGGAGCTGGCGCCCATCGTCTCCGTAACGGGGGAAATCATGCTGATCGCCCTGACGGGGGACAAGGACACCTCCACGCTGGACATGCGGCAATTGGCGGAATACAAGCTGCGCACGCGCCTGCTGGCCATCCCCGGCGTGGGGCAGGTCACGGTGCTGGGCGGCCGCCTGCCGGAATACCAGGTGGTTTACGATCCCAACAAGCTCAAGCTGGCAGGGGTGGACCTTTCCAGCCTGAAAACGGCCATTGAGGAATCCCAGTCTTCCGTGCCCGCCGGGTACCTGGAGGACGTGGCCGGGCAGGAGCTCCCCATTCAGCAGGATACCCGCACCGCCAATATTGAACAGCTGAACCGCGCCCTGGTTCCGGACCACGCCTCCGGCATTCTCCGGCTTCAGGACGTAGCGGAGGTCAAGATAGACGGCGCGCCGCGACGGGGCGACGCCGGGTTCATGGGGGAAGACGCCGTGGTGCTTTCCGTGCAGAAGGTGCCGGGAGCCAATACGCTGGCCCTGACGCAGGCTGTGGACGCAGCCGTCAAGGAGTTCAGCCAGAGCCAGCTTCCCAAGGGCATGAAACTGCACACCACCGCCTACCGCCAGGCGGATTTCATTGAAATGTCCCTGGACAACGGCACGGAGACCCTGCTCATTGCGGGAGCGGTGGTCATGATCGTCATCTTCCTGACGCTGCTGAACCTGCGCACGGCCATCATCACGCTGATTTCCATGCCCCTGTCCGTCCTGTTCGGGATGATGATGTTCCCCATTTTCGGGCTGGCCATTAACATCATGACCCTGGGCGGCCTGGCCGTGGCCGTGGGGGACGTGGTGGACAACGCCATCATTTTCGTGGAAATAGCGTGGCGCCACCTGAACCGGAACGCCGCCCTGCCGGAGGACAAGCGCAAGAGCAAGTATGAGGTGCTGATGAAGGCCAAGGGGGAAATCGTGGGTTCCATCTCCTTCTCCTCCGTCATCATCCTGCTGGTGTTCACGCCGGTCCTCTTCCTGTCCGGGCTGGAAGGCCAGTTCTTCCGCCCCTTGGGCATCTCCTACATGCTGGCCCTGCTCTCCTCCCTCATCGTAGCCGTCACCATTACCCCGGTGCTCTGCTACATGTGGTTCAAGAAGAGCAAAAACGCCGCCACGCTGGAAAGCGGGGACTCCTTCAGCTCCCGCCTCATCAAGCGCATTTATGCGCCCATTCTTGAATTCTGCCTGCGCTTCTCCAAGACGGTCTGCGCCATCATGGCGGCCATCACGCTGCTGGCCCTGTGGCTGGGGTCCACCTTCGGAACCAGCTTCCTGCCGCCGTTCAACGAGGACTGCTACACGGTCTTCGTCAGCACGGTGCCGGGCACTTCCCTGGATGAAACGGAGCGCATCTCCCGGACGGTGATGAAGGACATTGAACGCATTCCGGGCGTTCTCAGCGTCACCCAGCGCACGGGACGCGCGGAAAACGACGAACACGCGGAACCCGTCAGCGCTTCCGAACTGCTCGTGCGCGTAGACCTGGAGAAGGACCAGAAGGAACTGCGCGCCGCCATCAAGAAGTGCATTGACGATATTCCCGGCACCAGCTCCATGATCGGCTATCCGCTGGCGCACCGCATCAGTTCCGCCCTCTCCGGCTCCAACTCGGAAATCGCCATCAATATTTACGGCACGGAGCTGCCCCAGCTCCGCCTGGCGGCCCAGAAGGCCAAGGAGATTCTGGCGAACATGCCGGAGGTGGCGGACGCGCGCGCCAACCGGGAGATCATGGTGGATACCATCCGCGTGCAGTACAACCAGGAAGCCCTGGCCTCCCACGGCCTGACCATGGCGAACGCCGCGGAACAGGTTTCCACGGCCATGAACGGCCAGAAGCTGGGGGAAGTGATCAAGAACCAGGACCACTGGAACATTGTCCTGCGCATTGATCCCAGGCTGAAGACGTCCATGGAAGACATCAAGAACCTGGAACTCATTTCCCCCAATAAAAAGACCGTGCGCCTGGCCGACGTGGCGCAGGTGTACCGGGAGGAGGTCTCCAACCTCATCCTGAGGGACAACACCATGCGGAAGGCCATGATCTCCTGCAACCCCTCCCCCAATTCCAACCTGGGGGACCTGGCAAAAGCCTGCCGGGAACAATTGGACCCGGTGATGAACGCCATGGGCTGCACAGTGGACTATGACGGCACCATCAAGGCGCGGGAATCCGCCTCCGAGCGGCTTTACGTGCTGGGAGCCATCGTGATGGTGCTCATTGTGCTGCTGCTTTCCTCCGCGCTGGGGAGCGTCCGCCGCGCCATGCTGACGCTGGTGAATATTCCGCTGTGCCTGGTGGGCGGCATTGTAGCCGTCTTCCTGGCCTCCCCCGGCACGCTGTCCTCCCTGTTCGGCGCCGCGTACATTCCGCCCATCCTCTCCGTGGCTTCCATCGTGGGGTTCGTTACCGTCATCGGCTTCGCCATCCGCAGCGGCCTGATCCTGCTCAACAGGTACCGGGCGCTGGAACACAAGGGCATGAACCCGGCGGAAGCCATCCGGGAAGGTTCGCTGGAACGCGTGGTTCCCATCATCATGACCTCCCTTACAACGGTGCTCGGCCTGCTCCCCCTGATCTGGGCCATTGACAAGCCCGGGGGCGAACTGCTCGGGCCGCTGGCCATCGTCCAGTTCGGCGGACTGGTTTCAGCCACCATCCTGAACCTGCTCATCATTCCGGCCACAGCCAAACTCTTCTCCCGCTGGATTTCCTCCCGCCGGAAAGAATTGGAAGCAACCTCCTGATCCATTCGGGATTCCAGCGGCGGAACCGGGGAAGGACGAGGCCCCGGTTCCGCCTTTTACAATGACAGACGTAACAAGTCCTTGCCTTCCGGGCCGATAAGGAGCACACATGGGTGCTTAAGCTTCACCGTCATGCCCAAACGGAAATCCACCAGAGAGCACCTGCTCAATACGGGAGCCATGATCGTCGGGGAATCCGGGCTCCGCGCTCTCACCATCCGCGGCCTGTCCCTGCGCGCCGGCACCAATACGGGGAGCTTTGTCTATCACTTCGGCAACCGGGAAGCTTTTCTGAACGAACTGCTGGAACGCTGGTACGAACCGTTGTTCACCGGCGTCAGAACCCACGCCAACATTCATCTTCCGGCCTTTGAAAAACTGGAAGCCATCCTGGAAGACGTCATGGAGTTCCTGCTGCGCCACGGCCAGTTCATTGCCCAGCTGGTGCTGGACGCCCTGGCGGGAGAACGGGCGGCCATCCGCTTCATTTCAGGAATCCATACGCGCCACCCCCTCGTCCTGCTGGAAACCATACGGGAAGCCCAGGAGGAAGGTTCCGTGCTCCAGGGAGACCCCATGAACATCCTCATCTACCTCGTCTGCTGCGGCGGGGCTCCTTTTATCCTTTCCGGACAACTCCAAGTGCACGACCCGAATGCCGTGCGGCCCGTGCTGGATCTGCTGGGCTCCATCCTCAATGACCCGGAGAGCGCCAGGCAGCGCATGACCTGGGCGCTCCGCGGCATCCGCCAGTCCTGAGAACTCTACGGGACTCCGGAAATACCACGTTGCGCCGCGCTCTTCCCGCAAAGCTGGAGCGCCGCAGGATTTGCGGGCCATGGGCTTTCCCTTACCGCCTCCAATGGGGTCGGTGGGGCGGACGGGGCGGCGGAGGCGGAGGATTGTGATGATGCCAGTCATTGCGATACCTGTCCTTGTCGCGGTCATGCTGGACCGCCGCGCCGATGGCAGCCCCGGCGGCCAGCGCGCCCACGCCGATGGCGGCGGCCCCGCCAGGCGTCACGGTGCTGTTTCCGTAACTGTCCGTCGTGCAGGACGGCATCAGGGAAAGAGACAGCCCGGCCAGGGGAAGGAGCCAGAGGGATTTGATATGCTTGTTCATGGTGTGAAATATTGGTAATGCCGGCAGCCCGGCTTACATCCAGTAAGCGCGGCGTGCCCGCATGATTTGTTTAAGCATGTCACAGCCCGGAGAGAAATTCCCGGAATCATGACGCCTGTTATGCACAGCGGACCCTTTGGAACGCCCTGTTCCGGCGCTCCTGGACACGAAAATCCGCATGCGCTGCAAAAGAACAGACATGCGGATGTAGAAAGCGTTCATCTTCCGGAAAGCTCCGGAAAAGTCCGCCCGGATTATTTCTGCTCCGCAGCGGGTTCGATGCGGACGGGGCTCTGAATATCAAACAGGCTCTTGCGCAACAGGTAGCCTCCGCGCTGGAGGACAAACGCGCTGGACGGGAACTTTTCCGCCAATTCACGGTAAAAGGCTCCCGCGGCGGCATTGTCCTTCTTCGCCCGGGCAATGTCCCCCAGGCACATGGTGGCAAAACCGGAAAAAGTGGGATCCCCCGCGTCCACCACGGAACGGAACAGGCCATCCGCCTCATCCGCCTTCCCGCGGTTCATCAGGCGGCATGCCAGGGTAACGGAAGCCTGGGCCTTCCATTCCTCCGTGGGAGCGGAATCAATAAAAGCTTTCATCCTGGCTACGCCTTCATCCTCCTTGCCGGCGTTCCACAGGGCGACCGCCTGAAGATAGGTGGCGGTGACGGCGGCGCGGGAATCGTCAAAATCCGCCACCACCTGCTGAAGCCCCTGTTCATTCAGGGAGATTTCCCCGGTAGCGGGGGATTCCGGCATGGCGGCCACCAGCGCGGCGCCTGCCTTTCTTTCCATGGAATCCTGCATGCCGTTGTAAATGATCCATCCGGCGGCTCCGAGAACGCACAGCAGCACGACCAGCGCAACCTTTCCGTAGTGTTCATCCAAAAACTGTTCATGCTTGGCCGGACCGACGGAGATTTCCGCAAACGCGCTTCCGTCGCCCATCGGCATATTGTCCATGGCCCGTTTAATATCCTTGATATCCATAATATGTTGAAGAGGTTTCTATCGTGTTGTCCCGGCCAAATCAATCAGCTTTTTACTTATCTTCGCCATGTTCCAGAAGCTGGAGGGAATCCTTCAGGCCCAGGTTCCTGTAGATCTGCCGCGTGGCGCGGCTCTGGTTGAGCGTATAAAAATGAATGCCGTCCACGCCGGAATCCAGCAGCTCCGCACATTGGCTGGAGGCGTACTGGATGCCTACCTCCTGAACGGCGTCCGGATTGGAGCCGGCGCGTTTCAGCGCCTTGAGCAGCCGGGCCGGAAAACACGTGCCCCCGGAAAGCTCCGCCATGCGGTTCATGCCGGACAGGCTGGTTACGGGCATGATTCCGGCCAGAATGGGCACCTTGATGCCGGCCAGCAGGCAGCGTTCCCGGTAATCCAGAAAAGAATGGTTGTCAAAAAACAACTGGGTGCAGATATAATCCGCGCCGGCATCCACCTTCGCTTTCAGAAAATCCATCTCGCGCAGGCGGTTGGGCGTGGACGGATGGCCTTCAGGGAAGCCGGCCACGCCTATGGCGAACCCGTCCGGATCAGGATGGCGTCCGGATTCGTTATATTCACGAATAAAAGCCACCAGTTCCGCCGCATGGCGGAAGGCATCCGCATCACGGTTGTAATTTTCCGTGCCGCGCGGGGGATCTCCCCGCAGGGCCAGAACGGCCCGCACCCCTGCCTGGGCGTACTGGTCCAGAATGCTCCATACTTCCTCCCGGCTGTGGCCTACGCAAGTAAGGTGGGGCACCGTGGGAATGCGGGATTCATGCTGGATGCGCAGCACCACCTCCCGGGTAAGCTCACGGGTGGAGCCGCCCGCGCCGTATGTCACGCTGACAAAACTGGGATGGTACGGTTCCAGTTCACGGATGGTCTGGTACAGGGCCGCCGCAGCCTGCTCGTTCTTGGGCGGGAAAAATTCAAAGGACAGACTGGGGCCCGCGCCCGACTGCAATCTTTCTCTCAGATGCACTTTTTCTTTATTTGGCTTGGCTCTATCCGGACCCGCATTACGGCTCCATGGGAATCATTACCGGCTGGGGCGCCGCCGCAGGAGCGGGAGCGGCAGACGGGGCCGCGCCAGGCTCGCCTTCTCCCATCATGTTTTCCTGCCAGCTTGCGGGCGGGACAATCACTTCATCCCCCGGCTTGATGGGCTCCTTGTCATTGTTGTCAAAAAGCGTGTTGCGCTTCACGTAGGACTGGAACACCTTCCCGTCCGGGTCAACTCCGTCGATAATCAGGGAGACAAAGATGCTTCCGCGCCTGCGGATGCCCAGTTCCTGCCCCACTTTCAGGTCAGGCTGGCCGATGGACTGGAACAGGACAAGGTTGGCGTCACGGTAGTATTCCGTCACGCGTCCCACCTGTTCGGCGTCCTTGATCTCATTGAGCCATTGCAGGCGGGGGTCTCCCTTTTCAATGCTCCGGCGTTCCAGCAGGGCGCGTTCCTCCTCCGCCATGGCGTGGCGCTTCTTCAAATCTTCATTCTCCTTCTTCATCCGTTCCAGCTCGGCCGTGGCATGGGCCAGCTCCTCGCTCACCACCGGGTCCGCCACGACTACCGGCTGAACGGCGGTGCCGGGCGTCTGCGTGGGCATGGGAAGGTAAGGAGAGGGATTGACGGCTGCCGGAGCGGGCACGGGGGCTATCTGCTGCTGTTGAATCACATCCATCCTTGAGGAAATGTTCACATAGATCATTCCCAGAACGGCCAGCACCACCACCAGGAACACCAGAATAAGGATGCGGAAATTGCTCATGTCGTCAAATGGTAGAGGGATTATTGAATAAAATTAGTAGGAATAGTTGAGATAGAACTGGAATTGTCCTCCGCGGTCGATGGCGTTGTTCTTCTGAATCGGAATGGCATAGTCCACCGCCAGAGGACCGATGGGCAGGTTCAGGCGCAGGCCGATCCCGTAGTCGGAAACGATCTTGGATGCGCTGAAGTCAAAGGCGTCCCCGTTGACGAAGCCGATGTCGTAGAACACGGCGACGCGCACTTCTTCAATCACCGGAATGGAATATTCAAACTGGCAGAAGAAGGAGGAACGGCCGCCCATCGTTTCATCACCGCTCAAAGCCGGATTGTATGGAGCCACGTCCCGGAAGCGGAAGCCGCGCATGTTGTACGGGCCGCCGAGGTAGAGGCGTTCAAAAATGGGTACGTCATGGTCGCCGTAGGAATCCACGGTGGCCGCACCGGCATTGATGCTGAAAATGGTGTCTCCGCGCAAGTTCCAGTAATAAGAGCCGTTGATGCCGAAGTTGTAAGTCTTCACATCGCCGCCCAGGCCGGAATAACCGGCCAGCACTTCAAACTTGCCGCCCTTGCGGGGGAAGATTTGCGCGTCACGGGTATCAATGGTGTAGGAAAGTTCCACGTGGCTGCGCAGGTAATCGCCGTCCTGCAGCCAGAAGAAGATGGGGGCGTTACCCTTGGCGTCAATCTGGTACTGTTCCAGGCGGTATTCCAGCTTCACGTAATCCAGTTCCCCGATCGGCTTGCGCAGGGAAACGGCAAAGCCGTAGTTCTGCTGGTCGTAATAGTCGGAGAAGTACGTGGAATTGCTGTAGAAGATTTCCGTGCCGAAGGCCAGCTTGCGGTGCAGGAACCACGGGTCCACCCAGGAGATGCTGGCATCCTGCGTTTCAAAACCCACGCGGGTATTGATGGCGAAGCGCTGGCCGCCGCCCACGAAGGAGGACCAGTCATACATGTCGAAGTTGGACTGGGTGATGCCCGCGAAGAGGTACACGCTTTCAATGGAGGAGAACGCCACGCCAATGTTCAGGGAACCGGTGCGTTTTTCCGCCACTTCAATGTTGATGTCACGGTAGCCGGGCCGCGTGGAACCCACCTGGGCCACGTCCACCATGTCAAAATAGTTCAGGTTCTGGAGACGCTTCTGGGCGGTATCCAGGTCCACGGAGTTCATGGGGTCGTTGGACTGGAGGGGAAGTTCCTGGCGGATGACGTAATCCTTGGTGCGGTTGTTCCCGGTCAGGCGGATGTTGCCTACGCGGTAGGGGCTGCCTTCCGTCACATGGTAAACAATGTTGATCTGCCCATAGCCGGTCCTGGGATCAATGCCCACTTCCTGGATGTCCGGGCGCACGGCGGCGTCCGCATACCCGCGGGAGCCGTAATAACGGCGAATCATCGTCACGTCGTCGGCCACCTTCTGGGCGGAATAGGTATCCCCGTTGTACATGCTCAAGCCGGGAATCAGCTCCTGGGCCGTAAACACCTTGGTGGGGCCGAAGGCGACCTGATTGACCTTGTAGCGCCGCCCTTCGGTAAGCGTGATCCTCATCGTCAGCTTCTGCTCGTTGCCCTTGCCGGCGTCAAAGTATTCCACCTTGTCCAGCTTGACGCGCAGGTAGCCCTTGTTGCGGTAATAAGTCACCAGTTCCGCCAGATCGTCCTCCAATTGCTCGCGGTCAATGCGGCCGGACTTGGTAATCCAGGTCAGCCAGCCCTTCTCCTTGGTCTTCATCACCTGGCGGAGGTCCTTGGCGCTGATGTGGTCGTTGCCTACAAAATCGATGTTGATGATATTGGCCTTCTTGCCTTCATTGATGTCAAAGACCACGTCCACAAAGCCGGGGCGCTCCGTCTTCTGGTAAAAATAGGAAACGCGCACATCCGGATACCGGGCTTCCTGATAATAGGTGCGCAGCTTGGAGATGGCGCTGCTGAGGGCCTTGTCGCTGAGGGCTTCCCCTCCCTTCAAGCCGCATTCCTCGGAAAGGTCCCGGTTGTCGAACGCGGTGTTGCCGCGGAAGCCCACGCCGCCCAGCAGGTTCTGGGCCGCCATTTCAAACACCACGGTCACGCCGTCGCCGGAAGGTTCCACAGCCACCGTCGTATTGCCGCCTACCAGGCCGCTTTCCAGCAGCCGTTCCAAGTCCTTGTTCACCACTTCCGGGGAATAATTGGTGCCCGGCTGGGTAGCCAGCAGGTTTTTCAGGCGGTCTTCGGACACGGTCTTGCCGGTGCTTCTATAACGCACGGAGACGCTTTTCACGGGACGCCCCTCATACGCCTGGTCACCGGGCAGAAGCCCCGTTTCCGGACCGAGTTCCCGCACCACCTGTTCCGGGGTCATTACGGAACCGTAGCCGCCTCTGTTAAGGGAAGTCTTATCCTGGGCCAAAGCAGCCGAACATGCTATCAGGGGAAAGGAAACACACAAAAAAACGGGACGAATCATGAGAGCTGAACTTAATGCTTGGGATATAAAGGACTTTTCCGTCCGCATAGTCAAGACGTGATTCCGCGTAGAACGCAGTTGCCCTGCATTTCTTACGTTGCGCGCGCATGTGCGCCTGAGAAAGGCAATTGTGTCATTCCCGTGCAATAGCTTGCACTCCAGATACCCGCTCATTACATTTATTGCCGCTCGTGTTTTGACCGCTGCCGCCATACCGGAGCCGAGACAGAACCACTTTCAATTAACACTGACCGTATTATTTATGGAAATCAACGTTGATATTCAACCGGACTGCACAGCCACGCTGAAAGCTTCCATCCCCGCAGAAACCACGGCCGCGCGCCGCGCCTCTATTGTGGATTCCTACGCCGGCAAAGCCAAGCTGCCCGGCTTCCGCCCCGGCAAAACGCCCAAGTCCATCATTGAAAAACGTTTCAAGAAGGAAATTGAAGAAGAACTGCTGGACACTCTTTTTGAAACGGCCTGCTCCGCCGCTCTGGAAGAAAATCCCAAATTGAAAGTGCTCAACTTCGGCAAGCCGGAACAATCCCTCGACGACCAGGGAAATTACACCGCCACCAGCGCGATGACCGTGGTTCCCGAATTCGAACTGCCGGAATACAAGGGCATCGAAGTCAAGGTCCCCTCCTCCGAAGTGACGGAAGCGGACGTGGAGGAAGCCCTGAACTCCCTGGCCGAACAGATTGCGGAATTTACCCCCGTGGACCGCGCCGCGAAGAAGGATGACGTGGCGATCATTGATTTCAAGACCACCCTGGACGGCAAGCCCGTAGCGGAAGCCGCGGGCAAGCCCGTAGGCTTCCTGGAAGGCCGCGACGGCCAGTGGATGAAAGTGGAGGAAGACCAGTTCCTGCCCGGCTTCGCCTCCGCCTTGGAAGGCTTGAAGGCCGGCGACAGCAAGGATATCACCGTCACCATTCCGGATACCTTCCCGATGGCGGAACTGCGCGGCAAGGAACTCGTGTTCCACACCACCGTGAAGGAAGTGCGTGAAAAGCAGCTCCCGGCCATGGATGACGCCTTTGCGGAAAAGGTGCTTCCCGGCAAGAACCTGGAAGAACTGAAAACCGCCCTGAAGGAAAACCTGGCCCAGCGCAAGACCATGCAGATTGACGAAGCCAAGGCCGACCAGATCACGGAAAAGCTGGCGGACATGCTTGACTTCAACCTGCCGGAAGCCGTCGTGGAACGCGAAGTGTACGGCATCCTCCAGCAGAAGATGCAGCAGGCCATGTACAGCGGGAACGCCCCGGCGGACATGGACAAGTTTGTGGAGGAAGCCCGCGAAGAAGCCAGAAAGGAAGCCAAGCGCAATCTCAAGGTCTTCTTCATGCTCCAGGAAGTGGCCCAGGTGGAAAAAATCGCCGTCACGGAAATGGAACTCTACAATGAAGTGGCCCGCCAGGCCCGCCAGCAGAAAAAGAACCTCAAGTCCTACATCCGCGAACTTCAGCGCGAAGGCCGCGTGCATGGCATCAGAATGAGCCTGCTGACAGCCAAGGTTCTGGACTTCCTGACAAAAGAGGCCAAAGTAACGGTAGACGAGCAATAACCCTCCTCTGCACAAGACACCTTACCAGGGGGAGTTGGCGCGCACATGCCCGACTCCCCCGTTTTGCATCCTGCAGACGGGTAGCATACATTAAATAAAACAACATCCCATCTTCAACAAACATGTTTCAAGACCAATCTTCCAAATCAGGCCCCATGAACGCCTACTACGTCCCCATGGTGGTGGAGCAGGACGGCCGCGGCGAACGAGCCTTTGACATTTACTCCCGCCTCCTGAAGGACCGCGTCATCTTCATCGGTTCCGCCATTGACGACGATGTGGCGAACTCCGTGATTGCCCAGCTTCTGTTCCTCCAGATGGCCGACCCGAAAAAAGACATCCACGTGTACATCAACTCCCCCGGCGGCTCCGTCACCGCGGGCCTGGCGATTTACGACACGATGCAGTTCGTCTCCTGTGACGTGAACACGTACTGCCTGGGCATCGCCGCCTCCATGGGGTCCGTCCTTCTGGCGGCGGGCACGCCCGGCAAGCGCTTCTGCCTGCCGAACTCCCATGTGATGATCCACCAGGTTTCCGGCGGCGCCCAGGGCACCGCCTCCGACGTGGAACGCACCATCGGCTTCATGTTCAACCTCAAGAAGCGCCTCAACGGCATTCTGGCCAAGCACACCGGCAAAACGGAAAAGCAGATTGAAAAGGACGCCGACCGCGACAACTACATGACCGCTGAGGAAGCCGCGGCCTACGGCCTGGTGGACAAGGTGCTGACGCATCATTCCGACGGACGGGACGACAAGAAAAAGGCCAAGGCCTGACCCCTGCCTCCCCCATTTCTCTCTCCCTGAAAAACCATGTCCGGTTCCAACCCTCATATTCCTGCCTGTTCCTGCTGCGGCAAGCCCGGGAACAAGGTGGACAAGCTCATCCAGATAGCGGAAGACTTCTATATCTGCAACAATTGCGTTGAAATTTGCGTCAACATGATTGTGAAGGATACCGGCCTTCCGCTGGCGACCCGCTTCATCCGCGGCATTCTGAGCATGGAGCCCTCCGCCTATGCCATGTGCCAGGCGGAGGCCCGCAAGGCCGCTGCCGCGGATATGCTCAAGGAAACGCCGGGCGCCCCGGCCTCCTACGAAGGACCGCTGCCCACGCCGGAAGAAATGTGCGCTACGCTCAACCAGTACGTCATTGGCCAGGATTACGCCAAAAAAGTGCTCTCTGTAGCCGTGTACAACCACTACATGCGCCTGCGCCAGAGCGCCGTGATGCTGGAGGACGAATCCCTGGACGACGTGGAAATTGAAAAATCCAACATCCTGCTGGCCGGCCCTACCGGCTCCGGAAAAACCCTGCTGGCGAAAACGCTGGCGAAAATGCTCAACGTCCCCTTCTGCATTGTGGACGCCACCACGCTGACGGAAGCCGGCTACGTGGGGGAAGACGTGGAAAACATCATCCTGCGCCTTCTCCAGGCCGCGAACTTTGACGTAGCCAAGGCGGAACAGGGCATCATCTATGTGGATGAAATCGACAAGATCGGCCGCAAGACCCAGAACGTCTCCGTCACGCGGGACGTCTCCGGGGAAGGCGTGCAGCAGGCCCTGCTGAAAATCATTGAAGGCACCATCTGCAACGTTCCGCCCACCGGGGGCCGCAAACACCCGCAGCAGGAATACATCCGCGTCAACACGGAAAAAATCCTCTTCATCGTGGGCGGGGCCTTCGTCGGACTGGAAGACATCATCCGCAAACGCCTCGGCGCCACCCAGATGGGGTTCGGAGCCATCACGGAACAGCGCGACCGCAAGGAATACTCGGAAGAGGAAGTCCTGGCCCAGGCGATGCCGGAAGACCTCTTCTCCTTCGGCATGATTCCGGAGCTCGTAGGACGCCTGCCCATCTTCTGCCCGCTCTCCAAGCTGGATGAAGGCCAGCTCGTCCGCCTGCTCACGGAACCTAAAAATGCCCTGGTCAAGCAATACTCCAAACTGCTCGCCATGTACGGCGCCAGGCTGGATGTGCAGCCGGACGCCCTGAAAGCCATGGCCGCGGAAGCCATGGAACGCGGCACGGGAGCCCGCGCCCTGCGTTCCATCTTTGAAACCCTCATGCTGGACGTCATGTACAAGGTGCCCAGCATGGAAGACGCGGACTCCGTCACCATCACCAGGGAAACGGTTACCGACAAAAAACCGGCGCAAATCCGCCAGGCCTCCTAACTCCCCCGCTTCTCCGCCATGCCGGAATCCCTCACCGTTCTGGGAATAGAATCCTCCTGTGATGAAACGGCGGTCGCCATCCTGCGTTCCGCCGGGGAGGGAAAAGCGCCGGAAATACTCTCCTCCATCATCTCCTCCCAGATCGCCATCCACCGCCGGCACGGCGGCGTGGTGCCGGAGCTGGCCTCCCGCAACCACTCGGCGGACCTTCCCGGAGTCATCCGGGCCGCGTGCCGTGAAGCCGGCGTGACCCCGGCGGACATCGATGTCTTCGGCGCCACGGGCGGCCCCGGCCTGGTAGCCGCCCTGCTGGTAGGCAACAGCACGGCCAAGGCGCTGGCGCTGGCGACGGGAAAGCCCTTCGTCTCCGTCAACCATCTGGAAGGCCATTTGCTCTCCCCCTTCCTTAAACGTCCCGGAGGCCCCGTTCCCCATCTGGGCATGGTCGTCTCCGGCGGCCATACCCTCTTTGTGGATGTGCGCGGCGTGGGGGACTACCGCCTCCTGGGCCGTTCCCTGGACGACGCCGCAGGGGAAGCCTTTGACAAGGTGGGAAAAATGCTCGGCCTCCCCTACCCCGGCGGCCCGGAAATCGACCGCATGGCGGCGCACGGCGACCCGCAGGCCTTCTCCTTCCCCCGCGCCCTGATGAAGGAGCACACGGCCAATGTCTCCTTCTCCGGCCTGAAAACGGCCGTTCTCTACACCCTCCCCAGGCTGACGGCAAGCGGCGCCCCTCACGACCTGCCGGAACAGACCCTGCGCGATCTCTGCGCCTCCTTCCAGCGTGCCGTGACGGACGTACTGATTCACAAGGCGCTGCATGCCCTGCGCGTTTCCGGCCACCGCACCCTTTCCGTTTCCGGCGGCGTCTCCTGCAACGGGGAACTGCGCTCCCGCCTGAAAGCCGCCTGCGACCGTGAAAACGTGGAACTGGTCCTGCCGGACTTTGACCTGACGACGGACAATGCCGCCATGATCGCCTATGTCACCTGCCTTAAAGCCCGCAGGGGACTGTTCCACTCTCTGGATGAAGACGTTGACCCCAATCTCAAATTGACGGAGGATCTGAACAGATCCAAATATTCAACGCATTCCTGATAAAGATATTACACATGAACACCCCGTATTTGCGGCATAATGATAAAAAAATGTTCATGTTTTCATTGACATCCCGTATTTAAAAACGTAACATAGCGTCCGCTTTTCGTCAGGCAACACGGGAGGATGCTATTTATCCGCTAGAACCGCAGGTTTGGGCGGATTTACAACTCTCTAAGAGCAGCGAAAGGCGGAAGAAGTCTATGCTTCTGTAGCTCAGGGGTAGAGCGCATCCTTGGTAAGGATGAGGTCGCGGGTTCAATTCCCGCCAGAAGCTCCATCTTCAAGCTAGACCCATAGCAGCCCAAACCTAAACAAAACATTATGGCTAAAGAGCAATTCCAGCGCAACAAGCCCCACGTGAACGTGGGCACCATCGGTCACGTTGACCACGGCAAAACCTCCCTTACCGCCGCCATTACTTCAGTGCTCGCTAAGAAGGGTTTCGCCGAAGCACGCGGCTATGACCAGATCGACGCCGCTCCCGAAGAACGCGAACGCGGCATTACCATCTCCACGGCCCACGTTGAATACGAAACGGAAAACCGTCACTATGCCCACGTTGACTGCCCCGGACACGCCGACTATGTGAAGAACATGATCACCGGAGCTGCCCAGATGGACGGCGCCATCCTCGTGGTTGCCGCTTCCGACGGCCCGATGCCGCAGACCCGCGAACACATCCTCCTTGCCCGCCAGGTGGGCGTCCCCGCCATCGTCGTTTACATGAACAAGTGCGACCTGGTTGACGACCCCGACCTGATCGAACTCGTGGAAATGGAAATCCGCGAACTTCTCAACGAATACGAATTCCCGGGCGACGACACCCCCATCATCAAGGGTTCCGCCGTTAAGGCTCTGGAAGGCGACGCCGCCGCTGAAGACTCCATCATGGAACTCATGGCTGCCGTTGACTCCTACATCCCGCAGCCCGAACGCCCCGTGGACCAGCCCTTCCTCATGCCCGTGGAAGACGTGTTCTCCATCTCCGGCCGCGGCACCGTGGCTACCGGCCGTATCGAACGCGGCATCGTCAAGAAGATGGAAGAAGTCGAAATCATCGGCATCAAGGACACCCAGAAGACCGCCGTTACGGACATCGAAATGTTCCGCAAGCTGCTTGACGAAGGCCAGGCCGGTGACAACGTTGGCCTGCTCCTCCGCGGCCTGAAGAAGGAAGACATCGAACGCGGCCAGGTGATCATCAAGCCCGGCACCGTGAAGCCCCACAAGAACTTCAAGGCTGAAGTTTACGTCCTGACCAAGGAAGAAGGCGGCCGTCACACCCCGTTCTTCAACAACTACCGCCCGCAGTTCTACTTCCGCACGACGGACGTGACCGGCTGCTGCACCCTTCCCGAAGGCGTGGAAATGGTGATGCCCGGCGACAACGTCAACCTGGAAGTCCAGCTCATCACTCCGATCGCCATGGAAAAAGCCATGCGATTCGCTATCCGCGAAGGCGGCCGCACCGTGGGTGCCGGTCGTATCAGCGAAATCCTTGACTAAGTTCCCCTGGAACTTGTAGAGGAATCTACATAGGTTTAATGAGGGGGCCTCCCCGCAGGCCCCCTCATTTCCCACGAAAGAAGAGACACCAACAGGTCAGTAGTTCAATTGGTAGAGCGTTGGTCTCCAAAACCAAAAGTTGGGGGTTCGAGTCCCTCCTGACCTGCCACTTCTTTCCAAATACATCACCCCACCTTGAAGCATGTTTCGCAAGATTTCTCAATTCATCGCCGAAGTTAAGGGCGAACTTAAGAAGACCACCTGGCCCTGGGAAAGCGATCCCAAGGTGAAAGGTTTTAAAAAATTCCGCGAACTCTGGGGTTCCACTCTCGTCGTACTGATTGCCATGGTCTTCCTTGGCGCGTTTGTTGCATCGTTCGACATCTTCCTTCACAGCGTGGTCAACTACCTCATCCAGTTGGCAATCTAGTTTTACTCCCACTTTCTTTCTCCGATCATGCCCAGTACCCCAGAGCCTCACGAACAATGGTATGTTCTTCACGTCCTCTCCGGACAGGAAAACAGCGTTCGTGACCGCATTATCCGCAAGGCGAAGGACGCCGAACTTTCCGACTTCATCTACCGGGTGGAAGTCCCCACGGAACTCATCTCCGAAGTGCGCAACGGCAAAAAGACGGAACGCCACAGCAAGCTTTTTCCCGGGTACGTCTATGCCAACATGTACCTGCTGGAAGCGGACGGCACCCTGAACAAGGACCTCTGGTACTTCATCCAGCAGATTGACGGCGTCATCAGCATCGCCGGTTCCCGCAACGCTCCCCTGCCCATGCGCAAGCGCGAGGTGGAGGATCTTCTGCCCCTGCTGGATGCGGAAGCCGTCGCCGCCCGTCCCAAGGTGGAATTCGCCGTCGGCGATCCCGTGCGCGTCTGCGAAGGCCCGTTCCAGAGCCAGGAAGGCACCATCGAAGAAATCGACCCCGAAAAAGGCAAACTGCGCGTCAGCGTCTCCATCTTTGGCCGCGCCACTCCGGTGGACCTGGAATACTGGCAGGTGGAAAAAGCCTGAGCCCCATTCGCCGGCAGGCAGCAAGCTTCTCCCGTTCATTTTCTCCGCTAACAAAGCAAAACCATGGCAAAAGAAATAACCAAAATCATCAAGCTCCAGATCAATGCCGGAGCCGCTAACCCCTCCCCGCCCGTGGGTCCGGCACTTGGTCAGGCCGGTGTAAACATCATGGCATTCTGCAAGGAGTTCAACGCCGCCACGCAAAAGCAGGCCGGCGACCTCCTGCCGACCGTCATCACCGTTTACAAGGACAAATCATTCTCTTTCATCACCAAGCAGCCCCCGGGCAGCCTGCTTCTCAAGAAGGCCGCCGGCATCGCCTCCGGCTCCGGCGAACCGAACAAAAAGAAGGTCGCCACTCTTTCCAAGGCCAAGCTGATGGAAGTCGTCAACACCAAACTCCCGGACCTCAACACGAAAGACCCCGAACGCGCCGCCCGCATCCTTGCCGGCCAGGCCCGCCAGATGGGCATTGAAGTTGAAGGTATGTAACACTCACCGCAGGAGGATTAACCAATCCGAACGCACTGCCAAATACACACATGTCTACCAAACGCAGCAAGCGATATCAAGAAGCAGCCAAGCTTGTTACCCCTAACAAGAACTACAGCATCACGGAAGCCGTGGAAACCATGAAATCTTTCCCGGCCCCGAAATTTGACCCGACTGTCACCGTTTCCTTCCACCTGACCGTGGACCCCCGCAAATCCGACCAGATGGTCCGCGGCAGCGTCTCCCTGCCCAACGGCACGGGTAAGAACGTCCGCGTCCTCGTCTTCGCCCAGGGTGATGCCGCCAAGGCCGCCCAGGAAGCCGGAGCCGAATTCGTGGGTTTTGAAGACCTCATCAAGAAGGTCCAGGAAGGATTCGTCGACTTTGACACGGCCATTGCCACCCCCGACGCCATGACGGAGGTTCGCAAGGTTGCCCGTGTGCTGGGTCCGCGCGGCCTGATGCCCAACCCGAAAACCGGCACCGTTACGGATGATACGGCCAAGGCCGTGAAGGAAGTGAAGGCCGGCCGCGTTGACTACAAGGTTGACAAGAACGCCAACATCTCCGCCGCTGTAGGCAAGCTGTCCTTCTCCAACGAAGGCATCACTGAAAACATCGTTGCTCTGATTGATTCCGTCGTCAAGGCCCGCCCGGCTTCCGCCAAGGGCGCCTACATCGAATCCGTCACCGTTTCATGCGCCATGTGCCCCGGTCTGCCGGTTGACACCGCTTCCATCGCCAAACTGTAACCCGAACCGATTTAGCACACCATGAATCCTGACAAGCGTATCATCATTGACGACCTGACCGCCCGCGTCAACGCCTCCCCGTTCCTGATCGTCGTGGACTACACCTCGATCACCGTGCCTGAGTTCACCAACCTGCGTTCCGCCCTGGCCGCCTGCGGCGCCCAGTGCCACGTAGCCAAGAACAACTTCATGCGTACGGCCCTGACGGATGCAGGCCTTCCCGACATCGGGGAACACCTCGTCGGCCAGACCGCCTTCGTGACCGGCGCGTCCGACGTGGCCGCCGCCGCCAAGGCCATCAATACCTTTGCGAAGGCCTCCAAGAAGGCCGAATACAAGGTGGCGATCCTGGACGGAGCCATCCTCTCCGCGGACGACATCCGCGCCATCGGTGAACTGCCTCCCCGCGACCAGCTGCTTGCCAAGCTCCTTGGCACCATCAACGCGGCCGGCTCCGCTCTTGCCCGAGTTCTTCAGGCATATGTGGACAAAGAAAACGGCGGCAGCGAAGAACCCGCCGCCTAATACTAACCCCTTGACCGGACGGCCCGGTTGCACTCTAGCCAAATGTGTGAAAACCGGGCCCGACTCTCCTACAGGTTCCTTGTCGGAACTCCAGCCGGAGAACTGAAATGCCAAGTTGGCTCTTGGCGCGACTCGAAACCAAACTAGAAAACAATACAATGGCTGATATTAACAAAATCGCTGAAGAACTCGGTACCCTCACCATCCTGGAAGCTGCCGACCTCGTCAAGCTTCTGGAAGAAAAGTGGGGCGTTTCCGCCGCTGCTCCCGTAGCCGCCGCTGCCGCTGCCGCTCCTGCCGAAGCTGAAGAAGAAAAGACCGAATTCAACGTCGTCCTGACGGAAGCCGGCGCCAACAAGATCGCCGTGATTAAGGCCGTCCGCGAAGTGAAGACCGGTCTCGGCCTGGTGGACGCCAAGAAACTGGTTGAAGGCACCCCCGCCGTCATCCTGGAAGCCGTCTCCAAGGACGAAGCTAACGCCGCCAAAGCCAAGCTGGAAGAAGCTGGCGCCAAGGTGGACGTCAAGTAAGCTTTTTACTTCCCGCGCAACAGGAGAAGACCCGTTTTTCTCCTGTTGCGCTTCCTCGTCTTCACATCCCGCGTGACCGACTAGAGGCTTTTTACCCGTCAAAACGCTTCCAGTCGGTTCCGTCTCCCAAGGAAGGAACCAATCAACCCAGCATCCGGGTTTTCAGGATGCAAACCCATAACATCTCCGCCACAGCAGCCCATGTCAAAGCGACTCTACTTCGGGAATATCAAGGAAGTCATCGAACCTCCGAACCTTATTGAGATTCAACTTCAATCATACTTCGATTTTCTACAACAGGACACCCCGGCCGCGGCCAGGAAAAACATCGGGTTACACGGCGTTCTGAAGGAAATCTTTCCTATCAAGAGCTATGACGAAAACATTGAGCTCGACTTCGTCTCCTACGACATCGAACAGCCGAAGATGAGCGATTACGAGGCTATCCGCGCCGGGGAAACCTACAGCGCCGCCCTCCAGGTCACCTTCAAGCTCAAGTCCGACAACGAATCCAAGGAAGAAACGGTCTACATGGGTGAACTCCCCATGATGACCAACCGCGGCACCTTTGTAATCAACGGCGCCGAACGCGTCATCGTGTCCCAGCTCCACCGTTCTCCGGGCATCTGCTTTGAAAGCGCCCAGCACCTGAACGGCAAACTGCTCCACTCCTTCCGCATCATTCCGGACCGCGGCTCCTGGCTGGAAGTCCAGTTTGACACCAACGACCTGCTCTACGTCTACCTTGACCGCCGCCGCCGCCGCCGCAAGTTCCTTGCGACGACGTTCATGCGTTATCTGGGCTTCAAGACGGACCGCGATATCGTCAGCCAGTTCTACGACATCCGCACGCTTCCCCTGAGCGAAGACATGACGGAGGAAGACCTGCACAACCTCGTGGCCGTGGACACGATCAAGGACAAGGACCTCGTTCTTGCCAAGGCTTTCGAACAGCTCAACATGGGCGTGGTTCGCCAGCTCCTCCAGTTCGGCATCAAGGAAATCGACGTCATCGACCAGAGCGAGGACGACGTGCTGATCAAGACCCTGAAGAAGGATCCCGCCCATGACGAGGAATCCGCCCTCAAGGAAATCTACAAGCGCCTCCGTCCCGGCGATCCCGCCACGGCCGCCCAGGCCCGCACCCTGCTCAAGAGGCTCTTTGACGATCCCAAGAAATACGACCTCACCCGCGTGGGCCGCTACAAGATCAACCAGAAGCTCGGTCTGGACACCAGCCTGGACCAGCGCCTGATGACGGCAGAAGACTTCCTGGCCGCCCTCAAGTACCTCCTGCGCCTCAAGAAGGGCGAAGGCATGGTGGACGACATCGACCACCTGGGCAGCCGCCGCGTGCGCGCCGTGGGCGAACTCATGGCCAACCAGTGCCGCGTGGGCCTCGCCCGCACGGAACGCCTGGTGAAGGAACGCATGACCCTCATTGACCAGAACATTGAAGGCGTGACGCCCAGCAAGCTCATCAACCCGAAGGCCCTCAGCGCCGTCGTGCGCGACTTCTTCGGACGTTCCCAGCTCTCCCAGTTCATGGACCAGATCAACCCCCTTGCGGAACTGACGCACAAGCGCCGCCTCTCCGCCCTGGGGCCCGGCGGCCTGAACCGCGACCGCGCCGGATTCGAAGTGCGAGACGTGCATCCCTCCCACTACGGCCGTATCTGCCCGATTGAAACGCCGGAAGGCCCCAACATCGGTCTGATCAACTCCATGTGCACCTACGCCCGCATCAATGAATTCGGATTCATTGAAACGCCCTACCGCAAGGTGGAAAACGGCCGGGTCACCAACACCATCGAATACGTCACCGCCGACCAGGAGGAAGGCTACCTCATCGCCCAGGCCAACAACCCGCTGGACGAACAGGGCAACTTCACCACCTCCCGCGTGACCGCCCGCGAAAAGGGCGAGTTCATTGAAGTGGACCCGGCGGACGTGCACTACATGGACGTGTCTCCCAAGCAGCTCGTCTCCATCGCCGCAGGCCTCATTCCCTTCCTGGAACACGATGACGCCAACCGCGCCCTGATGGGCTCCAACATGCAGCGCCAGGGCGTGCCTCTCATGGTGGCGGAATCCCCGTACGTGGGAACCGGCATTGAAGGCAAGTGCGCCAGGGACTCCCGTTCCGTCGTTCTGGCGGAAGCGGACGGCATCGTGGCTTCCGCCACGGCTGAAGTCATTATCACCACGAAGGACGGGGAATTGCCCGTGCGTCCGGAAGTCTTCCTGTCCGATCCGGACAGCGTGCGCACGGACCGCGACAACGGCGTATACGTCTATCCCCTGCGCAAGTTCATGCGTTCCAATGCCGGAACCTGCATCAACCAGCGTCCGATCGTGCGCCGCGGCGACAAGATCAAGACCGGCGACGTGCTGGCGGACGGCCCGAACACGGACCAGGGCGAACTGGCCCTCGGCCGCAACGTGCTGGTGGCATATATGCCGTGGAACGGTTACAACTTCGAAGACGCCATCGTCATCTCCGAAAAAACCGTGAAGGAAGACACCTTCACCTCCATCCATATCTCCGAGTTTGAAGTGCAGGCCCGCGACACCAAGCTGGGCCCGGAAGAAATCACCCGCGACATTCCGAACGCCGGTGATGAAGCCCTGAAAAACCTGGACCATGACGGCGTCATCCGCATCGGCGCGGAAGTGAAGCCCGGCGACATCCTCGTCGGTAAAATCACTCCCAAGTCTGAAACGGAACTGGCTCCGGAAGAACGCCTGCTGCGCGCCATCTTCGGTGAAAAGGCTGCGGAAGTGAAAGACACCTCCCTCCGCGTCCCCTCCGGCTGCACCGGCATCGTGATGGACGTTCGCATCTCTTCCACGGGCTCCGGCCACCACCGCGGCGACCTCGTCGTGGACAGCGCGGAAAAGAAAAAGCAGTTCAAGAAGATCAATGACGAGCACAAGAAGAAGAAGGAACAGCTCATTGACCAGCTGACCAAGAAGCTCTCCGACATTCTTCTGGGTGAAAAGATCCCGCTGGACGTGGTCAACGAGCAGACCGGTGAAATCATCATCCCGGCCAACCGCAAGATCACCAAGACCCTGCTGCGCAAGCTGGCCCTGGTGCACGACCACATCGAAATCGAACCCAGCCCGATCCGCAACAAGATCCTGGAAATCATCACCTCCTTCGAAGGCCGCTTCACGGAGCTGGACGACGAACGCGAACACAGGCTGGACCAGATGGAATCCGGGGACGAATCCGAACCCGGCGGACTGAAGGAAGTCAAGGTGTACATCGCCGCCAAGCGCAAGCTCGGCGTGGGCGACAAGATGGCCGGCCGCCACGGCAACAAGGGCGTCGTCGCCAAGATCGTCCCGGAACAGGACATGCCCTTCCTCGCGGACGGCACTCCGGTGGACATCGTGCTGAACCCGTTGGGCGTGCCTTCCCGAATGAACGTGGGCCAGGTGCTTGAAGCCCACCTTGGCATTGCTGCCAGGGCCCTCGGCTTCAAGGTGGCTACCCCGGTGTTCGACGGCATCAGTGAAGAAACCATCTGGAACTACATGTCCGAAGCCAAGAAGGTGGACGGATTCACCTGGATCGGTGACGGCAAGGACGGCACCGTGGGCGGCAAGAGCACCCTCTATGACGGCCTGACCGGCGAACCCTTCCACAACCCGGTGGTGGTAGGCCAGACCTACATGCTCAAGCTGAACCACCTGGTGGCGGACAAGATCCACGCCCGCGCCGTGGGTCCGTACAGCCTGGTCACGCAGCAGCCCCTGGGCGGCAAGGCCCAGTACGGCGGCCAGCGTTTCGGGGAAATGGAAGTGTGGGCGCTGGAAGCCTATGGCGCCGCCTACACCCTCCAGGAGCTTCTCACCGTCAAGTCCGACGACGTGCAGGGCCGCACCCGCATTTACGAATCCATCGTGAAGGGTGACAATACGCTGGAAGCCGGAACTCCGGAATCCTTCAACGTTCTGATGAAGGAAATGCAGTCCCTGGGCCTGAACGTGCGCCCCGGCAGCAAGGATGAACAACCCTCCCTGCAGCTCGGCGATACGGACCTCACTCCCGTGGACGGCATGACGGAAGGCTTTGACAGCGACGACATGGCCGGCCTGGCGGACGTCGACTTCTCCGACCTCAAATTCTAATATCCACCGTATTCCACTCCCGTGCCGCAAGACGCGGGAGTGGGCATCAAACATTCTTCAAAACTTTTAATATATGTCTGATACCCCCACCATCAGGGAAATGCACGGTCTGAGCGACAAGCCCCGGACCTTTGACCAGGTTGCCATCACCGTGGCGGACCCGGATACCATCCGCAGCTGGTCCTTCGGTGAAGTCGTCAACCCGGAAACCATCAACTACCGCACGTTCAAGCCGGAAAAAGGCGGCCTGTTCTGCGAACGCATCTTCGGGCCCACCCGCGACATGGAATGCGCCTGCGGCAAGTACAAGCGCATCAAGCATAAGGGCATCACCTGCGACCGCTGCGGCGTGGAAGTAACCAACGCGCGCGTGCGCCGCGAACGAATGGGCCATATTGAACTGGCCGTTCCGGTTTCCCATATCTGGTTTTACAAATGCATGCCCAGCCGCATTGGCCTTATGCTGGACATGACAGCCCGCCATTTGGAACGCGTGATTTACTATGAAGACTACATCGTGGTAGATCCCGGCAGTACCCCTCTGGAAAAGGGGGCCATCCTGACGGAAGAAGAATTCCGCAATGCGGAAGACGAATACGGCTATGACAGCTTTGAAGCCGGCATGGGCGCGGAAGCCATCCAGAAAATGCTGGCGGCCATTGATCTGCCCACCCTCGTCGCGGATCTTCAGGAACAGCTGGACAATACCAACTCCAAACAGAACAAACGCAAGATTGCCAAGCGTCTGAAACTGGCCCAGGGGTTCCTTCAGTCCAACACACGCCCGGAATGGATGATTTTGAACGTTCTGCCCGTCATTCCTCCGGACCTGCGCCCGCTGGTTCCTCTGGAAGGCGGCCGTTTCGCAACGTCCGACCTGAATGACCTGTACCGCCGCGTCATCAACCGCAACAACCGCCTGAAAACCCTCCTGAGCCTCAAAACTCCGGAAGTCATCATCCGTAATGAAAAACGCATGCTTCAGGAAGCCGTGGATGCCCTGTTTGACAACGGCCGCCACGGCCGTGCCGTCACCGGCGCCGGCAACCGCCCCCTCAAATCCCTCTCCGACATGCTGAAGGGCAAGGGAGGCCGTTTCCGCCAGAACCTGCTCGGCAAGCGCGTGGACTACTCCGGCCGCTCCGTTATCGTCATCGGCCCGGAATTGAAACTCAACCAGTGCGGTCTTCCCAAGAAGATGGCGCTCATTCTGTTTGAACCCTTCATCATCCACCGTCTGAAAGAGCTGGGTTACGTGCACACGGTGCGCTCCGCCAAGAAGCTCATTGACCGCAAGACGCCGGAAGTGTGGGATATTCTGGAAGAAGTGACCAAGGGCCACCCGGTCATGCTCAACCGCGCGCCCACCCTGCACCGCCTCTCCATCCAGGCTTTTGAACCGGTTCTGATTGAAGGTTCCGCCATCCGTCTGCACCCGCTCGTCTGTAATGCGTACAACGCGGACTTCGACGGCGACCAGATGGCTGTGCACGTGCCTCTGTCCGTGGAAGCGCAGATGGAAGCCCGGCAGCTCATGCTGGCGCCCAATAATATTTTCTCCCCTGCTTCCGGCAAACCCATTGCCACACCCACGCAGGACATTATTCTGGGCGCGTACTTCCTGACGCACACCCGTGCTGCGGAAGTACAGAACAATCAGGATAATCATCACCATCTTCCCCTCTTCGAATCCATTGACGAGGTGGAATACGCCATTGCCGCCCGCAAAATCGGCTACCATGACTGGATCCGCCTGCACAACCCGGACTACGGCAAAAAGCCTTCCGAAGTAGTGTATGGGGATGTCACCAAGAAGGTTATCATCACTACTGCCGGACGCGTGCGTTTCAATGAAATCTGGCCCCGGGAACTCGGTTATATTAACCGCAACGTAGGCAAGAAGCAGATGGGCGACATCATCTGGCGCTGCTACCAGACCGTCGGCAAGGAACGTACCGTGCAGACTCTGGACGCCCTGAAAAACCTGGGCTTCAAGGAAGCAACCCGTTCCGGCTGCTCCATCGGCATCGTGGACATGGTGGTTCCCTCCCAGAAAAAGACGGAAATTGAAAAAGCCTATGCGGAGCTGGACAAGGTGACCCGCCAGTATAAGAACGGTATTATCACGGATGGGGAACGCTACCAGAAGGTGGTGGACATCTGGACCCAGACTACGGATGTCATCCAGGCGGCTCTGTACCGCAAGCTGGAACACAACGAAGGCTCCAAGATGGCCAGCCCGCTCTTCATGATGGTGGACTCCGGAGCCCGAGGCAACAAGGCGCAGATCAAGCAGCTCTCCGGCATGCGCGGTTTGATGGCGAAACCCAGCGGCGAAATTATCGAACGCCCCATCACGGCCAACTTCCGTGAAGGCCTTTCCGTGCTGGAATACTTCATCTCCACCCACGGCGCCCGCAAGGGTCTGGCAGACACCGCGCTGAAAACGGCGGACTCCGGCTACATGACCCGCAAACTCGTGGACGTGGCCCAGGATGTCATCGTCCATGCGGAAGATTGCGGCACCAGCAACGGCATCACCGTTCACGCCATCTATGACGGCGACGAAGAAGTGGCGTCCCTTGCCTCCCGTATCTACGGCCGGACTTCCTGCGAACGCATCGTTGACCCCGTCAGCGGCGAGGTTATCGTAGACATCAACGACCTCATTAACGAAAAGCAGGCGGAACAACTGGAAAAAATCGGCATTGAACGGCTGAAAATCCGCTCCGTACTCACCTGCGAACTCAAAAAGGGCTGCTGTGCCAAGTGCTACGGCCTGAACCTGGCCACCGGACAGGAAGTGAAGATCGGGGAAGCGGTCGGCATTATTGCCGCCCAGTCCATCGGCGAACCCGGCACGCAGCTCACCATGCGTACGTTCCACGTGGGCGGAACGGCTACCACGGCGTTCAAGCAGCCCATCGTGAAAGCCAAGAACGACGGCCGCGTTATCTACACGGAAGATCTCCGCACGGTGGAAAACGCAGACGGTAACTTCGTCGTCCTGAATAAAAACTGCTCCGTCCGCATCGAAAACGAACAGGGCCGCGAACTGGAATCCTACCAGCCCGTCATCGGCACCATCCTGTACGTGCCCAACGGCGGCACTATCAAGAAGGATGAAACCCTCGCCACCTGGGATCCGTACAATGTGCCCGTGATTGCAGAAAAGGGCGGCATCGTCGAATTCAAGGATATGATCGTCGGCATCACCGTTTCCAAGGAAACGGACCGGGAAACCGGTGCCTCCTCCCTTGTCGTGATGGAACACAAGCAGGAACTTCACCCGCAGGTGGTCATCCGCGATGCCAAGACCCGCGAAGTTCTGGCTCATCATGCCATTCCCGCAGGCGCCAACCTCACCGTGAAGGACGGAGAAACCATCTCCGCCGGCACAATGGTGGCCAAGACGCCCCGCAAGGTAGCCAAGACGAAGGACATCACCGGCGGTCTGCCCCGCGTGGCGGAATTGTTCGAAGCCCGCAAGCCCAAGGACGCCTGCACCATTGCACGCGTGGAAGGCATTGTGCGCCTCAGTAGCAAGAATACCTCCCGCGGCAAGAAGGTCATTACCATTGAAACACCCACGGGCGAACTGGTGGACCATCTGGTTCCGATGAACAAGCACGTTATCGTTCATGAAGACGACCATGTGCATCTGGGCGACCAGCTTACGGAAGGCCCCGTCTCTCCGGAAGAAATTCTGGATGTCTGCGGCAAGGAACGCCTTCAGGAACACCTCGTCAACGAAGTTCAGGAAGTGTACCGCCTCCAGGGTGTGGAAATCAACGACAAGCATGTGGAAATCATCGTGCGCCAGATGCTTCGCAAGGTAGTCATCACGGAACCCGGCAATACCGAATTCCTGTGGGGAGACCAGGTGGACAAGACTACGTTCGACCGCATCAATGAACAAACCGTAGCCCAGGGCGGCCAGCCGGCCGCAGCCAAGCCCGTTCTGCTCGGCATCACGAAGGCCTCCCTGGAAACGGAATCCTTCATTTCCGCGGCATCCTTCCAGGATACCACGCGCGTTCTGACGGAAGCATCCACCCTCGGCAAGACCGATACGCTGGAAGGCTTCAAGGAAAACGTCATCATGGGCCACCTCATTCCCGCCGGCACCGGATTCTCCCGTTACAGCAAGATTGAAGTGGAACCCGCAGAGGGCGCAGAAGAAATCGCGTCGGCCAGCGAAGAAGAGGAAGCGGCGGAACTTGCCGAAGACATGTTGAACGATACCATCAACTTCGACAACGAACGCTAACCTGTTCTCTCCACCCACACTTCAAGGGCCGCTCCCCGTTTCCGGGGGGCGGTCTTTTTTATGTCTTCTCCGCGTTATTTCACGAAAAGAGGAAAAGCGGATTGAAAATTCGGCGATGATTCCAATATTGGCCCATGCAATATAAAATTTGATATTTTATATTCAAAATGAAAGTCTTATAGTATACCTCCCTTGCTTCAAGGGGGGAGGTAAATGAAAAGGTGAAAATCCCATTTTAGAAATTTAAAAAATCATAATGCACTTACAGTAAAAGTATGAGAATCCGGGAACTGGTATTTTCAACTTGACATCGAATTTTCAATCCGTTATATACATAAAAAATTAACATCTAATATTTTTATAATGCGTCTCCATCTGCCTATTACCCTGCTGGCGGCTGTTCTGGCTTGTTACACCAGTGTTTCCCTGGCCGTCCCAACATCTGAATCCCCCGCATGGGGAGCGAACTCCACCTTTAATAACAATGAGCCCGCCAATGAGTATTCAGTTACTGGGAGCCAATCCGTCAACCTTGATGTAAATTCAGGAAACAACAATTATTCCACAGGACTTTATATCGGAGCAGGCTCCTCGTTTACCATTAATCAGAATACGAACGGCGCCTGTACCATCAATTTGAACGGGGCATTTGCCGGAGAAGGAAATTTGACGCTGGTAGCGGCTAACGGCAATGCCGGCTATGCCTCCAAGTTTGTGCTTGGTTCCCAGGAAAGCAGTTTTTCCGGGAACATTATCCTTTCCCAGAAGGGGACGCAGCCCGGCGGGGCCATTCTCCAGATTACGGGAACGGCTCTCGCCAACGCAACGGTAGATTTGTCAGGCTCAATCAATCAAAGTTCCAGCGCCCTGACGTTGCAAATTTCCAATGCCGCCTCTCTGGCCGGTTTAAATGATGCTGACGGCTTCGGCGGAACACATAAAGGACGCGTCCAGTCGGCTAATTCCTCCAGAGCGAATCTTACCCTGACGGGCAACGGAAATTACACGTATGGGGGAAGTATCGGGGCAACCACGCAGCATTCCGGAGTAAACGGCAACACTACTCCCACGGGAGGAATAAATCTGATTATGGCCGGAACAGGCACGCAAAACCTGACGGGAACCGTCATCAACGCGAATATTACGGCCCAAGGTGGCACCTTGAAAATCAACAATTCTTCCCTGGCCTATTCCGGAATAATCATCATGGCGGGAGGAACGCTGGATTTCACCTCCGCCACTCTGGGGGCAAATTCCGTTCTGAACATGAACGGCACCGGCATATTGAAAAACGCAGCAATTGACAGAGCCAAGCTAACCTATACGGAATCCGGTTCCTCCTTTACCAAGGAAAATGTAACTTTCACTTCAGGCACCATTGACATCGGCGGCGCGCTTGACAGCCTGGTAGAGGGAGAGCAGGGATACACGTTTGATTTAGGGAACAACCTTGGTACGAATTTTACCGTATTGGGCTTAGAGACAGGGCAATATAGAATAGAAGGCAACGTGCTGACGATAGAAGACGAGGCGATATCCCGTGTGACGTGGGTATCTGCGGGAGCGGGAGGGACATTGGAAAAAACGGTCAAGAATGCCTTTACGCTGGCTCTTGGGGAGGGAAGTGCGGCCAACGTCAGCCTGGGCTATCTGAACGGTACGCTGACGACGAGCGGGGACAAAGTCTATCAAATCACCAACACCGGCGGAACCAAAATCAACCTGTCCGGGGTATACAACAGCGGGGCGACGCTGCCGTCCGGCAACCTCAACTACCAGGGGGACATCTGGATGGACATCAACGGAGGAGCATTCGGCATCATCGCCGGAGGTGTCACCAATGAATGGAGCACCAACCTCCAGACCAGCACGCTGACGGGAGACACCCATGTGCAGCTTTCCGGAAACGCCACGGCGGAACACGTCATCGGCGGGAACAACAAGGGAGCGTCTACAACATTAACGGGAAACACCAACGTTACCGTCAAGGATAACGCCATCGTGGCGGGAGCCATCATCGGCGGGAGCACCTCCGCCCACAACGCCGTCACCACCATCACGGGCAACACGAGCGTGCTGGTAACCAATGTCCAATATTCCAACACGGCCCAGAAACTGGATGGGGGACTCTCCAACTCATACATCATCGGAGGAAGCTCCTGGTCAAGCAATACCACTTCCGGAACAACGATTCAAGGCAGCACGTCGGCTACAATCAACCTGAACGGAATCACGCTTTCCGGAACAGAGGAACACAACAGCTTCGTCAAAACAATCATTGGCGGCAGTTATGGCAATGTAAACAACGCCGGAACGGTCAACAACATCAACGGAGACACCTCCGTTTCCATCATCGGCAGGGAAGGAATCACCTTCACGGGGGACATCATTGGGGGTTCCTTTGAAAATTCAGGCCAGGCCCAATACACGATTGGAGGAAATTCCTCCATCTCCATTAGCGGAGGCTCCACCTTCACCGGCAACATCTACGGTGGCTCCTACTCCAAAGTGCCAGGAAACACAGGCAGCACCATGACCACTGCAGGCAATATCACGGTAGAACTCGGAACAGGCGCCTACCTGGGAGACATCTACGGGGCGGGCAACTGTGGCACGGCAGGAGGCGACGTCCTCGTCTCGCTGACGGGAGGAAGCGTCTTTGGGGCGGAAGGGGAACAAAGCGGCATCACCATCGGCGGAAGCGCCGGAGCGGCGGTCGAAGGAAACAGGACGCTGGAACTCAAGGGAACCTTTGGAACCGGGGACTTCCAAAACGTCACCTTCACCCGGTTTGATGAAATCAATATCGCGCAGGAAGGAGCCTCGGCCACCATCTACGCGCTGACCGACAGCCCGGCCCTGACCAAAACGGGAGCGGGAACCCTGACACTCGGGGCGGACGCGGCAGGAGCGGAAACCATCCTTGACGGAACCACGGAAGGAATCACCATCTCGGAAGGCAGCCTGAACCTCTCCGGCGCCGGCGGCAGCCATATGAAAGGAACGTGGAACATCGCCTCCGGCTCCCGTCTCACCGGAGTCAGCGGAACCGTAACCGTAGGAGAAGGAGGCCTGGACGGACTGACCATCGCCCTGGGAACGGAAAACATCGGCCAGGACACGCAGGCGTCTGGCGCCGTCATCAGCAACGGCAGCGGAACGGGAAGCGACCCGAACCTGTCCATAAAGGGGGAAGGGCTGACGCTGGACCTGAGCAACGACGCCGTCGTCAACCTTCTGCTGGACCACAAAACCGACGACTCCTCCAGCTACCTGACCCTGACCAGCGGAACGCTGACCGTCGGCGACCTGGGCGACATCGCCTTCACGACCGACCTTCTGTCCAACTACGGCATCCGGGTCACCGGAACGGACGGAGGAAGCCTGGTGCTCAGCGGAGCGGCCACCGGCCTCTACCGCGTGCAGGAGGAAGGAGGAAACGCCCATGAAGTCAACTCCTATCAAACGCTCTCCGGCTACGCCGGCGTCGTCATCGGCGGCGGCCAGACCCTGACGGTCAACCTGGCCGGAGCCCCGGGCGAATCCGACGGACAGGGAGCTAAAATCAACAACCTGATGGGAGCCACGGGCAGCAGCCTAGTCGTCAACAACACCGGAGACGGCACGGCCGTCGTCATCCTCAACAACAAACAAATGACGACGGGAGAAGACGATATCGACCCGGCCGGCCAGGACACCGTCATGGGCGGCAGCATCACGGGAGGCAACAACGTCGCCTTCATCAAGGAAGGAACCGGGACGCTGACGGTCGGAGGAACGATGGACGTGGAAACCCTCGCCCTGCGTGAAGGAAACATCGTCCTCAACGGCGCGTCAAACACCCTGGACACCCTCACTCTGGAAGGAGGCGGCCTGACCATCAACGGCAACGCCGAAGTCGGAACCATCACCGGCACGGAAGCCGGAGGCTCCCTGACCATCCAGGGAACTCTCAACCTGACTGGAACAGGCGAAATAAACGACGGCTCCATCACCGGAACCGGCACCCTCCGCATCCAGGAAGGAGCGGAACTGGCCCTGGGCGGAGAAGCCCGGCTGGACGGAACCTCAGTCACCGCCGACGGCACGCTGACCCTCACCGGAACGGAATCCGGCACCATCAGCAGCCTCTCCGGCAGCGGCACCCTGTCCATGAACGGAGGCCGCCTCTCCATCTCCTCGGCAACAACCTCCTCCGGAACCTTCTCCGGCACGCTGGCAGGCAGCGGCACCCTGGACATCTCCGGGCAAGCCACCCAATACCTGCAAACCGGCAATAAGGACTACGACCTCGCCGTCCGTGACGGAGGCGTCCTGGTCCTGAAAGGCGCCGCGGACGCCCCCACGCTGAACTACAACAGCATCACCGCCGGAAACAACGGCACCCTGCGTATTGAAGCCACCGGGGACGCCCAGGGCAGCGCCAACACCACGCTCAACGTGGAAAACATCACCTTCCAGAACGGCTCCACGACGGAACTGATCTACAACTTCAACCAGGACGCCCCCTTTGGCGCCCCCATGCTGACGGCGGGCACCATCACCGTGCAGGACGGAGCCGGCTTCCTCCTCTCCAACATGGAAGGAAACGCCGCCATGAACGCGGGGAGCGACCTCCATGACGTCGTCCTGATGAGCGCTACCGGCAGCATCAGCGGCCTGGAAGACGGGCAGAGCCTCGCCGCCCGGATATCCGGCCTCTTCGCCGTCTACTACCAGGACGCCACACTGAGCCGCGACGGAAACGACATCCTGCTCAATGCCACACTCCGGCAGGAAAACCTCTTCGCCTCCGCGGCCGACACGTGGAACTCCGCCGCCGGAGCCGGCCTGCTCTGGGAAGCCCGCAAAAACCTGGACCCCGACTCCCAGCTGGCCCAATTCATGAACGGCGTCAGCACCATGATTACGGGAGATAATCCCGACTTGGCGGGGGCATCCAGGGCTTTGGCAGCAGTGGCTGGGAGCACGGTCAACGCGCTGGGGACGGCACAGAGGGACGCCCTGCGCGACCAGATGGGCTGGATCAGGAACCGGACCACCCTCATGGGCGTCAACCCGGCCTACGTCAACGACGACCTCCCCCGCTTCCACATGTGGATGGAAGGCACGGGCTCCTACGCCAAACTCGACACCCGTGGCGATGAAAGCGGCTACCAGCTCACCACCTGGGGAGGCACCGTGGGCATGGACGCGGACCTCAGCGACCGCCTCACGGTGGGAGCGGCCTTCACGGCCGGCTACGGCGACCTGACGGCCAGCGCGGCGGACAGCGCCGACGGGCACCTGGACAGCTACTACGCCAGCCTCTTCGGGCGCTATCAGAACAAACGCTGGGCGCACACGCTCATCCTGACGGGAGGATGGAACGACGCGAAACTCAACCGTACGGTCAACTACGGGGAAGGAAGCTACGGGACGCAGGGAAGCACCAGCGGGTGGGGCTTTGGAGCGATGTACGAACTCACCTGCGACGTGTACCTCGACGAAAACCGCAGCAGCGTGCTGCAGCCGCTGTTCAACGCCTCGGTGGTGACGACGCGGATGGACGGCTATGAGGAAACGGGAGCGGGCAACGCGGGCCTGAACGTCGGCCGGCAGGACTGGACGACGGGGACGCTGGCGCTGGGCGGCCGTTGGATGGGTCTGATAGGCAGCAACATCTTCGGCCGGGAATCGCTGGCGGAAATCCGGGTCAACGCGGCGCAGGACCTGGGAGACCGGAGAGGGGAAACGAACGTCTCCCTGCTGGGCAACCCCGGCTTCGCGCAAAGCGTGAGAGGGGCGAAAACGGGAACGACGGCGCTGCAGCTGGGAGCCGGACTGAGCGTGCCTGTAGGAACGAAGGGAACCATCTACGTGAACGGGAACGCGGACATCCGTGACGGGTCCAGCTCGGTCAACGGAAGCGTCGGCTACCGCTACGACTTCTAAAAGAAAGAAAACCCAAGGAGAAGGCACCCCACCTACCCCCGAAAAGCCTTCCTCCTGGCCCTCCAGAGCCGCTCCGGAACAACTCCGGAACGGCTCTGAGTTTTTGTTTATCGGAAGATTATTCCTTTGACCTGTTTCCAAAAAGGACGATTAATTCAAATGACGTTTTACAAGAACAAACGGCCAAGATATCAACATTTCTGTTGCGGAAACCATTGTATCCGGCAGATGATCAATTAGGAAACAATTTCTCATTCATTTCCAGAGGAAACCTGCTCTGTAAAAAAATTCCAAAAACAAAGATAACATCCGAATGAAGAACAAAAACATCCCGGCCTCTCTATTTGGAAGAATAAATCTGAAGCATGGCGAAAAACAATTTTCCGGGCAGTTTTTCTTTCCATAGCCGGGAATACTCGATTCCCGGTACATTGCATTCTGTTATCCCCCTCCAGTAAAAATAAAAAAGACGGCCTCCATGCGGAGACCATCCTATGATTAATTTGTCTGCCGGCAGGATGCCTTAAGACCGGCGACGGCGCACCATCAGGGCGGCCAGTCCCAGCAGTCCCAGAGAAGCCGTGGCAGGTTCCGGCACTGAAGCCAATTCTCCCGTCATGGAAGCCGTGAATATAGAATCATTACCCCTTCCCTGATTTGACTCAACGAATACATAAACGTTTTCAGAAGTCAGTTTGTTTCCGGAAAGATCTGCCGTCACAGTAATCGTGCCGGACGTCGCCTGCGACTCTACCGCCTGCCAGCCATTTTCCGTCTGGTAGGCCAGATAAACCCGATAAGTGCCGCCGGTGGAGGTAGCCAAATCCACTGTGAATGTCAGAGAAGAAAAAGCATCAGCAGAATACCCCGCAGCATCCAGGGAAACTTTGAGGCCTACGCCGGAACCGCCATATCCCTGCCTATTGGTATAGGTCACCGTTACAGAACCGTCTTCGTTCCCAACAGCGCTTTTAAAATAACTTGAGGTTTCAGAAGATGTATTGGCTTTAGATCCGCACCATCCGGAAGAATTCGCCAACCACTCATTCAAGTGATTCGCCATGGCGGAAGGATCGCCACGGTAGGCTTGGAAGGAAGAATTAACATCGCTTCCTGAATCATACCCTGACAGATCAATCTGGACGGTTGCGGCCGTTGCGGAAAGAGCGGCAGCCCCCAGCAATACAATTGTGGTTCCCAGTATTTTTTTCATCGTTTACTAATGTTAGTAACTATAAAACGGAGATAGCGGATTTTGAATCCGAATTTATCGATAAAATATTTATTGTTAAAAAATTACAATAAATAATATATCAAAAATTATAGATAGAATATCGGTAAGAACAAAATACTGATTTCTATAATTTTCTTACCACCAATTTTTTTTATTGATACCGGATTCAAAATCCTATTTGTTGAAGAATCAACGTCTCCCATCCGATCCGATTTTTCAAGACAGACGGGGTCATTAACAAATTCAAAACAGTTGTGCTGACGTTTCCCCTGTAAACAAATCGAAGTCCGTTAAAAAAGAATCCGCGGATTCCACTGGCACCAACAAACCCGTTAACATTGCAAATACCGGTATCAAGAAGAATGACGCCGCTATGAACGGCGCATTCCTTCCGCAACCTCAGGGAATGAATGCCGCTGCCGGTCCGCAGGATGCTCTGCTCTTTCGGCCATCCTGGCCGTGAAGCCGAAACGGCAGGCATCATTCATTGTCCATGAAATAGGCCTGCAAAATACAAATGATATGCAGGACAATAGGAACGAGTGCAAAGATGAACCAATACAGGAGGCCGTAAGCCGCACCTACCACCAGGAACCAGAGAATGGCCTGGACAAAGTGGCCCTTGTACAACTGGCCGAGGCCGGGAATAAATAGGCTTAAAATGGCTGCTAAAAAAGATTTCATATGCTGGCTGGGTAAGAAATGGCCGCACGGGAAAAGGTTCGCGTGCCTGTACCAGTTGAGAGCCTTCCTTCTTCCCTCACGTTCAATCTCCCGGCGCAGCCCCTGTCATGAATGACGGTTTTCCCGGAGCGAATGAAGCCGACGCGGCAGGGAACGGGAGGCAGTCATGTTCAAGTCTTGACCGCCGCATGGGCTATGTTACCCTCCCCGCGCACAGGGCACTCATGTTAGAAGGGTAGAGACCACCATGTCCATTGAACTGACTCGCAATTTCTCCATTATCGCTCACATCGACCACGGAAAGACCACCCTTTCCGACCGGCTGCTGGAAAAGACGAATACCATTTCCGAACGGGAGAAGCAGGATCAGCTTCTGGACGCCATGGACCTGGAGCGGGAAAAGGGCATCACCATCAAGTCCCACCCCGTTACCATTTTCTACAAGGCCGGGGACGGAAAGACTTACAAGCTCAATCTGCTGGATACGCCGGGCCATGTGGATTTCTCCTATGAAGTGTCCCGTTCCCTGGCGGCATGCGAGGGAGCCCTTCTTATTGTGGACGCAGCCCAGGGAGTGGAAGCCCAGACACTTGCCAACATGCACCTGGCCATGGATCTGAACCTGGCCATTATCCCCGTCATCAATAAGATTGACCTTCCCAGCGCCAACCTGCCCAAAGTGTACCGCCAGCTGGAGGACATCGTCTGCATCCCCCATGAGGAAGCCATCCATGCCTCCGCCAAGATGGGCATCGGCATTGACGATATTCTGGAAGCCGTTGTTCAGCGCATCCCTCCGCCTAAAACGGAGCAGGACGGCCTTCTGCGCGCCCTGGTGTTCGATTCCGTTTACGACGCCTACCGCGGCGTAGTCTCCTATGTGCGCGTCATTTCCGGCAGCGTGCACCGCGGCATGAAAGTCAAACTTTTCGCAACGGACGAAGTGTATGAAGTGAAGGAAGTGGGTATCTTCACCCCCAAAATGACCCGAACGGATTCCCTGGAAGCCGGCGACGTAGGCTACATCATCGCCAACATGAAATCCGCGGCGGATGTCAAGATCGGGGACACGTATACGGATTACATGCGCCCCTGCCCATCCCCCCTGCCCGGTTTCAAGGAAATCCGCCCCATGGTCTTTTCCGGCATTTATCCGGTGGATTCCTCCGATTTTGAAGCCCTGAAAGCGGCCATGGCGAAGCTTCAGATTAATGACGCCGCTTTCTCCTTCCAGGCGGAATCTTCCGTAGCTCTGGGCTTCGGGTTCCGTTGCGGCTTCCTTGGCCTGCTCCATATGGAAATCATCCAGGAGCGTCTGCGCCGGGAATTCAACATGGATATCATCTCCACCTACCCCTCCGTGATTTATGAGGTCACCAAGACCAATGGAGAGGAAATCAATGTGGACAATCCCAGCCTGCTCCCGGAACCGCAGGAAATTCAGGAAATCCGGGAACCTATCGTCAAGGTGTTCATTATGCTTCCTGGGGAATACATCGGGGATATCATGCAGCTTGTCCTGGAAAAACGCGGCAGCGTGGACAATACGGAGACCATTGACGATATGCGCGTAATGCTCACCTGCACCGTTCCTCTGGCGGAAATTCTGGTGGATTTCAACGACAAGCTCAAATCCATGACGCGAGGCTACGGCTCCATGGATTATGAATACGCCGGCTATCAGGCCGCCAAGCTCATTAAAATGGACATGCTCATCGCCGGGGAACCGGTGGATGCCTTCTCCATGATTGTTCACCAGGACAAGGCAGCCTCCCGCGGCAGGGAACTGGCGGAACGCCTGAAAAACGTCATTCCCCGCCAGCTCTTCACCGTCGCCATTCAGGCCTGCATTGGCGGAAAAATCATTGCCCGGGAAAGCATCTCCCCCATGCGCAAGGACGTGACGGCCAAATGCTACGGCGGGGACGTCACCCGCAAGCGCAAACTTCTGGAAAAGCAGAAGGAAGGCAAAAAGCGCATGAAGGCCATCGGAAAAATCAACATTCCGCAGGAAGCGTTCATCAAGGTGCTGAAAACGGGGGATTAACCCATTTTCTTTCCACAGGGCCGCTAAACGGGTGCTTTCCCTCTTCCTCCCGGTTTTATATCAGTTCTCCGTTTGAACATGGAGAGACTGTTTTCCCGGGGTTCTCTCGGCCTGTGTTTTGGCGAGCATTCATGCCCCTGCCAGCGGGGAGGATGAGGTCAGGATGGGTATTTACGAGCAGATCTTTCTTTTTGACGGCAAAACAACCGGAGACGTCACGCGCGTGGTAACACGCCGTCAGCAAATTATCGCCATACGGAACCGGAAGCAGAAGGAACAGGACGCCAAGAAACACTGAAACCGCCGCAGTCGTTGAACAATTCCCGGTTGCGCATTTTTTCCTGTTATGCTATCAGGTCAGTCATGAGTCTGCCAAGGCTGTCCATGCTCTTTCTTGCTTCCGCCGCCCTCTGCTCCTGCGTAGGGACCTCTCCGGAACAGGAAGAACCGAAGGTAAAAAAAAGCCTTTCGGAATACATGCAGGACAATAAGGCCAATTCCATCGCCAATGTTCCGACGGGGCTGTTGAGCACTACTCCGAATCAGCAACAGGCCACCCATCTTACCGCCACCACACAGGAGGAAATGACCAAGGCAGACAGTGGGGCCATCTATTACACGGACGCTCATGACCCGGACGCCCCCATCCCCGGGCTGGAAGAGGCTTTCGCCCAGCGTAAGGAAAACGAACGCTGGATTCAAAGCTATCCCACCGCCCTCCGGGAAGCCCAGAGTTCCGGAAAACCCATTCTCATCTGGTTCCACCATTCCGTGGGCAGCCCTCCCAGCAAAAAACTTGGAACCGAACTTCTCCATACGAAGGAATTTGAAGACTGGGCAAAAAAGAATGTCGTCCGCGTCTGTTACGACCAGGCGGAAAAATTTGAAAGCGAACCTGTTTACAGGAAGCGCCAGAAGATGCTGGAGTATGTGAAAAAGGCTCCCTCCCTGTTTGGCGTGAGAGGAACGCCCGTGCTTCTGGTCATGTCTCCGGACGGCTCCAAAGTGGATACGCTGCGCGGTTACTACACCGGACAAAACGCCCTTTACTTTGACCAGATCAAGAACAGCGTCAAACTGGCGAAGCAACAATATGAAGAGTTTAAAAAAACGCTGATTCCCAAAGGCTACCGGGTCTGGACAGGAGTCAACGGAAATACCGTCTTCGCCAAGCTTTCCCGTTATTCGGAAAAGACCCAGACCCTCTGGCTTCAGGAGCTGGACGGACACCAGAGCAGAACATCCCTGAAAAGGCTCAGCCTTGAAGACAGAACATGGCTCCTGGAACAGAAAGAATCCCATGAAAACAACGGTCGGAACAAGCGCTCCGGCCCACGTGGCACCTGAACGGCTTTTCCCCTGCCGTCCGGCTGCGGAACGGTTTATTCATGGGCTTCCGCTCCATCCCCATTTTTGTATTGAAATATGAAACTGATGTTTTATTTTTCCTAAAACTCTCTTCCAGCATTTTTTCTTTCGGGGATGTGGTCTTTTCCGTACCGGCAGGAATGCCCTTGCGGACAAATTCCGCCGCTTCCCCCTCTCCAACCATTGCCTGTTTAATTCATGATTTTAACAATGAACCGTCATGCCGCCATCGCCCTGATGCTTGCGGCCTGTCCCCTGTCCGCTTCCGCGGACCAGCCTCAAAAGCAGACGCCGGACCAGCGCCCCAACATCGTGGTCATTGTCACCGACGACCATTCCTACCAGACCCTGGGCACCTGTGAAAAGGATTCTCCCATGCCTTATCCAAACTTCCGCAAACTGGCGGACGAAGGCATGGTCTTTGACCGGAGCTACTGCGCCAACTCCCTGTGCGGACCTTCGCGGGCTTGTATTTACACTGGCCGCCACTCCCATATGAACGGGTACCTCTTCAACGAACATGCGGCTCCCTTTGACGGTTCCCAGCCCACTTTCCCGAAAATGCTCCAAAAGGCCGGTTACCAGACAGCCATTGTCGGCAAGTGGCACCTGGAAGCCATTCCGCCGGGCGCCAAGGGAGATACGTCCAAATATGAATCCGACCCCACCGGATTCGATTACTGGGAAATTTTCCCCGGCCAGGGCAACTATTTCAATCCGGATTTCATCACTCCCGGCAAGGACGGCAAACGCGTGGTGAAAACGGAACCCGGCTATGCCACGGAACTGGTCACGCAAAAAAGCCTCAAATGGCTGGACCAGAGGGACAAGGACAAACCCTTCATGCTCGTCGTGGGCCACAAGGCACCCCACCGTTGCTGGTGCCCCTCCATTCAGAATCTGGGCCGCGCCAAACAGTATGCGGACGCCATTGACCCGCCCGCCAATCTGGAAGACGATTTTGCAGACCGCCCGGAATTCCTGAAAATGACGGAACAAACCCTGCTCAACCATTTCAACGTATGGTCTGACGAGCACCTGATCAAGGAGGTGGTCCCGGAAGACATCCAGAAAATGCTTTCCTGCCCGGAATCCAAGACCCTGCATACTCAGTATGACTGGGAAATGCCGGAATGGGTGCGCATGGACCCGCAGCAGAAGGAAGCCTGGTACAACTATCACAAGGCCCGTACTGTACAGCTTGTCAAAGATATTAAAAACGGGAAAATCAAAACGCAGCGCGACATTTTGCTGCGCCGCTGGCGCCATTATATGGAAGACTATCTGGGCACCGTTCTTTCCGTGGACGAAAGCGTCGGCCAGATCATGGACTATCTGAAACAGAACGGCCTGGACAGGAATACGCTGGTGCTCTACTGCGGAGACCAGGGATTCTACATGGGCGAACACGGCCTGTACGACAAGCGCTGGATTTTTGAAGAATCCTTCCGCATGCCCCTCATCATGAGATGGCCGGGCCACATCAGGCCGGGCGTGCGCTCCTCCGCCATGGTGCAGGAACTGGATTATGCTCCCACTTTCTGCGACGTAGCCGGGGTAAATACCAAGGAAAATATGAATACCTTCCAGGGCCGCAGCCTCACTCCCCTGTTCAAGACCGGAGAACATCAGGATTTCAAAAACCGTTCTCTTTACTACGCTTTTTACGAAAATCCGGGTGAACACAACGCTCCGCGCCATGACGGCCTGCGCACGGACCGCTACACGCTGTCCTATATCTGGACCAGCGACGAATGGATGCTTTTTGACAACCAGAAGGACCCGGCCCAAATGCACAACGTCATCAACAAGCCGGAATATGCGGAAACCGTGAAGGAGCTGAAGGAACTGTACGGCAAGCTCCGCAAGGACTGCCAGGTGCCGGAAGGCTTCCCGGGAGCCACGGGCAAGCTGGCCGTCAAGCCGCAGTGGGACTGCGCACCCGCCAAAGACTGAGAACTTCCACGCCCCGGTTCCTTTTGAAAGAACGCTTTCCGGGTCCAACCCGGACGGCGGCGGAACGGAATCCGTACATCCTCCCAAACAACAACCATCACCAAACATCATCACATGAAAGCATTAATGCTAGCGGCCGCGTTCCTGGGCTCCCTCTGCTGGGCCGGAACCAATCCCTACAACATCATTCCGGAACCCGTCAAAGTGACGGCGGCCTCCGGCACCACCAAAAACCTCAAAATCCTGAACGAACAGAAGGTCGCCGGGCTGGGAAACGAGGGCTACACCATGAAGCTGACGCCCGGCGGCGTGGAGCTCCGCTACAGCACGCCCAACGGGAAAGCCATGGCCATGGCTACCCTTCTCCAGCTTCAGGACCAGCTCTCGGACACGCCGGAGGGCCTCCCCTGCGGCAGCATCCAGGACTCCCCGGACTTTGGCTGGCGCGGCATGATGGTGGACGTGGGCCGCTACCACTACCCGATGAAGGAGCTCTACAACTTCGTGGACGCCATGCACTACTACAAGTACAACGTCCTGCACCTCCACCTGACGGAAGACCAGGGCTGGCGCCTCCCCGTGCCGGGCTACGACAAGCTCCGCACGATTGGAGCGGTCCGCCCTTCCGCTCCGGAAGGCCAGAACAACTCCCTGCTGGCCAATGAAGGCATGTACTCCAAGAAGGAACTCCAGGACCTGGTGGCCTACTGCAAGGCGCGCGGCATCCAGGTGCTGCCGGAAGTGGAAATGCCGGGCCACAACATGGCCCTGGCCGCATCCTACCCCGAATTCTGCTGCAACACCAAGCGGGCCCAGGTATGGACGCACGGCGGCGTTTCCTCCAAGCTGATCTGCCCGCAGAAACCGGGCACCAAGAAATTCCTCAAGGACACCTTTGACACCGTCAACCAGATATTCCCCTTCTCGTACGTCCACATCGGCGGGGACGAATGCCCCATGGGCGACTGGAAGAAGTGCCCGGACTGCCAGGCCGCGCGCGCCAAGAAGGGCCAGGGGGACGACGTGGAAGCCCAGATGAGCGACTTCACGAAGAGCCTTGGAGCCATGCTTGCCAAGAACAAGAAAAAGCCCATCCTGTGGTACGACATCAACAAAGGCTACTACCACAAGGGGGAAACCGTCATGTCCTGGCTGCCGGGAGAATTCCCCCGCTGCATTGACAAGACGAAGGAACAGGGCATCGACCTCATCGTCACTCCCCAGTACAAGTACTACCTGGCCCGCACCCAGATGAAATTCCCGGCGGACGACGTGCGCGCCCGGCCCGGCGGCGGCCCCATCCTGCTGAAAGACTGCTACAACTTCGACCCCCGCAACGGGCGTGACAAGAACGACGTCAAGCACATCAAGGGCATCAACCTCTGCATGTGGGCGGAATGGATTCCCTCCGGGGAACTGCTGATGTACATGACCTATCCGCGCGCCATGGCGGTCTCTGAAACCGCTTGGGGCAGCCATAAGGACCGCCCCAGCCTGGAAGACTTTGAAAAGAAGATGGAAACCCATAAGAAGCGCTTCCAGAAGCGCTTCGGCTACACCCTGGAACGCACGGTGGAAAACAAGCCCTACCGGGAATCCTCCATCACCCAGGAAGAAATAGACCGCATCAACGCGAACTATAAGAAGGGCCAGCAGGACGCGGGCAAATAACCTTTTCCAGCCTCTCGCCACCATCTGATTCCTTCAAGGCCGGGGACGCGCGCAGCCGCAGGTCCCCGGCCTTCTTTTCCCGCTTGACCGGAGGGCCCTCTTCCCTTCTAATCGTTCCGCCATGTTACACCTTTACGATACCCGCACCAGAACGGCACAGGACATTTCCCCCATGGACGGAAAAACGCTGCGTTTCTACTGCTGCGGACCCACGGTGTACGGCCCCGCCCACATCGGCAACTTCCGGACCTTCGTGATGCAGGATATTTTCCGCCGCGTTCTGGAGCTGGGCGGAACCCCCACCATGCACGTCCGCAACCTGACGGACGTGGATGACAAGACCATCCGGGATTCCCAAAAAGCCGGAGTATCCCTGGCGGAATTCACCGCCGGCTGGGCGGACCTGTTCCACCGGGACTGCACCGCCCTCAACTGCCTTCCACCCCACGTGGAACCCTCCGCCGTAGGCCACATTCCCGAACAGATACGGATGGTCCAGGCTCTGGTGGAAAAAGGCCATGCCTATGTCTCTGAAGACGGTTCCGTGTACTTCAGGATCTCCTCCTTCCCGGAATACGGAAAGCTTTCCCACCTGGATGAACGGGAACTGGATCTGGGCAAAACCGCCAATGCCCGGTCCAACGCGGATGAATATGAAAAGGACTCCGTGGCGGACTTCGTCCTGTGGAAAAGCCGCCGCCCTGAAGACGGGGACAATTTCTGGCCCTCCCCCTGGGGGGAAGGCCGCCCCGGCTGGCACCTGGAATGCTCCGCCATGATCCACAAATACTTCGGCAATGACTTCGATCTCCACTCCGGCGGCGTGGACCTGGTGTTCCCGCACCATGAAAACGAGGTTGCCCAGTCCCGCTGCGCCTGCGGCGGCGGTTTTGCGCGCCTGTGGTTCCATATCACGCACCTGCTGGTGGACGGCGGCAAGATGTCCAAATCCCTGGGCAACATGTACACCCTGGCGGACCTGGATAAATTGGGCCACAAGCCGTCAGCCGTCCGGTACGTGCTGGCAGGGGGCTATTACCGCCGCCCGCTGAACTTCACCCTTTCCTCCCTGGAGGACGCCAAAGCCGCGCTGAACCGCCTGTCCAAATTCGACGCGCAGCTCCGGAACGCCTCCGGAACGGACTCCGTTCCGTCCTATGAGGAATTCTGCGCCGCCCCCCCGGAACCGGGCATCTTCCAGCCGGCCTGGGACAGCCTGAATGATGACCTGAACACTCCGGAAGCCCTGGGCCACGTCTTCAGCGCCATCAGGAAGGCGGATGTTCCCTCCCTGACTCCGGAGGAAGCGCGCCGCATGCGGAACGCCTTCCACTTCATTCTGGCCGCTTTCGGCATTCTTCTGCCGGAAGAGGAACAGGCGGAAGCGCCGGAGAACGTGCGCACCCTGGCGGAACAGCGCTGGCAGGCCAGGCAGAACCGGGACTGGGCGGAAGCCGACCGCCTGCGGGCGGAAGTAACGGCGCTGGGCTGGACCATCAAGGACCGCAAGGACGGATACGACCTGGCGCGCAACTGAACGGCATGGACGCTTTCTCCCCTATCCCCAACCACACGGGCTTCACGGCCAGGAGCCTGTTCACGGATGCGCAGGGAACCCTGAAGGACGGAGCCTTCGCCAACATGGAACCCGGAGGCGGCGGCCCTCTTTCCCCGCACCGCCACGCCCACGCCCATTTATTCATTGTCACCCGCGGAACGGTCGTTATCCTGCTTGACGAAGAGGAAAAAACGGTCCGTGAGCATGAATCCCTGCTCGTGCCCGGCGGCGGCCGTCATGCCGTCTGGAACAGGAGCGCGGAACCGGCGGAAATCGTAGGCCTTACGCTGGAAGCCGCCCGCGCCCCCCAACTACCTACAACCCGATGAACTCCCGCCAACGCACGCTGGGCCATGCCGCCGCCCTGATGACCATCCTGATCTGGGGGACCACCTTCGTGTCCACCAAGGTGCTTCTCCGGGACTTTACCCCCGTCACGGTGCTCTTCACCCGCTTCGTGATCGGGTACGCTTTCCTCTGGTGCCTGAAGCCGCGCCTGCTTCCGCTCTCCGGCTGGAAAAAGGAACTCCTGTTCGCGGGAGCGGGCCTCACCGGCGTCACCCTGTACTTCCTGCTGGAAAACATCGCCCTGACGTACACCTTCGCCTCCAATGTGGGCATCATCGTGGCCGTGGTGCCTTTCTTCACGGCTCTTCTGGCCCACTTCCTGCTGAAAGGGGAGGGCTTCTCCCGCCGCTTCTTCCTGGGCTTCGCCGCCGCCTTCACAGGCATCTTCCTCATCATGGCGAACGGCGCCTTCGTGCTGGAACTGAACCCGGCGGGGGACGTGCTGGCTCTGGGCGCGGCCTTCGTCTGGGCGGTCTATTCCATCCTGATGAAAAAAATCGGCGTCAACACGTCCAACATGATCATCTGCACGCGCCGCATCTTCTTTTACGGCATCGTGCTGATGATTCCGGCCCTGTTCGTCCTTCCGGTGAACATGGACTGGCATCTGATGGTGAAGCCCGTCAACGCCCTCAATCTGCTGTACCTGGGCCTGTTTGCCTCCGCCCTGTGCTTCCTCTCCTGGAACCGCGTGGTGGAAATCCTGGGAGCCGTCAAATCCAGCGTGTACATTTACATGGTTCCGGTCGTGGCCGTAGTGGCCTCCGCCATCATCCTGGGGGAACGCCTGACCTGGATATCCCTGACGGGGATTCTCCTGACCCTCTGCGGCGTCACGATTTCCGAGTACAGGAAAAAAACGCGGAAGAGCGTCAGAGAAAAGGGAGAAAAGCCCGTTCTGCAAAAAGGCTGATTCCCCCTGCTTTCCGGAATCATGCTGTTTTTTCCAGGAAGAAAAACGGCTGGCGAATATTCCCGGACGGAATGCCTCCGGCGTTGCAACGCTTTCCGCCCCCAGAGCATGGTTGTTCTTTTTCATGCTTCTGATTCATTCGCCAGGATAACAGGCATGCCATGCGCCTGTTATCTTCCGTTTCAGGCAAACATTCATTCTATTATACCGTGGCAGGATGTCTGTTAGCGGATTAGATATCCGCAGACAACAAAATTTTTTGAAAAAAAACGAGTTTCACCGCGGGAAAAGGGGAATAATCAGAAATACGTTCAAGATGCAATGAAGTTCCGTATTCATGAATCATTGAGGATGTGTTCCATCATTCACTTCCATTTTCCCTTCTCCGTTACCGGATATCTAATCCGCTAGTATGGCGCGCATGAAAAAGCTTCTTTCCATCCCAGCTTTTTTACTGTGCATTTCCGGCGTACAAGCGGCAACGACATTGTATGAAACCCAGTTCCGCCAGACCGCCATCAATGTGGACAGTGACTTTCTGGACGGCGCTTCCGTCTCGCTCACCAATCCTTCCACATCCCTTTCCGGCAATTTGGCCGCGGACCTCCTTGTCCCCAATGTCCAAATGCAGAATAACAACGCCGGATGGACCGTCACCTTTTCCTTCACGGCTACGCAGGACATCATCATCTCTTCCCTGAACCTGGGCTTCCAATTCGTCACCGGTACCGGAACACGGCACGGAAACACGGATTCCAAAACGGGAACCGCTACCGTCACGCTGGCCGCCGGAGATTCCTCCGCCACGGCTGATCTGAGCTTCGAACGCGTCCAGGCCGACAAGAACGGCACGCCGACAGCGGACATCCAGCAAGCCTCCTTCAATACCCCGGTCACGGTCAAGGCGGGAGAAACCTTTACCCTCACCGTGAACGCCAAGGCACCCAACACCGGGGGCACCTTCCTGGGGCTTTCCCAACTGGCCCTCCACGGGGACGCAGTGCCGGAACCGGCCACAGCCTCCCTCGGACTGCTCGGACTGGCCGCCCTGCTCCTGCGCCGCCGCGTATAAGCGGGAGCATCATTTAATCTCTGCTTTATTCCTTTACTAAAACAGGACCGTCCCCCACCGGGAAACGGTCCTGTTTTTTTAAATAAAAATCCGCTCAATTTCCGGAAACGTTTCTTTCCGCCTCTTCTTCAATACGGGCTTCCGTCTCTTCAATCTTTTCTGAAAGATCGGCCCACTGCGTAAAACAGGTTTCCAACTGGCGGTCCGCCTGCTGGAACCGGGTGGTGAGCTCCATGACGGCCTCCGTATCAGCCGCCACCTCCGGACGTTCCAACTGGGAGGTGATCTCCGTCTTTTCCGTTTCCAGACGCGCTATCTCCGCTTCCAACTGTTCCAGTTTTTCCTGGAGGGGACGGAGCAGGCGCGCCTTTTTCTGGCGGATTTCCGCCTCCATGCGTCTGCGCGCCTTGCGGTCCGCCCCGGCTCCCGGGTCAGCCGCTCCGGAGACGGCAGACGCAGCGGAGGAAGCCAGGGCCTGGTCCCGCTCCACCTTCTCCAGATAATCGGAAACGTTGCCTATGTAAACGCGCGGTTTCTCTCCCGGCACGAATTCCAGCACCTTCGTCACAATGGGGTCCAGGAAGCTGCGGTTGTGGGAAACGATGCAGTAGGAACCCGGATATTCGGACAGCGCCTGCTGAAGCACCTGCTGGGACTGGATGTCCAGGTGGTTCGTCGGCTCGTCCAGAATCAGGAAATTGGCCGGATGCAGCAGCATGCACACCAGCGCCACGCGGGAGCGTTCCCCCCCGGAGAGCACGCCCACGCGCTTGTGCACGTCGTCCCCCCGGAACAGGAAGCAGCCCAGCAGGTTCCGCACCATGGGCGCGGATTCCCGCGTAGCGGCCCCCTCCACGCATTCCAGGACGGTCTTTTCCGGGTCCAGGTCATCGGCATGCGTCTGGGAGAAAAAAGCGATCTGCGTATGGCGCCCCATCGTCACGCTCCCGGAGCTGGGCTCCTCCCCGCCGGAAATGAGGCGGGAAAACGTGGACTTTCCCGCTCCGTTCACCCCCACAATGGCGATGCGGTCCCCCTTCACGATTTCAAAATCCACATCCTCAAAGACGGAAATGGAGCCGTACCGCTTGGAAACCTTTTCCAGCCTGACCACGGAATGCGCGCCGGCAGGCGGGGTGGGAAAATGAAAATTCATCACGGCGTCATCCTCCTCCACCTCAATCAGCTCCACCTTCTCCAACTGCTTGATGCGGGACTGCACCAGGGAGGCCTTGGTAGCCTTGTAGCGGAACCGGTCGATGAACTCCTTCGTCTTGGCGATTTCCCGTTCCTGGGCCTTTTTCTGGCGCAGCAGAATCTCCTTCCGCAGCACGCTTTCCTTCAGGAAATAGGAAAAATTGCCCGCGTACTCCTCCGCGCGCCCGTGGTAAAAGGCAATCGTTCGGGAAACCAGGGAATCCAGCAGCGCGACGTCGTGGGAAATGAGGATGATGGCCCCCCGGTAGGTGCGCAGGTACTGTTCCATCCACCGCTGGGACTGAATGTCCAGGTGGTTCGTGGGTTCGTCCAGCAGCAGCACTTCCGGTTCCCGGAGCAGCAGCTTGGCCAGCGCAATGCGCATCTGCCAGCCGCCGGAAAATTCCCCGCAGTCCCGGTCAAAGTCCCGGTCCTTGAACCCCAGGCCGCGCAGGATGGACTCCGTGCGGGGGCGCAGCCGGGCGGAATCATGGGCGTGCAGCACCAGCTCCAGTTCCCCGATCTCGTTGAGCACTTCGGAATAGGCGGCGGAACGGGGGTCCAGTTTCTCCATCTCCTGCGTCAGGGCGTCAATGCGCTCCTGGAGGTCCATCAGGTCCGCAAAGGCGGACATGGCCTCGTCAATCAGCCTGCGCCCGCGGACATGGATGCCCTCCTGGGGCAGATAGCCCACCTGGGAGTGCCTGGACTTGATGATGGAGCCGGAATCCGGCTCATTCAGGCCGGCCATGCACTTCATCAGCGTGGACTTGCCCGCGCCGTTATGCCCCGCCAGGGCAATTCTTTCCCCATCCTCCACCGTGAAGGAAAGATCATTGAACAGGACGCGCGCGCCGTACTGCACGCGCAGATTTTGAACGGCCAGAACCATGTACCGAATGAGTAGAGAGAGGAAGGCGGCGGAACGCGGCGTTGCATCGCCTGTTCCGCCGCCAGGAAAAGCCGGATAAGCTTATTTGTCCAGAACCTTGTTCCACGCGGCGATGCGGTCGGCCTGCTCCGTGAACAGATCGTCCGCGCCATCTTCAATCGTGATACCGGAAATGGTATCCCCCTGCCCGATGGAATCCACCACGTCCTGGCCTTCCGTCACCTTGCCGAAGACGGTGTGCTTGCCGTTCAGCCAGTCGGTAGGTACATGCGTGATGAAGAACTGGGAACCGTTGGTGCCGGGTCCCGCGTTCGCCATGGAAAGCACGCCGGGGCCGTCATGCTTGAGGTCCGGGCGGCACTCGTCCTCAAAACGGTAGCCGGGGCCTCCCATGCCCGTGCCGGTGGGATCGCCGCCCTGGATCATGAAATTCGGAATCACGCGATGGAACTTGAGGCCGTCATAGAAGCCCCTGGAAGCCAGGTTCAGAAAGGAAGCCGCCGTCACGGGCGTCTTGGAAGCGAATACCGTCAGCTTGATGTCGCCCTTGGAAGTGTGGATGGTGATATTCTTGTCAGTTGCCATGGGTGCATGTTAAACGCGCGGAAAGGCATGGTAAAGACTGTATTGCGTGCTGCCGCCGGGCCTGCGCCCTCATTTCTCCGCCAGCCTCTTTTCCTCCTTTTCCATGCCGGGCAAGGAGGCCGCCCCCGCGGCGCCTACCTGTCATGACGGGCCCTAATGACAGGAGGAACGGTTGATTTTCTACCGGAAAGGGCCGAATTTGAATGATATGAGCGAAGAATTGGTAGAAGAATTCGTTACGGTTGAATCCATCTTTGTCCGTGGGCGCAACTGCCTGGCGCTGAAGGCGAAATTCTCTCCCCTGTTCACGGACTACTACCTTCATCTCATGCAGTACGGCCTGCGTAACGAGGAACCCTACGACAGCCTGCTGAAAGAGCTGATGGCCTACTTCACCCTCTACATGGTCGCGCGGCCCTGGGCGGAACAGCACGCCTGGACGGTCAACCTCAGAACGCCCGCCGTAGCCAACCTGTTCGTTACGGGCTCCTCCCTGACGGAATCCGTAGTGGGGCGCATCTTCACGCAGGACATCAAGGAGCCTGAGGAAAACACGCTGTACTCCACCCTGCTCCGCAAGGGCTTTGAACCGCGGTACTCCGTCGTCCCCATTCCGGGAACCTCCCCCGCCCGGTGGGTGGAGGAATTCTACAAGCAGAGCGAACAGAGAAACGCACGCTGCATTGAACTGCCGGATGAATGCTACACCATGGTGACGGCCCAGCCGGACGCGGATGAAGAATGGCTGAATTCCCTAACCCGGGAAAAAATGGCCCATCTGGAAGAGGATGAAGATACCCGAGTGCTGGAAACGCGCCGGTTCCGCTTTTACTGCGGCTGCACGCTGGACCGCATCCTGCCGACGCTCAAGGCGCTTCAGGAAAGAGAGGAAGACCTGTTCCAGGGGGAAGAGGCGCTGGAAGTCACCTGCCCCAGGTGCGCCGCCATTTACCGTGTGACGAAAGAAAATCTGGAAGATTGAGACATACATGATTTCTTTCTGACAATTAGCCTTTTCGGTAGCGAATTTCGTGCTTAAACTTTCCCCGTGCCGACTTGTCCGAAGTGTTTACATAATTTCCACCGCGGGGCGGAATCATTGTGCCCTCACTGCGGCTTTTCCCTGGAAAACCTGGACAAGAAATACGGCAGGGACTCCATCCCCTACCGCCGCGTATGCGACAACGCCGGCGCCCTGCGGCAGCAGGACCGCGTAAAGCTGAACGCCCTGCTGGAAAAACTGGAGCGCCGCATTCCCCCCGTCCTCCTTTCCGTCTATTTCCCCAACATCCTGGAGCCCTTTTCCCTCATTCCCCACAGCTTCTGGATGATGAACCACCTGACGGTGGACGAAGCCGGCTTCCCCAGCCACCAGGGCCCGCTGGACCCCCAGTGGCTCCTGATTCTGGTACTGGACGTGCGGACGGACACGGCCTGCTTCATGTGGGGGTATGAACTGGATCCCTACGTAGAGCCGGACCTGATCAACAAATCCATCATGAAGGCCCGCATCCCCCTGCGGGAAAGCATGCTGCTCCAGGCCGTGGGCTCCATCATGAAAGACGCCGTCCAGCTCGTGGCCCGGAAGGCGCGCTCCAAGGTCAGGCACCCCATGCGCTACGGGTTGACGCCCCCTCCCCCCGCAAACCGGAAAGGAGGCGGCCTATGAGATTCCTGCTGTTCCCCTTCATGCTGGCGGCGGCCATGTGCGTGGCCCCGGCGCAGGAATTCCCCGCCCTTAAATGGAACGCCCGTGACCAGCAATCCCTGATGAAGGGCACCTGGTGGGAAGCCAACGCACCCCTTCTGCCCCCTGTGGATGCGGCTGTGGCCCCTTCCGCCTCCGTCCCGGAACCCTCCGCCAATGCAGACTCCCCCGCTGTGGACCCTGTTCCGGAGGATTTCACGGACGTCAACGAATACTTCCTTCCGGACTACATCCGCACCTCCACGGGCCTGATCGACCCCCAGAAGCTTCTCACGGAAGTGGAGAGCAATGACGTCATTGAACTCATCAAGCTCATCAAATCCCGTTACAACGTCAACCTGTTCGTCAGCATCTTCGCGGCCGGGCAGAAAGTCCCCCCTTCCGTCAACGCCCCCACAATCGCCCGCCAGATATTCAAAAACAAGGAACGGAACCTGCTCCTCCACTTCCACATGGGGGACATTAAAAGCGCCCAGATCGCGCTGGATCCGGAGTTGAGCGCCCAGCTCGGGGATGCGGGGCGGCGGGACCTCCTGTACCAGGTGAAGCAGGACGCCTCCCGGTTCACCAACCCGCAGGACGAGCTTGTTGAAGCCATGATTTCCCTGGCGCGGAGGACAGAGGCGGACATGGCCTCCGCCCCCAAGCCTTCCCTGCCCGCGCTGGACCCGGACAACCCCGCCAGCATCCCGGAAGCCAACATCACCATCCAGGAGCCGGAGGAAGCGCGTGAATCCCATCTGCACGCCATGATGAAGGCCTGGATGTCCTTTGCCCTGGCCAATGTAGCCGGCATCATCCTGCACGCCTCCGCACTGGTGGCCGTAGTGGCGCTCTGGCTGGTCTGGAAAAACAAAAGAGTGGTGCGTCTGCTGCCGTCGGAACCGGACAAGCGCCTGGGCGCTCCGCACGGCGCCTCCCAGAGCCGTCCCGTAAACTACTGCATGCAGGACGGCCGTGGACCGGACTCCATCGGCCGCAGGCAGATGCGCCAGCACATGCGCGACGTCTCATGACAGAACCATCTCCAACCCCCGGCATCCGCGCCGCCCTGAACGGCGCGGGAGAACTGGAACTCACCATGGTGAACGCCCCTGCGGGAGCCGTCATCCGGATGGACGTTAATGCGACTTCCCCCCGCATGCTCTGCACGCAGGGCCGCTACCTGGCTCCGGTGCAGGCCCCGCCCGGCACGCGCATCCGCTTCCGCCTGTTCCACGGGAAGCGCGGGCTGACGGCCCCGGAAACCTTCATCATGCCCGGAGCTCCTCCCGCCCAGCCCGTTCCTTCCACGCTGATTCCCTGCACCCAGAACAGGGACTTCATGATTTACGACTGGGCGGCCCGGCACGAAGCCGCTTGCCGCGCGGTGAGGAAAACGCATCCGGACCTCCTCTTCATCGGAGACTCCATCACGCATTTCTGGGGAGGGCCTCCCGTGGACGAACCGCACCGGGACATCCTCCAGAAATCTCCGGAAACCTGGAGCCTGTGCACGGAGGGAATGAGGGCGGTCAATCTGGGCTTCGGCTATGACCGGGTGGAAAACGCCCTGTGGCGGCTCCGCCACGGCGAACTGGACGGAGCGGCGGACGATGCCGTCTGCGTGGTGCTCCTCGGCACGAACAACCTCGCGGAAAACACGGACGGGGAAATACTCCAGGGCATCCGCGCCGTCTGCGGGGAAATTACCGGAAGGCTGAAAAAGGCCGTCATCATCCTCCAGGGCTTCTACCCGCGCAACAGCGCCCGTAAAGATACCGCGGAACGCATTGCCGCCATCAATCTCCTCCTGAACCGTCTGGCCGCAGAACAGGGCTTCCTGTACACGGAACCGGGACGCGTCATGGCGAACGCCGCAGGACACGTTCCGGAAAAACTCTCCAGCGACGGGCTGCATCCCTCCGCGGCCGGCTATGAGCGCATCGCCGCCGTGCTGGCCCCCGTCATCAGGCAGGCGGCGGAACGGAAAAAATGACGCCGCCAAGAAACCGGACCCGCTTTCCGGTGTTTTTATTCATGGAAACCTCAGCAGAAACACCACAATGAACGAACAGGACGATACAAAACTCTGGCAGATTCTGGGCCATGCCTCCCAGCCTGCGCCGGGGGATGATTTTGCCCGCAGGGTCATGATGCGTATTGCCGGGGAAGAACACGCCACCGCCGTTCCGGCGGAATCCATCCACCACTTCAAGCGGAACTCCTTCCGCATCTGGGGCGCCGCGGCGGCGGCCCTGGTGGCTGCCGTCATCGGCATTGCAGCCCTGATGGAACCCTCTGCTCCGCAAACGCCCCCCCTCTCCATCGCCACCCTGAACATTGACGATGTGCTGGTGGAAGAAGCCGGTCTGGCTCTGGGCCAGGAAAACCTGGTGGACGCTCTCTGCGTGCTGTCCTCCACGGAAACGGGCGTCATCTCCTCGGACAACATCCAGGACCTCCTTCTGTAACTCTGGAAACGGAAGCATTCTTCGTTCCCGGCCCAGGGAGCGGAAACTCTTCGCCGGGCAAACCGGATTTCTTTCCTCCCCGTCCCGAATCCGCCTTCCTGAAAACCGGTTTTCTCCGCAAACGGGAACACCGGACACCGGAACCGTAGGAACGCCGCGTTGCCCCGGCCCCCACTGTTATAAAGCCTTTTCTCTTCCGGCCATGGCTGTGCCTCCCCCGGTCTTTCCAGTCTCCATCCGGAACGGAAGGCAGAGTTTCCAAACCTTCTACCTGGCCCCGGAACTGGTGGAGAAAACGGCCATCTGGAATAGGGGATTTATCCGGCAGGAAGGGCGCAGCTATCAGGCCCGGTAGCTGCTGCACCAATTAACCTATTTGCGAAGAAATACATCCAACTACAATAACATATATTAGATGGTAATGAATGGCATACGCCAATTTTTCATATGAGACGGGCAAAGATTTTTCCCTTTCTTTCGAGCGTTCTGGCCGGATGATACGGCAGATATCCAAAGGCGGCCGATTCTTCCAGGAATCGGCTCTTATCTCGCATGAGGCTTGTTGCTGCTGTCCCAGGAATTCTTCATGTCCGTTGAAGAACTAAACGTTTAGTTCATAAACAAGAAACTATCAGGAAAATAAATAATTATATTCCTCTAAACAAGGCTGTTGGCCCGAAGGTCATCTGCGACGGTTACCAGGCCCTCATTCCCCAAAAGCTCGGAGTCGATGCAATGACGTTCAACTTTGACGGTTCGGAATGCGAACATGCCACTTGCGCCAGCGCGTCGAAATGTTCATCAAGGTCGAGGAAGATGGTCTGTATTATTTCGGAGCGGAAACCGACGACACCGGAAGCCTTTCCATTGCTGGCGAAGAACTCTGTAAGAAGGATGGAACAATTTGCTCTGGGTTTTGAGAGCGATCTTTCGAATCAAGTGGAAAACTATATAAAACGGTTACCGGATGAGGTCAATTCTCGTCCTTATTGTGCCGGCCAAAAAGCCCTGAATGAAGTGACTCTCCAGATTATCGCCCAAGCAAAAACCAACGGATGGAGCACGGTACCCGATCAGGTCACAGAATAAGGCGCCCTTGAGCCGCCTTGTCCTGAACGCTGAAACAGGGAATACTTGAAAAATTGATACAATGTTCTTGTGAACACAAAACAATTTACTATAGTTACTAGAATGAGAGGTACTTGTGCTGTGATGAAAAGAATCTTTCAGTTTTTAGGATGTCTGGCAATCCTGTCCTTCCATGCGGCGGCATGGGGGACATGGCCGACAATGGGATCGAATGTTCCGTAGTGATGGAAAAAACCGAGTTTGACGCGAGGGAGGCTTTCCCTGACTTCAAGCTGGTGTTCGCCAACAAGGGAGAAAAGACCGTGCGCCTGTTCGACGACTTTTATCCCCTGAAGGATGACGGGCCGCATATTTCCATAGAGATTTTTTCGGAACTGGGAAAAGAGAAAAGGAAAAAGGTAGCAGCATATTACCCTCATTATTGCATTGAACGAGGACGTTTCTTGAATTTTATTACGCTGAAGCCCGGAGAAAAGCATGAAGTGCTCATTAAGGATGCTTATCTGTTGATGCACTATTTTGGGCCTTTACGCCGTCTTCGCAATGGTGAGAACTATGAGTTGGAAGTAATCTTTCGGGATGGGTATGGAGATCCCGGTATTTGGAGGAAGTATGTAGGGAGAGAAAATTTCTCCGTGGTCGATCAATCGCCCTGGAATCGGTAGAGCATTTGCAATTCTCTCTTCGGATTGCTTCCTGTTTTTTCTTCCTTGAATCGATTGTCAAAGCATCCATTTTGTTCTGTAAAAACCTTCGGATTGAACCGGGGTGGTTTCTGGCATAGATCAGAGAATATTCATTTGGCAGTCTTTTCGTGAAGGCGGTCGAAGTTCGTCTTCTTATCACGTCTGAGGCGTGTTGTTGCTGGCCCAGGAACTCTTCATGATTCCCGGTGAACTAAACGTTTGGTTCAGAAACAAGAAACGATCAGGAAAATGAATAACTATATTCCTCTAAACAAGGCTGTTGGCCCGAAGGTCATCTGCGACGGGTACCAGGCTCTCATCCCTCAGAAGCTCGGAGTCGATGCGATGACGTTCAACTTTGACGGGTCGGCGTGTGAACACGCCACTTGTCCCGGTGCTCCGGAAATGTTCATCAAGGTCGAAGAAGACGGCCTGTATTACTTCGGCGTAGAGGCCGACGACTCCGGCAGTATTACAATAACTGGTGATAAGCTTTGCGAAAAGAAGGGAGATAAACCCAACGGCAAGCTGAATATCAAAACGGCTTCCAGATATTTGAAAGCTGGTTATTACAAGGTTGCCTTGTCGTGGACCAACAACGCCTATGATCCTACCAGCAACAACGCGATCGCGTTCAACGTCACGATGGACAAGGAACCGATTCAGGAAGGGAAATATGAAGGAGATTCCACGATGAAGCGTGAATTTTCGCCTTCTCCCAAAATCAAGCTGTGGACGATTGAAAGGGAATCCGACATCAAATGCGAAGAATCCAAGGAAGTCGAATATGAATTTAAAAAACCGAAAACTACCTATCTTGATGAAGATAACGCCTGCACAACACGAGGAACTAAACCCTCTACCGTAGTAACGGTTTGCAAGGATGAGGCGGCCAAACTTTGGAGGACGCGTGTTGTCGCTGTTTCTGGGGGTGCTGACGTTGTTATACGCACTGGAGGTTACAGGGACGCTACGCTTAACCCTCCCAAGACCGAAGCAGAAGCCATTACAGCAGTTAACTCAATGAACGGCTATCAATCTCGTCCAGGGGTAGGAGCATGGCATACAAAGGAGGCTTCCTCGGCTCATGAGAATCACCATTGCCGACAATACGAAGATGCAGGCAAGTTTTTCTGGAAGCACATGAAGATTCAAGAAAAAATTGAAGAAAAGACTTTTAATATTGAGAATGTCCCCGACATGGATACTGTCATCCAATTCGCGCAAGAATATGCCAACACTTGGACGGAGCGCTTCTGGTTTGAAGTTGATAATTATGTCAGAGGATTACCAGACGATGCCAATGACCGTCCCTACTGTGCCGGACAACAAGCTCTGAATGAAGCTACCCGCCAAGTCATACAACAGGCGAAAGCCAATGGATGGAGCAACGTACCCGATCAAATCACGGAACCGGGAGCTATTGAGCCGCCCTGTTTCATGCCTCCGGTCAGCGAAGGGGAAACCCGCAGCATGGCCGTTGCGGAGGAACCGTCCCCCCTGAAGCTCTCCATTGCGGATACTTCCCGGTTCGCGGAAGGCAGGATTACGCTGTGCTTCCGCAACGAAGGAAATGAGCCTGTCCGCATTCCCGATGAAATCAACGACGAAACGGCTGATTATTTCTTCCTGACGGTGTTGAGGAGCGAACAAGGGAACGTCCGCATCCTGAATGCTGAAACGGGAAAAATCACCTTCAACCGTCCCTTGAACTACCGGGAGCTTTCCCCCGGCCAGGAATACAGCGTCACGATTCCGGTGTTCCTCGATGAAGTCGAGCTGGAAGATTGGAAACAATGTTCTTGTGAACTCGAAACGCGCTACTATAATCAGCAGGGTAAGGATTGTTTCCTGGGGACTCTCCGGGCGACGGCCAAACTCTCGCTGTGATGAAAAAAATCTTCCGGTATTTAGGAATTTTGGTTTGCCTGTCCCTCCATGCAGCGGCATGGGGGGATACGGCTGACAACGGAGTGGAATGCTCCGTTGTGATGGAAAAAAACCGGTTTGACGCGAGAGAGGCTTTCCCGGACTTCAAGCTGGTGTTCACGAACAAGGGCGAAAAGACGGTTCGCCTTTTTGACGACTTCTATCCCCTCAAGGATAATGGCCCGAATATTTCCATATATATCTACTTAAAACTGGGAAACGGGAAAAAGATGGAAAAAGCCATAGCTTGGTATGGAGCCCCATATCTGATAGAACGTAGAGCGAACTCCATACACTTCATTACTCTGGAACCCGGAGAGAAACATGAAGTGCCTATCCAAAATGCCTATTTATTATTGACATATCTCGACTTACTCCGCAATGACAAGAGATACGAGTTGGAAGTAAACTTCTGGGACGGATTCGGAGAGCGGGGTGTTCGGAGAAAATATGTAGGGAGGGCAGATTTTTCTTTGGTTGATCAATCGCCTTGGAGGCGGTAAAAATACTGCCTCCTGATGCCGGAAGTAGCTTATACAATCCATTTCGGGCACATGCTCGACTTGTACACCGTCATTCTAGAACACTTATTACCTCTCCTAAAAATCCCATGGTCTCCTGCGCAAAGCCTCCCAAAGTCCCTCAAATCGCTTTCCAGATATAAAAACCCATTTCCGGAACTGGTGGAGAAAACGGCCATCCGGACGGGGAAAATTTCCGCTGCCGACGGTTCTCTTTGACGTGCACGCCCGTATCGTTTACAACGGGCTTACTCCATGCAGGACTTCCTTTCCACCGTTATTCTCCTGTTCATCGTCATTGATCCCGTGGGACTGGCCCCGATGATTCAGGGAATGCTGAAGAAATATTCGCCCGCCCAGCAGAAGGCCATTCTGATGCGGGAGCTTGTGTTTGCCCTGAGCCTGCTGCTCCTGTTCTTCTTCTCCGGGAAATTCCTGCTGGACCTGCTGGGACTGGAACCGTCCACCCTGAATATTTCCGGGGGCATCCTGCTGTTCCTCGTGGCGCTGGGCATGGTCTTTCCCGCCAAGGACATGCTCTCTTCCGCCGGACGCACGACCGGACAGGACGAACCTTTCATCGTTCCCATCGCCATGCCCCTGATGGCCGGCCCCTCCTCCCTGGCCATCATCATGCTGCACGCCTCCCAGAGCCCGGACAGCATCTCCCAGATGACCTATGCCGGCGCCATCGTGACTGCCTGGTTCCTCTCCGGACTGGTGCTTTTCATCGCGCAGAAGTTCCTGCGCCTGCTGGGGGAAAAAGGGACGATCGCCCTGGAACGTATGATGGGCATGGTGCTCATCATGATTTCCGTCCAGATGTTTATGAACGGACTCGCCGGGTACGGCGTGAAATAGGAAGGCGCGCCGACCATGCTTTGGCTCCTGCACGGTAACCTGGGCTCTCCGGCGGACTGGAAACCCGTCATGGAAGTCCTGCGCGCCGGGGAAGTGGAAGCCCGCGCCCTGAACCTCTGGAAATACCTGGAATGCTGCCCCAAGAGCCTGAAGGACATGGGGCGCGTGCTGTGCTCTGAAATAGCCGCCCAGGACAAGCACCCCTGGCTCTGCGGTTATTCCCTGGGAGGCAGGCTGGCCATGCAGGCCGTTCTGGCCCATCCCCCCCTCTGGAAAGGCGCCGTATTCGTCAGCGCCAATCCCGGCATGGAGGATGAAACGGCAAAAGCGGCCCGGCGCGCGAAGGACGCAGAATGGGCCGTCAAGTGCCTCTCCGCGCCATGGGAGGATTTTTTGAAGGAATGGGACGCGCAGGGCGTATTTGAAGGCGGCCCGCCGCCTCCGGACCGTTCTTCCCTGAAACCGTGGCGCAAATCCATCTCCCGCGCTTTCATCGACTGGTCCGTGGGCGTCCAGGAAAACCTGGCTCCGCTCCTGAAGCAGTCCCCTGTTCCCCAGTTATGGATAGCCGGGGAGCGTGATCCCAAATTCACTGCCCTGGCCCGCCGGGCGGCGGGGGAACAAGCCGTCATCATTCCCCGCGCCGGCCACCGCCTCCCCCTGGAAGCTCCGGCGCGGCTGGCGGAAAGCCTTCAACAATTCATCCTGCAAAACCCATGAACGATCCCAAAATACCGGACGCGGAAGATTTGAGAAAACTGGTGGAGGAAATCGCCCAGACCCACGTCCCCTTCGGCATGTACGGCCCGGCCAAGTACCCGCCCAAGGGGTGCCCGCTGATGGACGTGCCCCAGGAATACCTGGCGTGGTTCCAGGCCAAGGGCTTTCCCAAGGGAAAACTTGGCCGCCTGATGGAACAGTGCCTGCTGCTGAAAGGTAACGGGCTGGACCCGCTTTTTGACCCCTTCCGCAAGGCCAACGGCGGACGGACGAAGAAAAACGCCCGCCGCCGCGTGTGGGATTTTGAGAGCGAATAACCTTCCCCCCGGAAGGAACGCATTCTTCCCGCGTCATCAGGAGGCGGGAACGAGCTTCACTTCCCGCCTTGTCCCGTCCTCTTCCGTGACGGCCAGCACATAAAACACCCGGTCCTCCTTCTTCCCGCGCGTGACGGTAATGGTCAGGCTGCCGCGGGACAGCTTCACGCCATCCTCCGGAACGGAGAAAACGCCCAGCTCTTCCAGCAGTTCAAGCGCCCTGGCGCCGTCCCTCACACGGATGGTCTGGCCGTCGCCTGAAATTTGCTTCTTCACCTCCTGCCATGCGGCGGCCAGCTGGCGCGGTTCCCGCTGCTGCATCTCCGCCCGGGAAAGAGGGGGCAGAGCCATGCAGAGCACGGCGGACAGCATGATCAATAGTCTCTTCATGACAGGGAGGCGGCGGGGAGTTGCTTGTTAATGGTGGCCTGGAACTTTTCCAGGGCCTGCATGGCGTGGTCGGAAGCCTTCCGGTCAATGGAAAGCTTCAGCCCGCAGTGGGGGCATTCAATGCCGCCGGACAACAGGTCCGGAATGGTTGTGGGGAAATACACTCCGCATTTGGGGCAGTCAAGCCCCGGAGTGCGCTGGTAGGAATAAGTGGTTTTCTGGTCCATGTTTGTTCTTTCAATTAGTTATTTTTTTCCCGGGAGGAAGAGTCTTCATAATGCGGCCTGGAGGTCAGCTGGAGGAATTGGGACAGGCCGGAAGGCATGTCCGCCTGCTGCATGGTGACATGGATTTTCATGTTCGCCTGCAGGGAGGAAGAGGAGGAACCCCTCCCGGACTGGGGCGCCAGGGAAGCGCGGAAGTTCAGGCCGTCATCCTGCCCCTTTCCGGCGGAGGAATCCACCTCGCCCTTGTTCAGGGAAAAGCGTTCATCCGGAGCGGAGGCGACCGCGTCAATGATGTTGATGTCAAAGTCAAAGTCCGCCTGCTTGATTTGCAGCAGAGGCAGCGTCACCAGGCTGATGAGCGGCACGCTTACTTTCTTCTCCGCTCCGCCGGAAGCGTCGCTGTCCGTAAAATTAAAGCTGATGAGCCTTAGCGCCCCCGTGGAACCGTCCGCAGGATTGTAGGACTCAAAAGCCAGGGACATGAAATGCTTCATGTAGCGTTCCGTGGACATCGCGTCCGCATCAATCGTCGCGACCAGCGGGGCCGAGATCAACTGCTGCAGGCTCATGATGTGCCCGTTCACCTTGTTGTTTGTAGAATCACTCATAATAATATCACTATTGTGCGGCCAGTCCGGAAACGTCATTCTGCTCCGCCAGGACGGCGGGAACGGCGGCGGGCGCGATGTTGAGGTGAAGCGTCTGGATGGAGTTCTCCGGCATCTTTTTCAGCTTTTCCGTCTCCACCTCCACGTCCACCACCACATTGCTTACCTGCCGGGTGAACGCATACTTTTCCGCAAGCACGTCAATGAAGGAGGAGAGGCCTTCCCGGAGGTTCGTGCGGCACTCCTGCCTGAGGGCGTCCCCCTGGGCACCCTGGAACAGGTCGGCCAGATCGGGATTGTCCATGAATTCCTTCTCCGCCACATCCGCCAGAAGCTCCGCCAGCAATCCCTTGTCCAGTCCGGAGTCCGCCCGCAGGAGGGCCCCCTCATGGCCGGAAACAGCCGCAGTGATCTTCTTCCCCAGGTAGAGGCAGAAATTCCTTTTCCACTGTTCCTCCCTGGCAAGCAGGGAGGAAAAATCACTTCTCGCCTCATCCGCCGGGAGATTGGAGTGCACCACGGCCATCACAATGGAACGGATGGCATACGCAGGCACCCGCTCCGCCAGTTCCTGCTGGAACAGGCTGCACTGCTCCGCATCCAGCACCTGCCTCTCCTCCACCCCGGAGGTTCCCGTCACCGCATACTTCAAATCGAATTCCAGGGACCCTATCTGGGCGCTGGGAAGCTGGAAGCCACGCACACCGCCGTGCTTCCCGTACTGGCGCGCCAGCCCCGCCGCATGGCAGTTCGCCGCGTGCTGCGCTTCGATAATGTCCCTAAGCAGGGATTCGACAATCAGATTCAGACGAGACATGGCTCTGGGATGGAGAAGAAATCGTTATGCTCCGGTTATTGTGCAGGCGTGGCGGCCACGGCCACCTTCCTCTTGAGCTCTCCGGCGCTCACCGTGCAGTTCCTGGCGTCTTCCTTGGAAATCGTGTATTCCTTGCCGGAATCCGTTTTCACAATCTTGGCTTCATTCCCCGCACCGTTATCAAACGGGTCCGTGGCGTCCCCTATCCGGAGGGTGATGGCATCCGGCTCAAACAGGCCTTCCTTGTTCTTGTAGGAGGTCATCAGCTTCACGCTTCCATCGTCCTGGATGGCATGCTGAACCTCCAGGGAACCGGTGGGAGATACCACGGAAATGCTGTTGTTCAGCATTTCCAGCACCTTGGCCATCCCGGCGGGCATGCTGTCCTGTCCGGCATGAACGGCCACGTCCATCGTGTACTCCACGCTGTACTTGGAGTCCTTCGTGGCGGAGGAGTCCTTCTTGCTGGAATAGCTGGCGTTCATGCTGCCGCGCGCCCAGAAGCATCTTGCAGAGGCGGAAACACTGGTATCTACGGAGCTGGAGGAATTCTCCGTCTCCGTACTGGCGGCGGAAGCGCTGATATTCGCCTTGAAGTTGATGTCAATGGAGTTGATGGCGATGTAGGGGATGGGGACGATGGTCAGAAGGGGAACCGTGATCTGGGCCATGTGGCCGTCCTTGATGAACTGGAAGGAGACGTTCACCGTCTTCTTCTCTTCTCCCTCTGTGTACAGGCCTACGTTCTGGATGAACTCCCATGAGGTCCGGGCCGCCTGGGCCTGGGCTTCCACGCAGGCGACCAGGGGACCGCCGATGATGTTGCCGAAAGGCAGCGACTTGAGGGAGGCGGTCGCCACGTCTGCTGCTGATTTGTCAATTGCCATATTATTTTATTTTCTGGTTGAGGTTAATATGATGTGCCGCCTTCTGGCGACGTTGTAATGATGGAGCCATTCCGGAGCCGTTTCCATCCCGCCTGTCCGGAATGCCGGTTCCGCCTTCCCGGAGCGCCGGCGGGGCATAGCTGGCGGCTATTTGGAAAACGACAGCATGTTCAGGCTCCCCAGCACTTTCTTTTTCATGAACTTGCTGACGGGGATGGAGACATTCCCCACTTGAAGGAAATTGCCCGCAATGGATTCTATATGCAGTTTGTTAACCAGATAGGAACGGTGCACGCGGATGAAATATTCCCCGTCCAGGTGTTCGGCCACCCGCGCCAGCGGGGCGGATACCAGAATGGACGACATGCCGTGCACGTGCAGCGTGCAGTAGCTTCCCCCCGCCTCCACATACAGGATATGCTTCATCAGGATGCGCTGGAACCCGTCGTTCATTTTGACGAACACCATGGGGTTTCTGGACAGGGAAAATCCGGCGGGCCTCCCCAACAGCGGCGTAAGGGAGTCATCCTTCATTTCCATGATTTCCAGCTTGTCTCCGTGCTCCACCGGTTCCGGCGCCGGGGCATAACAGACCCTATCTTTTTTAGTGACTTTAATAAATTTAATGGTCATTCAAAAATCATAGCAAAAACTTTAAATACTCAATAAATTCATCAATGAACAGCAGAAATGACCTTCTGAAACCAAATTTATCTCTTCTGAACGGCCATTGGAAACCGTGCCTTACCAACGCATTCAGGCCGCGGAAACCGTATTCCGCGGCCTGAATGGCACCCGTCTCTGCCGGGAAAAAACCTAATTCATCAGCGCCTGGTGCCTTTTCAGCAATTCCACCGTCAGCGGTTCGGGAAAGGCCTTCACGTTGGACGACCTGGCATCCTCCCTAAAGTTTTCCCCCTCATACAGCGGCACGGGGTAGACCTTGAGGATGCCGGGGCGGGCGGTCCGGACAAGCGTCTCCGCCATCTTCATCGCCAGGGGATTGCCCCCCGCGCCCTTGTCCGTCACGCAGACGGACTCCGTTAGCATGAAATTGCCTTCCGCCGGGTCCACGTAATCAATGGGGAGGCCGGCCTTCCTGTCCGCTACGGCCTGGTGGCGCAGGCCGAAGGCAATCGCCACCTCCCCGGCGCGCACCTTTTTCAGCGGTCCGGAACCGGAATTTTCCAGATGGGGCCCCGCGTTCTCCATCATGCCGTGCAGCAGGCGCCCCGCCTCCTGTTCCCCGTACGCGCTGACCAGGGCCTGGACCATCAGCCATGCCGTGGAGGAACTGCGGATATTGGGAATGGAGATGAATCCCTTGTACGCCGGGCTTGCAAGGTCTTTCAGGGAGGCGGGCCGGGGCAGCCCGTTCTCCTGAAGCGCCCTCGTATTGATGAAAATGGCCCCTTCCTGCGCCGTAAGGGGCGCGCAGAAACCGGGCGTCTTTTCCAGGGCATGGAACGTGAAGGAGAGGGGGGCGAACATCCGGTGGGCCTGCTGGGCGCTTTCCAGGTAGTAGGTGGAGGCGGTAATCACGTCCGCCTCAATGTTGCCGCCCTCCGCCATGATCTTTCCGCCCAGCTCCGAGGTGCTGAAGGAGGAAAAAATGTACTGTCCGGAAAATCCGGCCCTGTCCAGGGCGTCCTGCATGGCTAGCCGGGATTCTTCGTCCGCGTTGGAGTAAATCACTACCTCCGGGCTCTGATTGCAGCCGCCCAGGCACAGAAGGACTCCGGAAACGGCGGCAAGCGCGCAGGCAATCATGGTGGACTGTTTTTTCATGACGGTATCTTATTGTTTTTTGGTGCATCGGGCGGCAATGCCGCCCAGAATGACCCTGGCCAGGATATTCGTGGCCAGAATCAGGAGGGACATCACAAAGATGGAATCAAACTGCGCGTAATGCTGCAATTCCTTGATCTTGGTGGTCAGCACGGCCGTTCTGGCGCCCACTAGGAAGATGACGGCGCTGATCGTGATCATGCTGTTGATGAAATAATAGCTGAACATTTCCAGCACGGTTCCCAGCGAATTGGGCACCACAACCCGGCACAGGGTTTTCAGCCAGGAATCACCCATCAGGGCGGCTGTGGCCTCCCAGCCCTTGTTCATTTTCTCCAGGGAGCTCTTGCCCATCAGGTAGGGCGTGGTGAAGAAATGGACCACGTTGCAGAGCACCAGAATCAGGAAGGTGTTTTGCAGGCTGGTGCCCGTGAAGGCGAACAGGAATGCCAGGCCGAGCACCATGCCCGGAATGGTGTTGGTCACCACGGCTATCCCATCAATCGCGCCGCGAGCCACCCGCCCCAGCCCGGAGCGCGCGGATACCAGCGCGGCGCCGTAGGAAAGCAGGGTGCCCAGCAGCGCGGTCAGCAGCGCCACCCACAGGGAATTGCCGTAAATGGAAAGCAGGCCGCGGGAAGAGAGGATGCGCATGAAGCGTTCCAGGGAAAATTCCACCTCATAAGGCCAGTTTCTGACGAAAGGCACCACGAACATGACCGCAAAAACCGCCGCAATGGTTCCGATGACGGCCAGGGACCCGGCGCCGCATACGGCGTCCCTCAGCGGGCTTTTAACGATGTCCTGGCGTGAAACCTTGTTATACCGGAAATTGTACCTTTCCAGGTAATTGATCAGCAGGATGCTGATGATGGACGGCAGCAGCATGGAGACGGCGACCGCCGCGCCGCCGCCGAAGTTCGGGATGGCCCCTAGCATTTCATTGTACAAATGGATGGCCACCACGTCAAAACTGCCTCCGATGGAGGCGGGAATGCCGAAGTCCGTAAAACTCAGCGTGAACGACTGGATCAGCGCCGCCCCCAGCGTACCCACCAGCGGCCTCACGGCCGTTCCCAGGAAAGTGCGAACGGGGCCGTCCCCCATCACCTTGGAAACGATGGCGAAGTTCTTGTCTACATACTTGAAGGTGTTGTTAATCAGCAGGAAGGCGACCGGCAGCGTGTAAATGGTGTAGCCCAGCAGCATTCCCTGGAACCCGTAAATGTCCAGCACCTGGAACCCCAGCAGCCGCGTCAGCAGCCCTTCCCTGCCGAAGGAATAGATGATGACGAAGCCGTACGTGATGGTGGGCAGGAACATGGGCGCCACCGTCATTCCCGCGATGAACTTGCGGAACAAGGGCGGCAGTCCCGTATTGTTCACGGCATACGCCAGGAAAAAGGCCAGCGCGGTGGTCAGCGCCGCGGAAACCCCGGAAATCAGAAAACTGTTCCGGAAGGATTCCAGGAATGCCGGGCTGGCCAGCATGGCCGTGTAATTCCCCAGGCCGGATTCCCTGCCTACCAGGAAGGACTTGCCCAGCAGCAGCGCCATGGGCAGGACCAGGAAGACGGAGAACACCAGGGCAACCGCCCAGAACACGCCCCGGATTTCTATCTGGGTTTTATGCATAGGAACCCTCAAAGAGGGAAAGAATGTTATTCCTCTTGATCTCCAGCTGATTCAGGATGAACTGCTTCACAAAGCTGTTGCTGGGGCTGGAAATGATTTCCCGCGGCGTGGAATACTGGGAAATGCCTCCTTCGTTCAGGATCAGCACCCGGTCGGACAGGGTAAGGGCCTCCTCCGGGTCATGCGTCACGATGATCGTGGTCAGGTTGTACTCCCGGGCAATCGTCTTGATGCGGTACTTGATGGACTCCTTGATGACGCCGTCCAGGGCGCTCAGAGGTTCGTCCAGCAGCAGGATGCGGGGCTTCATCACCAGCGTGCGGGCCAGGGCCACGCGCTGCTTCTGGCCGCCGGAAAGCTGGTCGATGCGCTTGTCCAGATGTTCGCTCAGGCCCAGCAGCTCCACCAGCTCCCGCACCTCACGGGGGGAGCTGACCCCCGGCTTGTTCTTCAGGCCGTACGTGATGTTCCGGTAGGCGTTCAGGTTGGGGAACAGGGCGTAATCCTGGAACACGATGTTGAAGCCGCGCCGCTGCATGGGCGTGCCGCTCACGTCCTCCCCGTCAAAAAGGATCTGGCCGCCGTCCAGTTCCGCCAGCCCCAGGATGACGTTCAGCAGCGTAGTCTTTCCGCTGCCGGACGGCCCCAGGATGGAGACGATCTCCCCTTTCCCGATGTCCAGGCTGATGCCGTTCAGAATGGGAACTCCGTTATAGACTTTCTTGATGTTTTTCAACTGTAGCATGGTAACCTCCTGGCCGCCGCAGCGGCCCGCTGGGATTGATGGATGGGAAGGGAACTACTTGTTCCGGCGGATATCCGCCACGGCCTCCGCCAGGCGGCGGAAATCGTCCGGGAACACGTCCCCGATATTGCCGATGCGGAAGGTAGGGGCTTCCGAAATCTTGCCGGGGTAAATGACGAATCCCCGTTCCTTCAAGGCCTCGTAAAACTTCTGGAAATCAAAATCCTCCTCCGGGTACAGGAAGGACGTGATGATGGGGGACTGGAGTTCGTCCGGCAGCAGGGTCCGGAACCCGCTCCGGCGCATCCCCTCCACCAGCGCCGCATGGTTTTCCCGGTACCGGTCATGGCGCGCTTCCACGCCGCCCTCATCTTCCAGCTCCTTCATGGCCTGGAAGAAGGCGCGCACCACATGCGTGGGAGAGGTAAAGCGCCACTTGCCATGGCCCTTCTCCATCTCCGCCCACTGGTCATACAAATCCAGGGACAGGGAGCAGGAGACCCCCTCGCACCGGGACAGGGAGGAGCGTCTGGCAATGACGAAGCCGAAACCCGGAACGCCCTGGATGCACTTGTTCGCGCTGCTGACCAGGAAGTCGATTCCCAGCTTGCGGATGTCAATGGGAATGCCGCCGAAGCTGCTCATGGCGTCCACGATGAACGTCAGCCCGCGCCCGCGGATCGCCCTGGCGACGACCTCCACGGGATTCAGAATGCCCGTGGTGGTCTCACAGTGCACCATGGCCAGGTGGGAGATGTCCGGGTGTTCCTCCAGCGCGCGCCGCACGGCCTCCGGCGTTACGGGCGCCGTCTCCTTCAGGGAAACGAGGACGTGATTCAGGCCATGGCGGCGGGCGATGTCCCCCATGCGCTTGCCGTACGCCCCGTTGGCGACGATCAGCAGCTTGTCCTGCGGCCTGACGGCGCAGCTCAGCGTGGCTTCCACGGCATAGGTGCCGCTGCCCTGTAAAAGAACGGTGGTGTATTCGCCGTCCAGCCCGGCCAGCTTCAAAAGCTGTTCCCGGATGACGGTGACCACGCCCTCGTTGTAATCCTTGTCCCAGGTGCACCAGTCCTGAAGCATGGCCTGGCGGACGGATTCGGAAGTGCTCAGCGGGCCGGGGGTAAGAAGAAGGTAATTTCTCATGGTTAATGGATGGTTGAAAGGCTAGCGGTTCATGGAGGCGTTGATCTCCTCAATGCAGGCGGGCAGTTCACGAATGGAATCCAGCACGTAATGCGCTCCCGCGTCCAGCATGCGGCGGCGCACTTCCTCCTTCATTCTGTTCAATTCTGCGGCGGGCATGGCCTCATATTCCTCCTCGCTCAGGCCCAGTTCATTGCTGCCCGTGATGATGCCCACGGTGTGCACTTTCGCACTCAATCCTTCCCGGATATCCGCCATCGTATCGCCCACCTTCACCACCTGGTCCACGGAGGGGATCTCCAGGTCAATCATGTTCCGGTAAACCATGTACGGCGCGGGACGCCCCGCGGGCACTTCGTCCGGCGTCACCAGGTTGTCCACCACATAACCCCGGGCGGCGGCCCCGGGACGCACGATGTCCATCATCCGCGCCGTGTAGCCCGTCGTGGAGCCGATTTTGATGCCCCGGGCCTTCAGTCCCTCCAGCGTTTCCACCACGCCGGGAATGGGTGTGGTGAAATCCTTCAGGGAGGCGAACAGGTGCGTTTCAAAACCGGCGTAAAGCTCCCGCACGTCGGATTCATTCCAGGAACGACCGTACTTCCTCTCAAACTGTTCGCGAACCGGCTCCATTTCCAGAATGGCGCGGATGTGGTCCACTTTCAGCAACCCCATGGGTTCCCGCGCCTGCCTGTAGGTGATATCCAGGCCCTTTTCCCTGAACACGCTCAAAAAAACGTTCAAAGGGGCGAAACAGCCGAAGTCCACGGCCGTACCGGCCCAATCCATGATGATGCAACTGACTTTATTCATAATCTGTAATGTCTGGTCGTTGAAGGAGCAGCAGCGGCGGCTTTCCTCCGGGAACGGAGCCAACCTAAAACCTTCCCCGCCGCCGGACAAGAGCCGCCTGGTTGCAATGTTGTCACATAAACGGCGCTGGACACGGTCAGAAATTCGTGTACGCGCCGCAGATAAACGTCCACCCCGTAAACCCGGCGGAACGGCCTCCGCGGGAATGCCCGTACTCCGCCATCGTCATGATCTTCAGCCGCGCGGGATCGTCCCGGTACACAAAGAAATTCAACCCGGCGACCACGGCCTGGTAGCAATCCACGCGGTTCCCTCCCCTTTCCGCCAGGGAGGCATAGCGCTTGTTCGGTTTCACGGCGTCCGGACCGAATGCGAGCTGGTAGCGGGCGACCGCCTGCACATGCCCCGTCAGATTGAAGGACGGCATGACGGTCAGCCCCGCCAGGCCGGACGGAGCTATCACGCCACCGGAGGAATACTCCCGCAGCCGGGAAGCCCAGACTACCTGGGCCATCAGCTCAAATGCGCCCTGCTTTCCGTAATAATACAGCGCCAGCACGTTCCGCGCCCCGGTGCCCGTGTAATTGCCGTCGTAGGGGCGGTCCTTCATGTCCCCCCAATTGTAAATCCAGTCGCAGTACAGCCGCCCTTCCTTCAGCAGCAGGCCGTCCGCGCGCGCGGACAGGCCCAGGCTCATGTTCACGGACTCCCAAGTGCCCCAGGTTCCGCGGCTCCTCTCGTCCGTGTTGGACCACAGGCCCGCGTAATACCCCAGCGGCTCCTTCTTTTCGTCATTATAGCTCCAGACGCCGAAGGAACTGTCGCTGACCAGCATGTTTTCCACGGCGGAAATCTCCGGCAGCTTATACTTGGAACTGGAAATGCGGTTCTCCGCCAGAATGACGGGAAGCACCTTCCCCGCACCCACAACAGCGCCCGGCAAGGAATATTCCAGATTGGCCTCATAAAGGTTGCCGCGGGTCATTTTGTGGTCGTTCCAGCGTCCGCCCTTGTAATAGCCCAGGCTGTCCACGCCGCCCATGTTCCAGATATTAGCCACTTTCAGGTCCCGGAGCACCCTGGCGTTCCAGCCCAGCCTCAGCCGCCGCCATTCCTCCGTGCGCCCGTGGGAGCCGGGGTACGTTTCAGAACCGTTGGGAGCCACGGCCGCCGCCTGGTACTGGGCACGCAGGGACACGTTGAACTCCTGAAGCCACGGATTCGCGTCATTCCTGTACAAATGCACGTTGCCGGGACGGTCTCCGTAGCTTTGCGCCCAGAGTCCGGACAGGGAGGACACGCCGGCCGCCGTTCCGTTCCAGGAGGAAAAACCTTCCGCGCCACACGCAAAGCTGGCGGCGCAGCCAAAACAGGCGGCATAGAAAAAAGAGGCCAGGGACATGATTCCCCACCATATCCGTTCCGGAACCCGCCTGAACCATTTTCAGGTCAAAAAATCGCCACACAACAACATACCGGAAAAAGGAAAAACGCGGCTTTCATCTTCGCGCCTCCTGATGCATGCCCATGAAAAAACAGGGAGGTCCCGGCGCGCCCCCTGAAGCTTCCCGTGGAATACACGGACGGTGCAGCCGTCACGGCTCTGTCTCTCCGGAAAGCAGGCGGTCAAAGACCCACTCCCCGAACGTCCACTCCTCATTCTCCCCTTTGGCAAGGGCGAACTGCCGGAAGAGTTCCCGGAACAGCTCCCTCACTTCGCCAAGGGGAACGGCGCGGCGCAGCAGGAACGCCGTCCTGTCGCCCTGGGCGCGCCCTCCGGCAAAAACATCGTAAACGCCCTCGCTGCGGCCAACCATGGCCAGCTCTGCAAACAGGGGGCGGGAACAGCCGTTGGGACAGCCGGAAATCCGGAACACCACGGGTTCGTCATCCAGCCCGAATTCATGCAGAATTTCTTCCAGCCATCCGTTGAGCTCCCGGTGGACCAGGGAAGAAGCGGCGCGGGCGCGGCGGCAGCCCGGCAAGCCGCGGCAGGAGCAGGATTCAATGGAGAGCGGGGAAAAATGCCTGGACCCGCGTAGCAGTACCTTGATGCGTTCCGCCACGCACCTGTCCGCCGGATGAAGCCTCAAATTGCCCCGCGGCGTGATGCGCACCGGAGAAGTCAAAAAAGGGACCACGCGCCGCCATGCCGACGCCACGGCATATTCCGGCGTATCCTCCAGACTGCCGGAAGGGAGCGCCACCAGCAGCCCGTTATAGAAATCATTGCGGCTCCACTCCCCGGAAGAGGAAAACTCAGGTTGCTCCCCCTCTCCCGGGTACAAGCCGGCGTTTTTCAATTCATTCAGAACCCAGTCCAGGCTGCGGGAGGCGAACAGCGACTTCAATCTCCTCTTGCGCGGATTGTCCGGTTCCCCGAACTGTTCATTCAGGGCCGTCAGCACCCCCGCCGCCTTCACGGCCTCCGGCAGGGAATACCGCCCCAGCCAGGATGCCGCCCGCGGCGCCAGGGCCGCACTGCCCCCCTGAATGCCGCCCCCGCCTCCGGCAAACAAATGCACGCCGCCCTCCGGATGGCCTCCCTTGGGAACCACAAAGCCCAGGTCACAGGAAAACAGCCCGAATTCATGGTGCGGAGCCTCTTCCAGACAAATACGGGCGCGCTTGTGCAGGGCGGAAAAACGTTCTTCAGGCTGCGGGTCCGAGGAAAAAAGACGTTCGCGGTTTTTGCGTATTTCATACGCGGGGAAGGAAACGGGAGCGGAAAACCTGTTCAACTTTCCGGCGAACTCCAGCCATGCGTCCCGGTTTTCCCCCCAGCAAAGGGAGGAACCTACATCCACGGCCTGTTCCGTATAGGGAACCAGGCGGGAAAGCTTTTCCGCCAGGGCAATGCCCTTCTCCACGCATTCCCGCTCATCCACCCCGTCCAGAGGAATGGACAGGGTGGAAAAGGAAACAAGGCGGCATCCGCCGTCCACGGCGTCCAGAACGGCCTGCCACTGGGCGGGTTCCATCCATCCTCCGCAAAACGGATATTCCATGGTGTAGGTATTTCTCATGATGAATAAAATCAGACTCGCGCCGTCGCCAGGAACACCACGTGCATGACGGAAACCAGCGTTACAAAATACATGTCCGCCCGCGCGGACGGCACAGAGGAGAAGGGACCGGCCATGCCGAGGCCCAGAGCGCCGTGGGAACACCGGGAAATGCAGTCCCGGCAAAGGGTGCAGCGCCTGGAAATGCGGCAGGCCCCGCCCTCGCGCGAGATGGCGAGGTCACGGCAGGCGGCGGCGCACTGCATGCACCCGGTGCACGTCTCCTTCACGCGCATGCGCCAGGGGGACAGCCTGCCCAGCAAACCGGCGGCCAGCCCCATGGGGCAAAACCTGCTGCAATATTCCCTCACGCCGCCCGCGGCGCTCATTCTCCAGGCCAGGGGAGCCAGGAAAGCCGCGGCAAGCGCAACCGCCAGGGCGTATTCCACCGGGAGTCCCCACAGGGACAGGAGCAGCGGCGTTCCCACCGCTGCGGCGAGGGCCGCCCATCTCCAGTCCCGGAGGCCCTTGCCTCCCTTCACCGGACGCCCCTTTCTGCGGGAGGAGGCGGCGGACAGGCAGTCCCACACCCCGAAGTAGCACAGATGGCTGCACCACGCGCTCCCGGCCAGAAGGACGGATACGCTGAACAGCGCCAGCATGAAGATGCCTTCTCCCCGGTAAACCGGGCCGGAAATCATCATGAACGGCACGGGAACATGCAGCCTGCCCGTCATCAGCAGGGAGGAAGCCACCGTCACGCCCAGCAGAAACTGAAGAAAAAACACGGAGGCGAATACGGTCCACATCAGCCGCCGCCTGCGGGGAGACGCCTGCGGATTCAGCAGCCCCTCCGCACAATAGCCTCCCCACCAGGCCAGAAGAAGAATCACGAGTCCGTTGACGCCCTGCCACGGCAGAACACGCTCTCCCAGCAGCAGGCGGAAAGGGGCCAGCGCATCCAGCAGAAACAGAAATAGCACGGAGGCGGAAAACACGCGGCTGCGCGCCAGCTCCGGAACAGGCAAATCCTTCTCCCCGCGCCTGCGCCACAGGATAGCCGCCGCATGAAGCAGCAGCACGCCCGCCAGAATGGCGGCCAGCCGCAGAAACGGCAGTCCCTCCATCATCCGCAGCCTGGCCAGATGCCAGGTTTCCGCCCCCCAGAAAAGCAGGGAGGCCAGCAGCAGGAACGTGACGCTCCTGCGGAGCCAGCCGCGCCGGGAAAACGAAAGCGCCGCCAGCCCCATGCACAAAATGACGCCCGCATGCATCCCGCCGCGCAAAAAATGGGCGGCCGTCATCAGAAAGCAGAACAAGGAGATGAGTCCGGGGCCGGTCATGGCATCGTGGGCGCCTGTCTGACACCCCCAACATAAGTGAAAAGACCGGGCGCTCCAGAAAAAAACGGTTCATCCGCCCGTGAAGGGAGCCTCATTGCGTCACCCCTCCGCCGCTCCGTCCGGAAGCCTCCGGAACATGCGGAAGGGCGCCGTTCCACGGCGGTGAAAGCCGTGGGGGCGCCCCGCCGGAAACGGCGGCCTCCATGCGTGGACGCTGTCCGGCCGCGCATGGAGCCGCATCAGGATGTTAAAATTACAATTTCCTGGTGTTCAGCTTTTTATCCACCACCATGCCGTCCGTGAGCTTCGGCTGGAACTTCACGTCGCGACGGGCCTTGAACTTCAGCACAAACAGCTCGGAGGTTCCCTCCACAGGTTCCTTGTCCCCGATATTGACGAAGGTGGGATACAGGGCCTTGGTTCCGTTCGTATGAAGCCTGTCGTTCGTCAGGTTCTCCATCTTCTTCATGTTCTTAACCTCCACGCCCACGAATTCCAAATCCTTGGGATCGTACGGGAGGGCAAAGCTCAGGGCATTCACCAGCCGGAGGTTCCGGCCCTTCACGGTCACCTTGACGGTGTCTCCCTTGGCGTACCTCTTCTTATCGGCACTGAGCAGGAGCTTTCCGTCCACGTGGACTTTCTTCTTTGCCTCCTCGGCGGCTTTCTTCTTCTCGCCGTCCCCCTCCTTCTTATCCCCTTCCTCATCCTTCTTGTCGGCTTCTTCCTGCGGCTGGTCGGCTTCATCTTCCAGCTGGGTGGCTACCACGGAGATATCGTAAGCGTCAATAAGGCCATTCTTATTGATGTCTCCGTTGCTGATGTAGCCTTCAAAGTCGGAATCGCCCTTCCGCAGGCCCGTGTAGTTGATGTAGGAGGTCAGGTCGTTCCGGTCGATCTTGCCGTCATTATTGATGTCGCCCGGCAGATAGCTTTCCGTACCCGGCACCTTGAAGACGTAGATTTCCCTGCCGGAGCCGTAGTCGCCCACGCCTTCCGTGACATTCAGCTTGATGTAGCGCGCCGTGGGGGCGTCCTTGAAGTTGAAGATCTTCACGTCGCCATTCTTGTCCCACTGGAACGTTCCGGCCTTCGTCCAGTTTTCCCGGTCCATGCTGTAGGAAATGGAGCCCTTCAGGAGCGTTCCGTTGCCGCCGTCCTCACGCGGAACGTAATGGAACTTCTCAAGCTTGTTGATGGTCTTCAGGTCCAGAACCAAGTCAAACGGCACGGCCTTCTCGTTGTACTTCGTGTGCCACGCGTCCTTTTCCTTGAAGTCAAAGAGTTTCGTCAGGGAATTGCCCTGGTTCTCCACGCTCGTTTCACCTTCGATTCCCGGAATGGCGAACTCAAGCGGGTTGGCCTTGGTCTTCGCGCTGATGGCCGTCCAGGCGGAATGGCCGTCCTTGTTGACGGCGCGTACATTGAAGGAATAGGGCGTTTCCGCCTCCAAATCCTCAAACAGGAACTCCGTCCCCTTGATGGTGGTATACAGCATTCCGCCGAATTCGATTTCATAAAAATCGGCATTCGGAACGGCGTCCCACGTGGGCTTCAGGGTATAGGCCGCCGCGTTTTCCTCCGTCACCACGGCATTGGAGGGAGCGGTCAGCGCGCCGGAAGAAAGGCGGTACTTTTCAGCGGGTTCAAACCGGAACCCTTCCACGGAAAGCACCGTGGGGGCTGCCGTAATATCCGCCGCGCCCAGCTTCACCAGCAATTGAGGGTTTTTGGCAATCACCTTCTTCTCAAAATCGCTTCCCTTGGTCGCAAACCTGTTCAGGTTGGGAGCCTGGTCATAGAAATACACGTTCTCCCGGGACTTGAAATCCTCCATGGAATTCGCTTCCGCCAGGTTGACGCTGTTTTCCCCGACTTTGGCGGAAACGCTGGACGGCTTCTGCGTTACGTTGATGCGGAACTCCGTGGCCTTCTTCTTCTGAAAGCCGTTGAAATCCCCCACCGCCGGATGAACGGTGACGGTCACGTTGTTCTTGTCGTCCGCCCGGGATTCAACCAGGGTGCGGACGCCCTTGCCGGCCCTGTATTCCTCCGTCACGCCGTCGTCGTCATACGCGGTGAAGGAAGTGTTGCCGTGCGGATAAAGCTCGTAAATGCGCAGGTTCGGATTAATTTCCGAGACATTGTTGCTCGGATTGGCCATGGGAATGATCGCGCCGTTCTTGACGAACACGGGCAGTTTCCACAGGGGAGCGTCAACGTCATTGTAAATCTTGCCGCCTTCATACAAATCCCCGGTGAAATAATCGATCCACTGTCCTTCCGGCAGGTAAATGCCGTGGCGCACGTCATTCCCCTCCTTGTCCGCCCTGGTTTCCTGGTAAACGGGCGCCACCAGGAAATAGGGGCCGTACAGGAACTGGTACTGCGTGGCCTTCCCCAGCGTGTAGGGATTGGGGTATTCCAGGAACATGGCCCGGATCATGGGCAGGCTGGAAACGGATTCCTCCGCGATGCTGTAGGCGTACGGAAGCAATTCCGACTTGAGCTTGAGGTACCACCGGTTGATGGAGGTATAGGGTTCCCCGAAGGCGTGGGGATACTTTTCATTGGCTCCCCAGCCGTCCATGTTCAGCTCCATGGGAGTGAAGGTCTTCCACTGGAAATCGCGGACGTTCACCAGCGGATTCTTCCCGCCGAAAATGCCGTCCATGTCCGAACAGATGTTGGGCTGGCCGGAGAGGCCGGAGCCGATGTAGGTGGGAATATGGAAACGGATGTACTCCCAGACGCCGCCCGTCTGGTCGCCCGACCAGATGCCGGCATAACGCTGTGTTCCGGCCCAGCCGTCCAGGGAAATGATGAACGGTCGGCTGTTGTTACCGTAATAGGTCATGATCTGGGCCACGTCCGTAATGCCATTCAGGCCGAAGGAATAGCCGGCGCCCACCCAGGCCACGTCCGTCTTCAGCACGCGCACTCCGGCGTCCCTCACCTCCTTCACGATGTCGCGCTGGAGCAGGGCGCTGATTTCCGGCTTGGGATGCAGGTCGGACTGGGTCCACAGGCCTATTTCCACGCCGTTCTTCCTGGCGTAGTCCGCCAGGCTCTTCAAATTCGCGATATTGCCGTCCAGGGTATCCGTCTGGCCGTAGCCGGCTCCGTAGCCGTCGTTCGGCAGGAGCCATCCCAGCGGCATGTCATGGGCCTTGTAGCGGTCCACCACGGCGCGGCCGGAAAACTGGTAATTGTTCAACTCCCCGTTCAGGGATTCCTTAATGCCTCCGTTATCCTTCTGGCTTTCCTTGTACCGTTTTCCGTCTTCAAACAGGATGCCCTTCTCGTCTTCCTTCCAGTAATCCCGGTTGTAGGCGTTCAGGTGGCCCTGGTAAAAGGCGAACTTGGGCAGCAGGACGGGGGCGCCGGTAAGCTGGTAGAAATCCCCCAGCAGGCTGACGGGCCCGTCGTTGACCATGAAAAAGACGTCCAGGTAATTTTCATCATGCGAAAGGCTGACCAGGTTCTTCTCCCTGGAGCCGAAATCATACTGGCCCTTCTTGAAGGTATGCCACATGACGCCGTAGCCGCCGGTGGACCAGTAAAAAGGAGTGGGGGAAGCCACGCCGCCATCCGTCCAGCTGTTCTGGTTCTCAATGGAAATCACCTTCCCCTTGTGGGAAAAACGGCCGTTCTGCACGCCGCCGCCGTAAAAATATTCATCCGGCTTCGCTTTCAGGGAAAAGCTGGTCCTGCCCTTTTCAAAAAGGACGGGGGCCGCCTGTTCCACCACCACGGAATTGTCCTTCAGGTTGATGATCTTGAGAAGAGAGGTCTTTTTGTCTATTTCAATCCTGATCTTCCCTGTGGTGATGGTGACCACATCTCCCTGCTGGTCCACGTCCAGGCGGGAAACCGGCTTCCGGGGATTGTCCGCCAGGATGCGGGCTTCCGGCTCCGCCTTGGGGTCGCGGATAATGCCGCCCTTGTCATCCCGGAAAATCCGGAAAACGTTGTCCCCGTAAAAATCGAATGTCATCCGGTGGTTCTTGCCAAGCAGCACTTCCACGGCGGCAGGGTTGATTTTCCTGGCGCCTTCAACGGGCTGGACCTGTTGTTCCGGGGTCAGTTCTCCCGATGCGGCAACGGCGAGACCGGAGAAGGAAAAAGACAATCCGAAAGCCAGCAGGACGGACTTCCGGAACATGCCATGGTCAATTGAGTTTCCCATTATTGTAGTGTTTTATATTATTCAGCCGGAGCGGCGCCACGGAAGGGATGCAAACGATCGTTTCCGGCCGGGCAACGGGCCGTTTTCCTTCGTCATGCCGTCCAGTGGCGCAGATTATCTTGCTGCACCATACCCTTTGTCCGTAATCGCCACAAGGCCAAAGACGGCAGTAACGGCGCACCATTGCTCCACACGGCCATAAAATACCCGTTCACCGCCACTTCCCTTTCAAGGATGACCTTCTTAAAAGAATTACTTCCGCCCCATGGCGCAGGGGCACGAAAAAGCCCTGCAAGCTTTTGACTTGCAGGGCTTTCAAATGGTTACGGGAGCAGGATTTGAACCTGCGACCTTCAGGTTATGAGCCTGACGAGCTACCTGGCTGCTCCATCCCGCGATTTAAAGAGCATCCGTAGAGGAGTGCGGAATTGTTATAACCTACTTCCGCAGCATGTCAAGTACTTTCAAATAAAAATTTTCATGGCTGCGACCGTATGACAGAGGTCCGGAAACGCTTTCCGGGGGCGGCGGAAGGGAAAGGAAAAACGCAGGCCCCTTCCGGCGGCTTGGCTCACAACAGGTAGGAGAGTTGCCCGGCCCCGGCATGAGGGAACAAGAGCGGAAAAATCCCCTTCCCCGCACACGGAAAAAAAGAAAGGATTCCTCGACAAACATTGTCAAATCTGTATATCTTGAAAGGTGCGGACTGGGTTCCGCGCATTAACATCAACTAGAAAGAGGTACGACAATGCAAAAGGTAAACGTAAACACACCCATTACGATCACGGGGCGCCACGTGGAAGTCACAGACGCGATTCGGGAATTCGTAACGAAAAAGATTGAGGGGATCCGCCTGGACTTCCCACGCATTATGGAGGTTAAAGTATTGCTTGATGTGCAACGCGACCGCAAGATTTCCCAGGTGATTCTGTTCTGCTCGGACCACATCACCATTGACGCTTCCACGGAAGGGACGGACATGTACGCCTGCATCGACGAAACGATCACCAAAATCATGCGCCGCATGCGCAAGCACAAGACGCGCCTGATGAAAAATTTCCGCCCCCATCACCAGGAAACCATCCGCAAGCTGGATGAAACGGTATATGACGATTCCGTACTGGATTACCCCGGAGATTCCAAGGAAGACCCGGAACCCCTCCTCATTCACAGAGAAAGCTACAATCTCAAGAAGCTTTACAAGGAGGAAGCCATCATGGAACTGGAACTTTCCGACAAGCCCTTCGTGCTCTACAGGAATGCGCGACGCGACGTGCTCCAGATCGTGTACCGGAGGCCGGACGGGGACTACTCCATTATTGAACTAGGCACCAGCCTGTGACCGTAAAAAACGGTTTTGAAACAAACCGTTTTCCATAACGCATCAAAAAGAGCAGGACTCCTGAAACCGGGGGTCCTGCTCTTTTCTGTAATGCCGTGACATGGAACAAGAAAATCTCTTGATTTCTACTTGCCACCATTTACATTGGTCCCAGCAAACCTCCGTGGATGCGGAGGTTCCAGTAGTTAACAAACACTGTATTTAATTCGAATTATGAAGAACATCGCTATCCTCGCCATCGCCGGCGCCGCTTGCCTGGTCGCTTCTTGCTCCCAGCAGCAGCAGCAACAGCAAACCACCGCTCCTGCTCCCGCTCCGGTTGTGCAGGCCAAGGGCAAGTAAGTTTGCAGCAGGGCCTCGCCCTGCAACATTAGCAAATCATCCAATTAATCCGCACTCGGTGTACGCACTGAGTGCGTTTTTATTTGCCCGGAACCCGGTTTTCAGCCGTCATTTGCCGGTTCACCGGGATTTACCTTAAAAACGGCGGACGCCGTAGCAAACGCAGGCATTCCCCGCACATGCAGGCGTCACCCGCCATCAAGCAGGGACGCGCACAAGCTCCGGCCTCGTTAAACGGCCTTTTACATTCAGGCAGCCTTGGAAGCTCCGCCGCCGGAAGCGCCAGCTTCTTTATGGGCAGCAGCGGAACCGCTTGCCTTCGCCTCCTCCTGCTGACCGGACTGGAACATCCTCTGGATCAGCAGGGGGCGTTTCCTGGCCCATCCGGGCCAGACCAGGTGATGGTCCATTCCGTAGGAATGCCCCTCAGGAAAGGCCTTGGACACGAACGGTTCCCGCCAGTCCTCCTCCCATTTGCCCCCTTCCCGGTCCTTCTGGGTCAGCACCACCAGATGCCCGCAGTTCTTCCAGGCGTCCAGGACGATGGAACCCTGCAATCCCCCTCCGGCGGCGTTCACGTACACGCAGCTGTGCTCCCTGCCCGTTCCATGGTCGCGGATGGTCAGCCCCACACGGAAAAACTTCACGGGGCGGCGGCGCATGTCACGGTACAAATCCTGCTGCACCTGCCAGCAGAGCCCCCTGTCGCGCAGGTTGGAATTGACCAGGATGTTGTTCAGCCAGCCGAACAGCACAATCCTGTTATTCCGGGCAATCGCCGCGGACTGGACTACCGCCGTGTCCGCCAGCCACTTGGCTTCCGCCCTGGCGGCGGGAAGAGCGGCCTTCTCCGGCGGCAGCAGCCCCAGGAAAGCATTCGCCAATCCGGACATCTGCTGCTGCACGTAAGGTCTCTGTATATAATCCTCAGCCGGAGGAGTGCAGCAGGAACTCCATCCGCACAGGAGGGCGGCAGCAAGCAAAAGCCTGAATGTCTGCATGGTCGGCATGGCGCGCCAAGGCTAGCAGATTACGCGTAAAAATCCAGTAAAGCTTTCAAAAATGACCGTCCCTGCCCTGACGGCTCTTGCCTTCCCCCTCCCTCCCCGGTAGAATGCCGCCCCTCTTCACCATGCTGACGATCAAAAACCTCACGAAATCCCACGCCGGACGCACCCTGTTCCGGGAAACGGAAATGACCATTAACTGGGGGGAACGGGTTGCCCTGGTAGGCCCCAACGGCGCGGGCAAGTCCACCCTGTTCCGCATGATTCTGGGAGAAGATACGCCGGACGAAGGCTCTATCAACATGGATGAATACGCCATGGTGGGCTATCTTCCGCAGGAAGCCAGCGAACCGAAGGATGAAACCGTGCTGGAAATAGCCATGGGCATCACGCCGGAAATGGAACGCGCCATCCACGTCATCCGGACGGCGGAAAACGCCAACAAGACGGATACGCCGGAGTATGCGGAGGCCATTGACACCTTTAACGCCGCCAACGGCTACCAGCTGGAACCCAAGGCCAAGAAAATCCTCAAGGGGCTGGCCTTCCGGGAAAGCGACTTCCACCGCCCCGCGCGGGAAATGTCCGGCGGCTGGATCATGCGCGCGTACCTGGCCAAACTGCTCGTCCTGGAACCGGACCTCCTGATGCTGGACGAACCCACCAACCACCTGGACCTCCTTTCCCTGCTGTGGCTCCAGCGCTACCTGAAAAACTACCCCGGCGCCATCCTGATGATTTCCCACGACCGGGATTTCATGGACGAACTGGTGGAAAGCGTGTACGACATCGACAACGAGGAACTGGTGGAATACCGCGGCAACTACTCGGATTTCCTGAAACAAAGGGACATGCGCTTTGAACAGCTTCAGGCCGCCTACCGCAACCAGCAGAAGGAAATCGCGCACATCCAGGAATTCATCGACCGCTTCCGCTCCATCAACTCCAAGGCCGGGCAGGTCCAGAGCCGCATCAAGCAACTGGAAAAGATGAAGCTCATCCAAAAACCCGTGGCCCGCAGGAAGGTGTTCAAATTCAACTTTCCCCAGCCTCCGCGCAGCACCCAGAAGGTCATTGAGCTGGAAAAAATCTGCCAGTCCTACGGCGACCACAAGGTTTATGAAAACCTGGACCTGCTGGTGGAACGGGGAGAACGCACCGTGCTGGTGGGCCCCAACGGCGCGGGCAAGTCCACCCTGCTGAAAATCCTGGCGGGCATCATCCCCATTGACTCGGGAAAACGCACTCCCGGCACCACCACGCGCATCGGCTACTTCTCCCAGGCACGCACGGAAAACCTGAATACGGAAAACACCGTCCTGGAGGAAATCATGAAGTGCAACGCTGAAATCCGGGAGGAGGAGGCCCGATCCATCCTGGGCTCCTTCCTGTTCCGGAGGCTGGATGTGGAAAAACGCGTCAGCGTGCTTTCCGGCGGAGAAAAATCACGGCTCAGCCTGGTCAAGTTCCTGGTGGACCCGCCCAACCTCCTGCTGATGGACGAACCGACCACCCACCTGGACCTCCTGTCCGTGGAAGCCCTGGTGCAGGCCCTGAAACATTATGAGGGGACCCTGGTCTTCATCTCCCACGACGTGCACTTCATCCGCTCCCTGGCGGAAAAAACCCTGCACGTGAACCGGGGAACCATCACCACTTATGCGGGCGGGTACGATTATTACCTGGAAAAGTCAGGCATTCTGGACGACGAAAAAGGCGGCATCACGGCGGAATAACCGTCCTCCCCTTTTCAGCTTCCCTTTTCTCCTTGCCTTGGGTTTCATCCTGCCTTAGAAAGACAGGATGAAGACTTTCCTCGTCCCCGTCCTGGCCTCCGCCCTGATGGCCGGAGTTCCGCTCGCCTTTGGTGAAACGGCCGCCCCGGCGGCTTCACCCGCGCCGGCAGCCCCGGCGGAAAAAACTCCGTCCGCGGATTCCCTCCTCAACCAGGCCTTTTCCGTAGCCATTGACGTCCAGCAGACGCTGGCGGCAGTACAGGACAAGGAAAGCGGGGACAAGGCCGTCAAGAAATTGCAAGGCATTCAGAAGGACATTCAGCGTCTCATGGGCTTCCGGGAGAAATTGAGCGATGCGGAAAAGGAAAAAATGGACGCTCTGTCAGAAAAAATGGAGGAACGGATGGACATGCTGAGCGAACGCTGTGAAAAGGAAGGCCAGCGGCTGCTGGAAGCCCGCTATTACGGCTCCGCCGCCCTGAAGGACATCCTGGAAAACTCGGATGAATTCAGCGATCTCGTCGAACCGGATGAAGATGTGGCGGAACCGGAGGAGGACAATACGCCAGCCACAGCCGGAAACGTTCTTTCTCCCAACCCTGAAGACCTCCTCCCGCCGAATTGACCGGAAAAAGGCGCCCATACAGGAAAAGCCGTGGAGAACAACCGCCCTTTCCCGCTTCCATTTCAAGCTTGCCGGAACCGTGAAAAACGGGTTTACTGTGGGCAGCATGCAAAAGTTAGCAGGTAAAACAGCCATCGTTACCGGGGCAGGCCGCGGCATCGGCAATGCCATCGCCCGCCGCTTCGCTTCAGAAGGAGCCAAAGTCATCCTGATCAGCCGCAGCCCGTCAAGCTGTGGAGGAGCCGCAGAAGAGATTAACAAGGAATTCCCGGACTCCTGCAAGGCCTATCCCTGCGACGTGGCGGATTACGCCGCCGTTCAGGAAACCGTCTCCGCCATCCTGAAGGACTTCCCGCAGATCGACATTCTGGTGAACAACGCCGGCATTACCCGTGACTCCCTGATGCTTCGCATGAAGGAGGAAGACTGGGACGCCGTCATGGATACCAACCTGAAAAGCGCGTTCAATACGGTGAAAGCCCTGCAGCGCGTGCTGATGAAGTCCCCTGCCGGACGCATCATTAACATGAGTTCCGTTATCGGCCTCGTGGGCAACATCGGGCAGGCCAACTACGCCGCCTCCAAGGCGGGCCTCATCGGTTTCACCAAATCCCTGGCCCTGGAATTCGCCCCGCGCAAGGTGACGTGCAACGCCATTGCCCCCGGCTTCATTTCCACGGAAATGTCCAACGCCATTCCGGACAACCTCAAGGAAGAAATCGTCAAGAAAATTCCCCTGAAGGAACAGGGCTCCGTGGAAGACATCGCCGCCCTGACGGCCTTCCTCGCCTCTGACGATGCCCGTTACATCACCGGACAGGTCATCGCCTGTGACGGGGGCATGACGATGTAAGGCTTTCCCGGTCTTCACCATCCCATGCGCGGCATTTTCCTTGTTTCCTGCTTTCTGGGAGGAAGCGCCCTGCTGGCCGGGTGCCGGGACGACGGCTCCCCCCGCCCGGCCACGGAGGATGCCGCGCGCATTACCGGCGCGCGCCAGTGGGGAGAGAGCCGCTCCGCACTGCAAAAACGGGAGCTGGACCGCGCCGCCGGACCCGCCCTCCCTATTCCGGACGATCTGCCCGCCAGGGAGCTGGTCGGCACCACACGCCAAATCCACCAGCTCATTGAAGCTTCCGGGATCCCCTCACGTTTTGAATCCTATACGGAAGCGGTGCCCGCAGCGGGGGCATCCCTGCGCATGGCCGCCATTCCCGGCGGAACCTTTCTCATGGGGAGCCCTGCGGAGGAGCCGGGCCGCAAGCCGGACGAAGGCCCGCGGCATGAAGTGAACGTCTCTCCGTTCTGGATCTCGGAAACGGAAATTCCCTGGGAGCTCTATACGGCCTTCATGGAAAATGGACGTCCGCGCGCCAAGGACGGCCAGCTTCTGGAGGAACAGCCGGACGATGAACTGTGGGACTCCGTCACGCAGCCCACAGCCCCCTACACCGCCATGAACCTGGGCATGGGCCACGGCTATGAACACGGCCTGCCGGCCATCTCCATGTCCCATCACGCCGCCAGCAAATTCTGCGAATGGCTGAGCGCCCAGACCGGGCATTACTACCGCCTGCCGACGGAAGCGGAATGGGAATACGCCTGCCGTGCCGGGAACCCCGGAGCCTACTCTTACGGAAACGGGGAGGAAGCCCTGGACCAGTACGCCTGGTACTGGGACAATTCCAACGACCGCTACCAAAAAACAGGCTCCAAAAAGCCGAATAAGTGGGGCCTCCGGGACATGCACGGAAACGTGGCGGAATGGGTTCTGGATTCCTACCTTCCGGATGCCTACGGCAAGCGGGACGGCCAGCCCGCCAAAGATCCCCTGGTCATCGCGCCCAAGGCTCCCCACGTCGTTCGCGGCGGCTCCTGGGAAGACGATCCGGACCGCCTGCGGAGCGCCGCGCGCCGCGCCAGCTCCCCCGCCTGGAACCGGCAGGATCCCCAGAACCCCAAAAGCATCTGGTACCTGACGGACGGCGGCATGATCGGCTTCCGCGTGGTACGCCCCATGAACATTCCGGACGTCATCACCATGCACCGCCTCTGGAACTTCTCCAAGGGGGAGCCGTGAAGAGAGACCTTCTATGACCATCAAATTAAGAACGGAACAGCCCGCAGACTATGCCGAAACGGAACATGTCACGCGGGAAGCGTTCTGGAACCATTATTCCCCCGGCTGCAATGAGCATTACCTGCTCCATATCATGCGCGGCAGCCCCTCCTTCATCCCGGAACTGGATGTGGTCGCCGTCCACGGCGGCCGCATTGTCGGGAACATCGTTTATGCAAAATCCGTCATCAGGACAGATGACGGGAAGGAATGCGAGGTGCTGGGCATGGGGCCCATTTCCGTTCTTCCGGAATACCAGCGCCGGGGAATTGGACGGCAAATGATCGAACATACCAAAATGAAGGCCCGTGAAATGGGGTTCCGGGCCATTCTGCTGTACGGCGACCCGGACTACTATTCACGCCACGGGTTCGTGGCCGCGGAAACGCTGGGCATCAGAACGGCGGATGACATGTACGCGGCAGCCCTCCAGGTCTGCGAACTGCAGGAAGAGGCCTTATCCGGCATGAAAGGCCGTTACGTGGAAGCTGCCGTGTATGATCTTGATGAAAAGTGCGCCGCCGAATTTGACCTGCATTTTCCGGCAAAGGAGATGGTCTCCGGAACTCCGTCGCAAAAGCGCTTTGAGAAAATTGCCGCCATGCGGAGAAAAGCGGATACGGGAACCTGAAACCGGAAATCCTTGCACCCTCCGGATGTCATGAATCCCGCATCCGGATACGTTACATTCGCAGCCCTTTTTTCCAGGGGTAAAAAATAAGGGCCGTTCCATGAGAACAGCCCTTATCCGTCAAAAGCCTGTCATCAAGGGCTCAGGCCCTGCGGCGGCGCATCATCAGGGCAGCCAGCCCCAGCAGGCTCAGCGTGGCCGTAGCGGGTTCCGGAACCACTTCCCCGCGGATCTCCGTAAAAATGGGGGATAATTGAGCGAAGGTATTGGTTCCATTGGCTCCTGTAATGACAATGGAATCATCGGGCGCTCCCGCGCTGTCATGATGGCCGCGAATGCCGGGAGCAGTCAATCCGTTGCTGATGGTTACCGTATCTCCATCCGTGGAAGAAGTAGGCGCGCCTGTCCCTCCCGCAGCATACAAGTACGTTTTTGACGTATCTCCGTTGATCATGTCCATCACGGCCTGGCTTACGGTCAGGTAGCGGTACGTCGTGCCGGCGTCAAGAATCAGGGAAGAACCGTCCACAGCTGAGAAATTGAACGTCAGATTGACCCCGTTGCCGGAGGTTCCCATATTGGTGCTCAGGCCGATGACCGAATTGTCGGAAGCGTTCAGCACCAGAAAACCGTAAGTGACGTTAGCGCCCGTATTGCCGCTGGGCCCGCGCAGAGTAAAACTGTCCAGCCGGATATCTCCGGACAGGGAGGCGGGAGAGCCGGAACCAGAGACGGGGGCCAGGGCGGAAGAATCCAGCCCCAGATAGAACCCATGAATGGTGCTGTTGTAATTGTCTGCTCCAGGAGTGTAATAATTAAAAACAGTCGCGGCTTCTGAGGAAACGGCGAAGGTTCCAAGTGCGGCTAAAATTGTTAGTGTTTTCTTCATGTCTATTGTCCTGTTCCTTTTAGGCTTTGTAGCGGATTTGGAATCCGCAAACAATTAAAAATATTAAAGGTTAATATATTGCATTCATAATTCGTTGGAAATAATGATTTTTTGATGCCTCTGGTTCTTTTATTAACGTGGTGGAGCGGTCTTTGTTATTCATTGATTTCCCTATTGCTTTGGTCTCTTTTTCATACTTGCCGGATTCCAAATCCGGATTCCAAATCCGTTATTTAGTTATTTACGCAGAAGCCCTGCTTGTGCATGCGCATGCGTACCGTTCACCCCAGAACATTGATCATGAAGAAAATACTATACGCCTTAATGCTTGCAGCCGGCATGAGCCTGAGCGCCACCGCGGCGACCACGCTTCTGGACAGCTCCATCGTAGGGTATTCCGACTTCGCCTCCCGTCTGGCGGATTTCGGCACCCGGAAGGATTCCGTTGCCATCACGACCGATGGCGGCAATCTGGTGTTGTCCGGCACGACCTTTAGCCAGCCCGTTTCCGGGGGAAGCACGCGCAACAACATGACCGTGACCATGGTTCTGGATCTGTCCAAAATCAACACTCCGGAAGCCTATACCGCCCTGTTTAACGCCAAGGGAGGAAGTACCAGCTGGGGCGCGGGCCTGAATACGGACCGTACTCTCCAGGGATTATGGGACAATGCCGCATACAGCGGCGGCCCTACCACCTCCGCTCTGGGCACGGAAGGCACCCTGACCATTTCCGTGGTCACCGGGGAATTCGGCACCCGCATCTACCTGGGCGACAGTGCCACGTACCATACTGCCAGCGGCCTGAAATTCGGCAGCGTGGATATCACCCAGATTCTGATGGACGCGGGACTGGCTGACGCCGTTGAACAGCTCTACGTTCATGACTCCGCTCTTTCCCAGGAGCAGATCGGCCAGTTGATGAGTGAAATCGCCAGCGTTCCGGAACCCGCAACGGCAACCCTGGGCCTGCTGGGACTGGCTGCGCTGATGATGCGCCGCCGCAGGGCATAAAACCGCACTGGTTCTCCGTTTTTCTTTCAGGGCTGCCTCGCGACTCCGTGAGGCGGCCCTTTCTGCATCCGCACAACGCGCCTACTCTACCGGAGGCAGATACTTCTTCCTTCCCTCCCCTGAAAAACGATGTTCAAGGCAGCCTCCGGCTGAAACGCTTCACGGGGCGTCCGCGTCACCCCACCTTCCGCACAAATCCTTTTCCCCCACGCCGGAACAGCCGGAACCGGATACGGAAAAAACCGTCTTCCCTCTGCGGGCGGCGCGCCTCATCCTTGCAGCCGTCCTACCCCTGCGCAGACCGGCCATTCAGGCTCTGCCGGGAGCAGCACACCCCCACGTTCCGGGAAGGGCGCCTGTTTCAAGCTGCTCCTTCCGCCTGAAAGGGGGAAACGTTTTTAACCTGCATACCCCACATCCTGATCATGAATCTCCAGAAACAGCAATTGCTCCTGCGCCTTTTCCGGTATTTCAAAAGCAAAAAAGGAGAACCGCGGTTTTTCAACAAGCGGAATATATGGCTGCTCGCCATTGCCGCCGCCTACATCCTGACTCCTGACGAATTCCTGTTTGACGGAATCGGCAAGCTGGGTCTCCTGGATGACGCCGCAGTCATCCTGGGAGCCGTCTTCACCGTCTTCTTTCCGGACGGGGACTAGCGGCCCGCGGCCAGGGATGCGGCTAGACGGACGATACCTTCCGGAACTTCGGGGACTGTCCCATGAACGCCTCCGGATTGCCTAAAAGAAGCTTCTCCGCCTCCTGCCGGGAAAAACCGCGCTTGTAAAGCTCGCAGGCCAGGGCCGTAAGCGCCAGGGGGTCGGAATCTCCCCAGTCCGCCGCGGAATTGGCCCAGACGCGATCCATTCCGTACAGCTCCAGAATATCCGCCGCCCGCTTGGGGTTCAGCTTGCTGGTGGGGTAAAGGGTCAGCCCGGCCCAGTAGCCGGCCTCCTTCACCAGCGGGAAGGTGTGCTCCTCGCAATGGTCCACCAGCACCCGGCCGGGGTCCAGCTCCGGACGGTTTTTCAGGGCGGAAAGAATCATTCTGGTCCCTTTCAGCTTGTCTTCCAGATGGGGGGTGTGAATCAGGACAAGCTGGTTCAGGCGTATTGCCATGTCCAGATGCTCTTCAAAAATAGTCATTTCATGGGAGGTATTCCGGTTCAGCCCGATCTCCCCGATGCCGAGGACATTCGGACGGTCAATGAATTCCGGGATGAGCTTCATCACTTCCCGGGCAAAGGCCACGTCCTGCGCCTCCTTGGGGTTGATGCACAGCCACGTGTAATGGTCCATGCCGAACTTGGCCGCCCTGGCCGGTTCGCATTCCGTAAGCTGCACGAAGTAATCCCGGAAACCGTCCGCGGAGGAACGGTCATAGCCGGCCCAGAACGCCGGTTCTCCTACCGCCAGGCAGCCTGCCTGCGCCATGGCCCGGTATTCGTCCGTGGTGCGGCACACCATGTGTATATGAGGTTCTATGAAAGCCATGATTCTTATTTGCTGAAGTTCGGGGCTCCGCAGGCCGCCTTGGCGGCGGCGGTTTCCGGCACGGCGTCATCCCGGTAGGAAAGGGCTTCCAGAATGGCCCGTACGCGCCCGGCGCCGGAGGCGGACAGGAGGGGGAGCGCTTCCATCAGGGCGCGGTAGCGGAAATCCGCCTCCCCTTCCCCCCGGTCCACCCGGTCCAGAAACGCGGCTATATCCAGCACCCCGGCGCGCGCCGCCGCAAAATCGGCGTCCAATACCTCTTTTTTACTCCTTTTCATACGCAGACGATACGCCCATGCGGAAAGCCTCGTCAAGCCGGAACAGGTAACAAAATTATAACTATTCCAAACTAGTGAACTGCAACGTCTTTTCACGTCTTTTCAAAAATCCAAAAAGCGCCGGGAATTCAAGAAGAGGCTTGCCATCCGGGTTTGAACCGGGCATCCTGTGGAGACGCATTTATTTCATTAGAGCGCCTATGAATGCACTAGTAAAAACCATATGTACATTCGTGACATCCTCCATCGGCCGCAAAATCATTGTGGCTCTGACGGGGTTATGTTTGGTCTTGTTCCTCGCGGGACACCTGGCAGGCAACCTTCTTATCTTCGGAGGCCCTGAATGGATCAACACCTACGCCCACGGCCTGCACTCCATGCCGGAAGCAGCCCTCTGGGGCATCCGCGCGGGGCTTGCGGTGATCTTCATCATCCACATCTGGCTGACCATCCAGCTGAAGCTGGAAAACCACGCCGCCCGCGAACCCTACGTGTTCAAGAACACGATCAAGGCAACGCTCTCCTCCCGCTACATGATCTACACCGGCCTGACTATCCTGGTGTTCCTGATCTACCACCTGTACCAGTACACCCTGCGCGTGGGTTACGATCCCGCCCAGTACACCGCCTTCATTTCCGACGGCAAGGTGGAAACCTTTGACGTGTACAAGATGATCGTGGCCGGATTCTCCAACGTATGGTGCTCCGCCTTCTACATCCTGGCCATCCTGATGCTGTTCAGCCACCTGCGTCACGGCGTGCAGTCCATCTTCCAGACGGTGGGCGCTGATTCCCGCAAAATCCGGCCCTTCTACAACTTTGTCGCCATCGCCTACGGCGCAGTGATCTGCCTGGGCTTCATTTCCGTGCCGGTCTCGGTTCTTCTGGGTATCATCAAATAACCATCAACTCCTCTCAAAGTCATGATTAATTTTCCCGTAAGCGACTGGATGCCGGATGCCAAGATTCCTTCCGGCCCGATTCAGGACAAATGGTCCAAGTACAAGCTTGAGTCCAAACTGATCAACCCGAACAACAAGCGCAAGTACACCGTGCTCGTGGTAGGGTCCGGCCTGGCCGGCGCCTCCGCCGCCGCCACGCTTGCCGAGCTTGGCTACAACGTCAAGTGCTTCTGCTACCAGGACAGCCCCCGCCGCGCCCACTCCATTGCGGCCCAGGGCGGCATCAACGCGGCCAAGAACTACCAGAACGACGGCGACTCCGTCTACCGCCTGTTCTATGACACCGTGAAGGGCGGCGACTTCCGCGCCCGTGAAGCCAACGTCTACCGCCTGGCGGAAGTTTCCTCCAACATCATTGACCAGTGCGTGGCCCAGGGCGTTCCCTTCGGCCGTGAATACGGCGGCCTGCTGGACAACCGCTCCTTCGGCGGCGCCCAGCTCAAGCGAACCTTCTACGCACGCGGCCAGACGGGCCAGCAGCTCCTGCTGGGCGCCTACCAGGCCCTGGAAAAGGAAGTGGCCAAGGGACACATTGAAATGTTCTCCCGCCATGAAATGATGGACCTGGTGCTGGTGGACGGCGAAGCCAGGGGCATCGTCACCCGCAACCTGATCACCGGTGAAATCCAGTCCTACGCAGGGGACACCGTCCTGCTCTGCACGGGCGGCTACGGCAACGTCTTCTTCCTGTCCACCAACGCGATGGGCTGCAACGTCACCGCCGCCTACAAGGCCTACAAGCGCGGCGCCTTCTTCGCCAACCCCTGCTTCACGCAGATTCACCCCACCTGCATTCCGGTCAAGGGCGACTACCAGTCCAAGCTGACGCTGATGTCGGAATCCCTCCGCAACAGCGGCCGCATCTGGGTGCCCAAGTCCCGTGAAACCGCGGAAAAAATCCGCAAGAAGGAAATCAAGCCTTCCGACGTTCCCGAAGAAGAACGCGATTACTACCTGGAACGCAAGTACCCCTCCTTCGGCAACCTGGCTCCGCGCGACATCTCCTCCCGCGCCGCCAAGGAAGCCTGCGACGACGGCCGCGGCGTAGCCATCACCGGCAAGGGCGTCTTCCTGGACTTTGCGGATGAAATCAAGCGCATGGGCCGCGAATGGATTGACGGCCAGTACGGCAACCTGTTCGACATGTACGAGGAAATCACGGACGACGATCCCCATGAAACGCCCATGATGATCTATCCCGCCTCCCACTACACGATGGGCGGCCTGTGGGTGGACTATAACCTCATGTCCAACGTGAAGGGGCTGCACGTCCTCGGTGAAGCCAACTTCTCCGACCACGGCGCCAACCGCCTGGGCGCTTCCGCCCTGATGCAGGGCCTGTCCGACGGCTACTTCGTCATTCCCGCCACGCTGCCCGCCTACCTCACGACCATCAAGCCCGGCTCCGTCACCACCGCCTCCCCGGAATTCAAGGCCGCGGAAGACGAAGTGAAGGAACGCATCAACAAGCTCCTGAACGTGAAGGGCACCAAGACGGTGGACTCCTTCCACCGGGAACTGGGCCTCATCATGTGGGAAGACTGCGGCATGGCCCGTACGGAAGAAAGCCTCATGAACGCCATCGAACGCATTCCCCAGCTCCGCAAGGAATTCTGGGAAAACGTGCGTGTGACCGGAACGGCGGACGGCATCAATGCGGAACTGGAAAAAGCCTGCCGCGTGGCGGACTTCCTGGAATTCGCCCAGCTGCTCTGCTATGACGCCCTGAACCGCCAGGAATCCTGCGGCGCCCACTTCCGCGTGGAATACCAGCTGCCGGACGGCGAAGCCAAGCGCAACGACGAAGAATACGCCTACGTGGCCGCCTGGGAATACACCGGCGTGGACAGCCTGCCCATTCTTCACAAGGAACCGCTGACCTTCGAGAACGTGCACCTTGCCATCCGCAGCTACAAGTAAAGATAGCCAATACATTAACACTTAAAAGAAAGATTATAACATGGCTAAAACACTCAATCTCACTCTCAAGGTCTGGCGCCAGGAAAACCGTGAAGCCAAGGGCCGCATTGAGACCTATGCCGCCAAGGACATTCCGGTGGACGCCTCCTTCCTGGAAATGCTGGACATCGTCAATGAAGGCCTGGTCAAGGAAGGCAAGGAACCCATCCACTTTGACCACGACTGCCGGGAAGGCATCTGCGGCATGTGCTCCCTGACCATCAACGGCATTCCCCACGGCCCGGAACGCCAGGTAACCACCTGCCAGCTTCACATGCGCAAGTTCAAGGACGGCGATACCGTCTGGATCGAACCCTTCCGCGCGAAAGCCTTCCCGATCCTGCGGGACCTGATGGTGGACCGCTCCGCCCTGGACCGCATCATCGCCTCCGGCGGCTACATCGACGTGCGCACCGGCTCCGCGCCGAACGCCAACAACATCGCCGTGGAAAAAGTGAAGGCGGAAGCCGCCTTTGATGCCGCCGCCTGCATCGGCTGCGGTGCCTGCGTGGCCTCCTGCAAAAATGCCTCTGCCATGCTGTTCACGTCCGCCAAGATCGCCCACCTCAATCTGCTCCCGCAGGGCCAGCCGGAACGCACCAAGCGCGTCCTGGCCATGATGAAGCAGATGGAAGCGGAAGGCTTCGGCAACTGCACGAACCAGTATGAATGTGAAGCCGCCTGCCCGAAGGGCATCAGCGTGGACAACATTGCCCGCCTCAACCGCGACTTCATCGTGGCCAACACCAAGGAAGGCCTCGCCTACTAAGGCGGGCCCCCTTTTCAAAACGTTAATCAGAACTCCCGGCGGCGCTCGTGCCCGCCGGGAGTTTTTTATTGCTCCGGGAAACGCCGCAAACCTGCGCAACAGACAGAAACCGGGGCAAGTGAAGCATTCCCGCTTTCCGCAAGACGGCGCTGCAACCAACCATAAATGGACGGAAGAATAGGCCCTTAAATGGTTGAAAAGATCAGGAAGGGGAAAGAAAAGGGTGAAGTGTCCCCAATGGGACAAATGCCCCTTTCAATTATTCAAGACGGCCCCTTTCAGGCATTTATTTCTTCAATTGCCCCGTGGCCCTTCCATTCCGGAGCGGAAGCCTGTATTTTCAAGCTTCCTCAACCAATTTCAACCCTTTTCAAGTATTCATGGCTGGTCACAGCGCGCCTTATACGCGCCAAACGCAAAAGCGGTACGGCTTCCCTTTATTGGCCCTGTCACTTCCGGATGGAGGCAGTCCCCATTCCGCAAGGCCGCTCCACTCTCCACTCTCCACTCTCCACTCTCCCGTCACTCCCTGTTACGGGAATCCATGAAAATGGTCACCGGACCGTCGTTGACCAGGGAAACCTGCATATCCGCGCCGAATTCGCCGCTTTCCACCCTGCCTTCCAGCAAGGACGCCAGTTCCCTCTTGAACAGTTCATACAGGGGAACGGCCTGCTCCGGCCTTGCGGCGCGGATGAAGGAGGGCCTGTTGCCCTTCCTGGTGGAGGCGTGCAACGTAAACTGGCTCACCACCAGAACACTCCCCCCCATTTCCTTCACGGAAAGATTCATCTTCCCCTCCGCATCGGAAAAAATACGCATGTCCGCCGCCTTTTTGGCAAGCCAGCGCACATCCTCTTCCGTATCCGCCTCTTCAATGCCCGCCAGAATCATCAGTCCCGGACCCGTGCTTCCCGCACAGACGCCGCCGATGTGCACGGCAGCCTCCGTGACGCGCTGAATGACCAGCCTCACTGCGCCGCTCCCTTCTCCCTCAGAATGGTCACCTTCGTGCCCGCACGGGTCAGCATGGCCAGCTCATTGCAGTCCTGCCGGCTCAAATAAAAGCCCGGTGAACGGGGAGCTCCGCGGGAAACGTCAATGACATAGCCCCCCGCCGCCAGCACCAGCGTCTTGTCCGCAGAGGGAAACTGCTTGCTGTAAATGGAAACAGGGGCCTGCTCGTCCTTGACGGACGTCTCCAAATTCTTTTTTCCTCCGTCCTTCATGGAGAGAATGGGATAGCCCTTCACAAAATTCGTCCCGTCGTACAGGCAGACTTCCTTCTCCGGCACGTTCACCACTACATGAAAATCCAGGGGACGGTACTTGAGCACATCCCCCGCATGCAGAACGGGAATGTCCATCAGGCCGTTGAGGTGCATCACCATGGCCTGGGAGCAGTCCAGCTTCCTGACCATGCGTATCCAGGAATCCCCTCTCCGTACGGTGTATTTCTTCACATCCGGCCCGTTGGGGTCCAGCAATTGCCGGATGCGCAGGCTGCCGATGAGATCCTTCGCTTCCCTCCCCACCACGCCGCCCTGCTCCACCAGGGGCTGCAACAGCTCCAGAGCCTGCGGCAGGCTCCCCCGGTCCATCAGGCGCCGGGCTTCCGCCAGGGCTTCCGGACGGCGCGGCCAGAGGGAATAGTTCTCCCCGTCCGCAAAAACTCCCTGGGCGCAGCAGGCCGCCGCCAGAAGGCTAAAGAAGACCCTTGCGCTTGAAGTCAAAGATATTGATCTCATGGGATTTTTGTATCATTTCCACGGTGAATTTCAAGAGGGAGACCTCCCATGCGTCATCCACCCCTTCAATGAGGGCCATGAACGTATCCTCTCCGTTGCGCACCTGGTCCAGCAGACGGCCGCGCACGGCATCAAGGGGTTCATGCAGAATTTCCTCATTCACTTCCGACCTCTTGAACCTGAAGCCGTATTCCAGCAGCGTCAAAAAGCCCGGTCCGTTCTTGGAAAGCCAGTCAAAGAAGCGCTTGGCCTCTCCGGAAAAGCCCTCCGTACTGACTTCATTGTAAACGGAAGGGCGTATGATCTTCGGCTTTTCCGCCTCCACCCAGCCGCTGCGCACGCGCACCACGCCCGCTTCATCCATCAGCTCGCTGAGGAGAAGGAAATTGAACCTGGTATCGCCAAAGGTATCAATGCGGCGGTCCGGTTCATAAACCACCCGGGTCATTTCCGCCGCATAGCGGATATCGTCACGGGAGAAGGAGGGCAGATCACTCATGGAAGAAGAAGCCGGGAGCTTTCCATGAAAAAGCGGCTTCCTTGCCTTGGACAGGGAAGCCGCTTTTGTAATAAAGGATTTTTAGCAGTTCAACTTAACCCTGAACCTTTTCGATGTAAGCAACGACATCGGCAACGGACTGAAGCTTTTCAGCTTCTTCGTCGGGTACTTCGATGTCAAAGTTTTCTTCGAAAGCCATCACGAGTTCAACGGTATCCAGCGAATCAGCACCGAGATCCTCGATGAATTTCGCATCAGCAGTCACTTTATCGGATTCAACGCCAAGTTGCTCAACGATGATACTTCTTACTTTTTCTTCGATGCTGTTGTCAGACATGATATTTATTGTTAAGGTTCATGGATACTACATGGGGTATACGCAATTTGCAACACCTATTTATGAGTTTTTACGTGTCATCCGGCCCCCTCGCCGGAAGTAACAAGCTCCCGGCCAGGCCGTTGCCCGTTCTTCAAAGATTAAGCACGGCAGCTATCCGCAAACCGTTCAGCGTAATATCCGGGTCCACATGGTCGATGCGCTCCACGCCCCTGGCGATCAGCGCGGCGTCCCCGCCCGTAGCCACCACGGCCGGGCGCGTGCCCAGCTCCTCCTCCAGCCGGGCCAGGATTTCCTTCACCAGCCCCCGGTAGCCGTACACGGCGCCGGACTGCATGGCCTCCACCGTACTGGTTCCGATGGCATGGGCGGGCTCCTGCGGGTCGATGGCGGGAAGAAGGGCGGTATTGCGCTCCAGGTAATCCCCCATGCTGGCAAGCCCTGGAGCAATGACGCCGCCCAGATAGGTGCATTGGGGGCCGATCACGTCAAAGGTCACCGCAGTGCCGAAGTCCACCACGACGCACGGGCAGCCGTAATAGGCCGCGGCACCCACGGCGTTCGCCAGCCTGTCGGCTCCTATCTGGCGCGGGTGGGGGTAGTCGATGCCCACGCCCAGCCGGGAATCGCAGGAAAGGAAATGGCACGGCTTGCCTATCCAGTTTTTCAGCACCTCCCCCACGCGCGGCACTACGGAGCACACCACGGCGGCATCGTAATGGACGCCGGCCAGCACTTCATCCAGCCGTTCCTCGCTCACCTCCCGGGTGGGAATCATGTACCGTTCCGGCAGCAGGGCGTCCGGCGCAGAAAGCACGAACTTGGTGCGCGTATTGGAATTGTCGATCAGCAGATAAGTCACGGAAATCAGTTAGTACGTTCCTCCGCCAGTTTCAAGACCAAATCCGCTATTTTGCCGCTTCCCCCGGTCTTCTCCGCCTTCACCAAATTTTCATGCATGCGCCTCCACGGCGCACCGCCTTCCTCCACCATCTCCCGCAAGGCGGAAGCCAGGGCGCGGGCGTCCGGCACATGGCGGCCGCCGCCCAGTTTTTCCAGCAGGCGGGCGTTGCCCTCCTCCTGGCCCGGAAGAAGAAAGTTTACCAGCATGGGCCGTGCAGACGCCAGCACCTCGTGCACGGTAGCCCCTCCCGCTTTCCCAACCACCACATGGCTGGCGGCGAGATAGGAGGGCACGCGGCGCGTCCAGCCGCGCACGGCCAGCCTATGCCCGTATCTGGCGCGCAAATCCCGGATATGGGGGTAAATGCGCCTGAACCGGCGCCCCAGGATGCAGGTGACGCATATGGAGGGGTCCGCCTCCAGCATGGCCTGCAGCTCCGCGCGCGCATGCCGTGCGGAACGCTGGGCAAAATAAAGCACCCGGAACGGCTCGCCCGCCTTCCAGGAAACGGGGCGCTCCCGCGCCAGCGCCCCCAGGCCGGGATTGACGGGGAATCCCGTGACGCGCACCCTGTCCGGAGGAAGCCCCTTCTCCACCATGATTTCCCGCGTCCAGGGGTCCGTCACGGCCCACAGGGGGGACTCCGAACATAGCCAGGACTTGTTGATGACGAAGGAATCCGTCACAACGGTCAAGTACGGCACCGCGTTCCCCGTGCGGGACGCCAGGGAATCCAGCATGTAGGGATACACCATGTACGTGCAGACCACGGCGTCCGGCTTCCAATCCCGCAGCAGCCGTTCCAGAAAACGCTCCACGGGAGCGAGCCCCTTGACGGGTTTTTCCGCCAGGTTGCGCTTGTCGCTCACCTCGTACATCAGCTTCCAGAGGCGGGGCAGGCGGGAAATAATCCACAGGTAGGCGGCGCGCGTCAGGCGGAACATCCGGGGCATCGCCTCCGCGCACAGGTCCGTCACGCGGACTTCCGCGCGCCCTGCGAGGGCATCCCGCACACCCCTGGCGGCGGAATTGTGCCCTTCCCCGTATCCCGCAGTCACGATCAGAATTCGCGGCAGCCTTCTCTTCTCCATGGGACAGGATATACCAGTATTCCAGTCAATCGGAAAGAACTTCTTGCAGGAAGACGGGCACGCCCGCAGAGCTTCTTCCGGCAGATCCGGCGCAGCGCCTGCCTTGACGGCAGGGGCCGGAAGAGCCTTGTTCCCGGCGGGGCAGCCAGCGGGAAACACGGAAAAACACCTTCCCGCGGACTGCGTGAAAACGCCCTGCCGGGAATGAAGGCCTCCCGGCCTTCATCATTGGATCCAATCCGGAATGAATCGAAGAGGTTTTGTCTGCAAGGGCCGAAAGGCCCCTGCGGCCCGCGGACGGAAAAGGACCGCAAAACAGCATTTGCACACCATTATTCCCCTCCCGAATCCGGATTTAACATTGACCTGCGCAGGCCGTCAGGGCAAGCTTTCAGCCATGCGCATCGTCTTCATGGGCACAGGCGACATTGCCATTCCCGCCTTCCGCAGCCTGGTCCGTAACTCGGACCTGGTAGGCCTGGTCACGCAGCCTGACCGCCCCGTCGGCAGGCACCAGGTGCTTACGGCTCCCGCTATCAAGAACATTGCCAGAGAAGCGGGCATTCCCGTGCTCCAGCCGCACTCCCTGCGGACTCCGGATGCGCTGATCAACCTTAAAAGGCTGAATCCGGACCTGATCGCGGTCATGGCGTACGGGCAGATCCTGAGCCAGGAAGTGATTGACATGGCGCCCATGGGCTGCATCAACGCCCATGCCTCCCTGCTGCCGCGCCACCGCGGAGCGGCCTGCATCCAGTCCGCCATCAAGTCCGGCGATTCCGAGACGGGAATCACCATCATGCATATCGTCAAAAAACTGGACGCCGGGGACATCATCGCCCAGATCAGCACCCCGCTGGAAGGCACGGAAACCGGCGGCTCCCTGCACGACAAGCTGGCCCAGATGACGCCGGACGTATTGCTCCCAGCCATCCACGCCATTGAAAAGGGAACCGCCACACGCGTCCCCCAGAAGGAATTCCTGGCGACGTACGCTCCCAAGCTCCTGCGTGCGGACGGAAAGATTGACTGGACGCGCCCCGCAGAGGAAATCGGACGCATGATCCGGGCGTATGACCCGTGGCCCGGCACCTTCACCAATTACTGGAACCGCAAGAAGCGTATCCGCAACATGAAAATCTTCCCCGGCTTCTCCATCGTTCCGGAGGCGGAAGGGAAACCGGGCCAGGTGCTTTCCGCCGGAGAACAGGGGCTGCTGATCGCCTGCGGAAGCGGCGGCCTGCTGGTGACGAACGTCCAGCTTGAAGGAAGTACGCGCATGAACATCTCCCAGCTCATCGCCGGCCACCCGAATTTGAAAGACATCCATTTTGACGTGTAAATGGCCAAGTCCTTTTCCATGGAGAGCCTGAACGCGGCCCAGAGGAAGGCCGTACAGACCCTGCAGGGGCCCGTGCTGATCCTGGCCGGGGCCGGAACGGGCAAGACGCGCACCGTCACCTGCCGCATCGCCCACATGGTGGACCGCGGCATCAGCCCCAAAAGCATCCTGGCCGTGACGTTCACGAACAAGGCCGCCCTGGAAATGAGGGAGCGCGTAGGCCAGATGGTGGAACGGAAGGCGGCCCGCCAGATCATGGTGAGCACCTTCCACTCCCTCTGCGTGCGCATCCTGCGGGAGGACATAGGCCGGCTGGGGTACAAGACCAATTTCACCATTTACAGCGGTTCCGAGCAGAGCGGACTGATCCGGCGCCTGATCGTACGCCACGGCGGCATCACGGAAAAAATCACCCCCAAGGACGTGCTGTCCGCCATGAGCCGGATGAAGAATAGCGGCCTGGGCCTGGATTCCATTGAAGACAACCTGACGGCCAACATCGCCGCCTCCTACCAGCGGGAGCTTCAGGCGCAGAATTCCGTGGATTTTGACGACCTGCTGATTCTGGCGGACAAGCTGCTGAAGGAGCACCGGGACGTCAGGGAGGCGTGGCAGCAGCGCTTCCGCTATATCACCGTGGATGAGTTCCAGGATACCAACAGCCTCCAGATGAGCCTGCTGGGACATTTGGTGGGGCCCGCGCACAACGTCTGCGTGGTGGGCGACGACGACCAGTCCATCTACGGCTGGCGCGGCGCCCAGATCAGCAACATCCTGGAGTTCGAACGCTTTTTCCCAAACCCCGCCGTCATCAAGCTGGAGGAGAATTACCGCTGCACCGCCCCCATCCTGGACGCGGCCAACGCCCTGATCCGCCACAACCTGGGCCGGAGGGACAAGACGCTGCGCGCCCACAAGGGCGGCGGAGAAGCAGTGAGGCTGATTTCCATGCCCGGAGACGCGGAGGAAGCGGAGTTCATCATCACGGACATTGAAAACGTCCGCAGGCAGGAGGAGCGCCCCTGGGAGGATTTCGCCATCCTGTTCCGGGCCAACACCCAGAGCCGCATTATTGAACAGACGCTCCGGGAGCACAAGATTCCCTACCGCATGGTGGGGGCGCAGAGCTTCTTTGACCGCAAGGAGGTGAAGGACCTCATTTCCTACCTGGCGACCATTGAAAACCCGCAGGCTGACGAATACCTGCTGCGCATCCTCAATACGCCCCCGCGCGGCATCAGCGAGCTGACCAGCCACCTGGCCATCGACTGGAGCCGGGAACACGGCAACAGCGTATGGGCCGCCCTGCAGGACGACGAATTCCTGGCCACACTCTCCACCCGCGCCCGCAACAGCGTGCTGGAGTTCAACGACCTGATTGCCAGATACATCGACCTTTTCCAGGATAAGGAGACCGATTTTGGAGACGCCCTGGAACAGCTCATTGAAGAAACCGGATTCAGCGAGTACGTCACGCGCCTGTGCAAGACGGAGGCAGAAATCCAGAAGCGGCTGGTATCCATCGGGGACGTGAAAGCCTCCCTCCGCAACTTCTGGCAGCCCGGAAAAACCCTCCGGGATTATCTGGCCCAGGTCACTCTGGACAAGGAGGACAATGACGACGACGTGGAGAACAAGCCCGGCGTGTGCCTGATTACCATGCACGCCGCCAAGGGGCTGGAATTCCCGGTGGTGTACCTCGTGGGGCTGGAAGAAGGCATCCTGCCCCACAAGCGTTCCCTGGAAGACGGCAACTGTGACGAAGAACGCCGCCTGCTTTACGTGGGCATCACGCGCGCCCAGGAAAAGCTCATGCTGACCTATTGCGCCACGCGCCTGCGCTACGGGGACCGCATGCCCTGCCAGCGTTCCTCCTTCCTGAGTGAAATTCCTCCCCACCTGATGGATTATTCCAAATGGGAGGATCTCATGAATGCGGAAGCGACGGAAGAGGAGTCCGGAAACTTTTTCGACTCCCTCCGCAGCATGCTTCTGGAAGATGAATAAAAGGCAGCCGGGTGTTTCACCGGCTGCCTTTAAACCATGAGTTATTTTTTACCGGGACAGGTTTAGCGGGAACGGCGGCGGCGCATCAGCAGGGCCGCCAGTCCAAAAAGGCTGAGGGAAGCCGTGGCCGGTTCCGGAACAGCCAGGCTCGGCATTCCGTCCCTGACTGCCAGGGCGGACATTCCGTAGTCGCCGGCCAGGGAAAGCAGGCTGTCGGAGAAGTCCATCGTGACCGAAGAGCTGGGATTGAAAGAAGAATTGGTTTCAAACTGCCAGGTCAGCATGAACGTACCGCTGGAAAGCAGGGTAGCCAGGCTACCGCCGCTGATGTGAAGCAGATCCACTACCTGCCCGTTGGAGCCGGCCAGATAGATATTCTTGACGTTGATACCAGTACCGGTCAGGTTCACGGGGCTGTTCGTTCCCCACGTGGCCACATTTGCCAAGCCGCTTATGGTGAACACGGAAGACATCGTATAGGAACTATTGGCCTGAAATCCGGTGACGCTAACGTCACCGGGGGCGACGAGGCCTCCCACCCCAAGAACCAGGGTCTCATTCCACCCGCGGGTGGTCTTGGCGGCATCCAGGTCATAGCCGTAAGCCTGCTTCCACATGTTCAGGCCGCCGGTCCCGATCGTGTGCGTACCGTACATGTTGCTGTTGGTAGCCTGCACTCCTCCGAGCAGACCGCCGGAGATGTTATACGTAACCTGAATCGCGGACGCCGTACCGTCCGTAGCTTTCATGGAATTGCCGGTCGTGCGGTTGCCACTTGTCATTGTACCGCTTGCCAAATTCCACGGAGCGGAATAGGTGTTCGAACTTTCGCCGAACGAAACCATTGTCGTTTTCCCCCATCCCGGTGCGGAGCACAGGAGAGCAAGGAGCGACATTATACATAAACGCATTTTCATATCATCAACAGAGATGGAGTTTTTCCGTTTGCTTATATCCTGTTGACGTCTTTCCTTTGATTGACGATCAACAAGGGATTTGACTCGAACCCGCCTCCCAGGTTCACACGATAGATGAAAAAAAAGTCCCATTTTTTCAATTCAACGCGCAATTCGTTTAGATACAACAAGAAAGCATTTGTCATCCGTTTTGACATCCTTTTCCGCTCCAAGGGCTTCAGGGCAGGTTCATCCTCCTTTCCGGGCACAAAAAATCCCCCCGGTCCGGACCGGAGGGATTGAAAAACACAGGCTTAACGCCCCTGCCCGTTACCAGAAGATGATGTACAGGGCAACCGTCGCGGCAATCACGAACCAGCCGAATATCTTGGCGCGTGAAGAGGACTGGAGGGCCACCACGCCTCTATCAGGCAGCACGATGGACTGTCCGCCGCGGGCGACGTTCACTGCCGTGAAGATGAAGCCGATGATCACCACCGTAATAAAGCACACGGCCATGCGGTTCAGGAAGGCCATTTCCGGCTGCCATATCTTCAAGGCTCCGTACAGGAGGGCATTGATGACAATACCCAGCCAGCCGAAGATGCGCGGGCACTTGGGCACGAAGAAGCCGAAGAGGAACACACACAGGGCGCCAGGACTCAGGAAGCCCTGGAATTCCTGGATGAAGTTGAAGATTCCTCCGAAAGCCGGGCTGTCCAAGAACGGCGCAATGCACAGCGCAATCACGGCGCACACCAGCAGGCCGATCTTGCCAACAGTAACAAGCTCCGTGGGCTTCGCGTTCCTGCGCAGCTTGTTGTAAATGTCCATCGTAAAGATGGTGGAGGCGGAGTTCAGCATGGACGCCAGGGAAGACACCACCGCGCCGAAGAGTGCGGCAAGCACAAACCACGTCCAGCCCGTGCCGGGCAGCAGCTTCCTGATCAGCGTGCCGAAGGCGGAGTCATAGTCAAAGCCCACCAGGGTATCCGTCAAATAATAGTTGTCCGAGTTGTCTACGGCCGGCTTGATGATCTTGCTGTTAAGCGAGGCGATCTTTTCCACGAACGGAGCGCGTTCCGCCAGAGTAGTCTGGTCATTGGCGGCATCCGCCTTCAGATCGGCGCAGGCCTGTTTCAATTCGGCCATGACCTCGCCGCCAACCTTCATCACCTCCGCGTTATGCAGGGCGTGGGCGCAGCCTTCTTCCACGTTTTCCACAAGGAAGCTGTCCGTAAGCTTGTAGATGACGGGACGGCCCTTGACGGCCTCGGGATTTTCCGCCTTGCGGATTTCCGCCGCATACTTCACTTCTGCCTGTTCCTTCAGGTCATTGCGGTACAGGTTGTAGGCCAGAATGCCGGGAACCACCACCACAAACGGAATGATGAGCTTGAGGAACGCGGCGAACACGATGCCCATCTGGCCTTCCGCCAGGGACTTGGAGGCCAGCGTGCGCTGCATGATGTACTGGTTGAGGCCCCAGTAGAAGAAGTTGGGAATCCAGAGACCCAGGCAAAGGGCCGTCCACGGGATTTCCGCATCGTCAGCAGGGCGGATCATGTGGAGCTTGCCGCCCACGGTATTCACGCCGCTGGCCGCATCGCCGGAGTTGAGTTCAAAGAAGCGCGTCACCCCGTGCCAGAGGCTGTCCGAGGGATTTCCCAGGGAAGCGACCGTTGCGCCGGAATTGGCGGCGGCGGACTGCACCAGATGGTTCGGGTCCGCACCGCTCAGCGCCATCAGGGCAAAATATGCCACCACGCCGCCGCCTACAATCAGGGCAGCGCCCCAGAACAGGTCCGTCCAGGCGCAGGCTTTCAAACCGCCCACGAACACGTATACCGTAGCACAGAAGGCAATGATGATGCAGCCCACGGTGATGTTGCCGAAGTCAATGCCCATGGCAGTGTACCCCGTAAAGAACACGGAGATAACCTTGGCGCCGGCGTAAATCACGCCCGCAGTCGGCACGCCCACCAGAATCAGCAGCGTAGCAATGGCCATCAGGGAACGCGCCAGCGTATTATAGCGGTATTCCAGGAATTCGGGAATGGTGTATACACCGCCCTTCAGCAGCTTGGGAAGGAAGCAGAAGGCCACGACTACCAGCGTGATGGCGGCCAGCCATTCATACCCCGCGATCGCCATGCCAACCCAGTTGGCGGCCTTGCCGGACATCCCCACAAACTGTTCCGTGGAAATGTTGGCGGCGATCAGGGAGAAACCCACCAGCCACCAGGTCAGGCCGCGGCCGGCCAGGAAGTAGTCTGAAGCGCCTTTGGTCTTCTTTTCTTCCTCCGTTTCCTCAGGATCACGGCTTTTCCAGATGCCCAGGGCGATTACGCCCACCACAACCACACAGAACAGGATGACTTCCGTTATGGAAAGGGGGGCTGTCTTGGGTTCAGCGGAGGCTTCCGGAGCTGCCTGGGAGGCGACGGCGGCGGGGGCCGCCGGCTGAAGTTCCGCAGCCGGCTGTGCTTCCGCAGCGGGGGTCACGGCCGGAGCGGCCAGGGCGGGCTGCGCATCAGCCGCCGGTGCGGGCACGGAGCCCTCCTGGGCGGAAACGCCCCACGTCATCAGGGCCAGAGCCCCGAATATGGTTGCTAGTGTTCTCATAATCAGTATGGATTAAGCTTGGTACAGGACACGGGCGCCTTCTCCGGCACAGGTCACAAGGTAAGTGGTTTCAATGCCCGTTTCCTGGCAGTAGCCGTCCAGAAGCTCGCGGGCCACCTTGTCCACGTCTTCCGTCTTCACCAGGGCCACGATGCACCCGCCGAAGCCGCCGCCCGTCATGCGCGCGCCGTAAATGGAGGATGCGGAAGGAATGCGGTCGCAGAGGGAAACCAGGGTATCCACTTCCGCGCAGGAAACTTCATAATCGTCACGCAGGGAGGCGTGGCTGCCGCGCATGGCTACGCCGGCTTCATCCCAGTCGCCGCGGGCAAGGGCGTTCGCAAAGGCGTTTACGCGGGCGTTTTCACCAATGACGTGGCGGGCGCGGCGGTAGCGCACGTCGCCAAGCTGTTCCTTGAAGGATTCCAGCAGCTCCAGCGTGGCTTCCCGCAGGGAGGGCACGCCCATGATGGCGGAGGCTTCCTCGCACTGCTTGCGGCGCTGGCCGTAGGCTCCGTCCGCCAGGGAGTGCTTCACGGCGCTGTCCAGCACCAGCACGGAGACGGACTCGTTGTTCATCGGCACCAGTTCATATTCCAGCGTGGCGCAGTCCAGCTTGAGGGCCATGCCCTTCTTTCCGTTGGCGGAAATAAACTGGTCCATGATGCCGCAGGGAACGTTCACGAATTCATGTTCCACGGCCTGGCCGATCAAGGCCACTTCCTTGGGATCAATTTCAACCCCGGCGAAGGCGGCAAGCGCCGTGCAGACGGAAACTTCAAGAGCGGCGCTGGAGGAAAGGCCGCCGCCGCGGGGCACGTTGCTGTCAATCAGCATGTCCACCGGCCCGATTTCTATGCCGCGCCTGTGCAGGTTGGCCAGGACGCCGCGGACGTAGTTGGACCAGAACGGATCGCCGGGAACCAGGGCGTCCTCCACCGCAATTTCATGGATCTGGTCGCCCAGGGAGCCGCAGAAGCGGTGCTTGCCCACGGGGGAGGGAGCCACAGCCACAACACAGTGGTTATCAAGCGCCATGGGCATCACAAAGCCATTATTATAATCCGTGTGCTCACCGATGAGGTTCACACGCCCCGGCGCCGCAGCCACGTGAGTCGGCTCCTGACCGAAATACTCGATGAAATACGGAGTCACCGTTTCTTTAGAGATTTCTCGCTGAACTAAATCCATAGTGGGCTGATTCTGCCCCATCCCTTTCCGCACCTCAAGGTTAAAGTCTCCGCCCCGCAACAATTTTCTTCATTTTCAACCAAATATTCCAAGCACCCGTTGCCAGCCGCCCGCATTCCTTTCAAAAACGGGCCTGCACCGGCCGGCCACGAGGCGCCAGCCCCCTCCAAATCCCGTTGCAAACGACGGCCTCCGGCCTGCATTTCAGGGATGCGGGGAAAGGCGGAGCGTCACTTTGCCCCGCGGGCGAACAGCACCGCCGGGACAGTTTTCAGGAGCAGTTTGACATCCAGCCACAGGGACCAGTTGTCAATGTACTCCATGTCCAGCTCCACCAGTTTTTCAAATTCCCGGATGTTGCTGCGCCCGGCTATCTGCCAGTACCCCGTCACCCCGGGCAAAACGCTCAGCCTGCGGCGGTGGGCGTCACTGGTAAAGGCCTCCGTCTCATAAACGGGGAGCGGCCGCGGCCCCACCAGGCTCATTTCCCCTTTCAGCACGTTGATGAGCTGGGGAAGTTCGTCTATGCTGAATTTGCGCAGGAAGCGGCCGAAGGGGAAGATGCGAGGGTCATGCTCCAGCTTGAAGATGGGGCCGTTCATGTCGTTGCCGTAACTGGCCTTCACTTCATCCAGCCTCTTGTCCGCATCCCGGTACATGGTGCGGAATTTCCACATGCCGAATTCCCGGCCATACAGGCCGGAACGCTTCTGGCGGTAGAAGACGGGACCGCGGTCAGACAGCTTGATGCCTACGGCCGCCAGCACCCACAGGGGGAACGTGCCCACCAGAAGCAGGAGCGCGCCCACCCAGTCCAGTATCTTTTTCAACTGCCAGGAGGTGGTGTAGGGAATGGGGGTGGACTTGTACACCAGCATTCTGGTTCCTCCCAGCACGCCAAAATAGGTTTTATGCACGTCGGGCATGCTCACTACCATGCTCGCGTAAAAATCCACTCCCATCTTGCCGCACAGCTCCACCAGGCACCGCGCCACGGCGGAGTCCACCTCCTCCGGAAGAAACACCACCTTGCTGATGCAGCCCTTGATCAGCAAATTCCTGACTTCCGCACGGTCCACCTCTTCCGGAGCCATCACCAGCAGTTCATCCTTGAAGTCCACATGGTCGCTTTCCAGCATCTTGCGGAACTCCTTCACATGGTCCGGAATGCCCACCACCAGCGTGGGGGCCTCCTCCACCAGCCTCTTTTCCGCCCGGAACCGGCTGATGCGCAGCCAGAGGGCGCCCAGGAACGTGAGCAGATAGGCCAGGGTCTGGACAATAATGTTCGCGGAAAAGGGAACAAAGTACTTCCACGTCACTACGCTCAACACCACAAAACAGGCGTACGCCATGACAAACCGCCGGATGCTTCCGCCCAGCGTCATGCACCGGTAGTAAACGCCCAGCTGGTCACAGCAGACATACAGCAGCAGGGACATCGTCAGCGGCGTCAGCACCAGCGTGCGCAGCCGCCACGGTTCCGGAGCCACCCCCATCCATTGCCACGAAACGAACCCGACAACGAAGAAGATGACGAATGCGAGGATGGAAACGACAATTTTATTGATCCCGTAGGTAGTACGGTCTGCATTTTGAATCAGCATCGAGAGAGAGTGTAAGTTAGTCGGCACTTAAAGTGCGCTGTCCCGGTCTTTTTGTCAAGTTGCATGCTCACCCTGCCGCTTTCCGCCCGGAATAATGCGCCCTTCCGGACGGTCTTCCTGTCTCCGGACGGGCGGAAAGCCCAAAATGACGGTATACCGGCTTGCAAGAATCCGGCTCCCTGTGCATTGGTATACGCGTCAATCGACCGGACTGGTACCGCACCTAGCCTGATCGCCCCCCTATCAGACCACGCATGGACCGTTGATCGGGGCACGGGGCATCCTTACTCCTGGCTTTTCTCATGGTAGCGGAACGTCCCGGCGATTTTCCGGATGGAACTTACTGCGTACAGCGATAAATCCGGCATGACACCAACATAATCATCAACTTAGAATATAAGTATGTCACAGCACAACACACAGGGAAGACAGGGCCAGGGAGCCCGTCGCCGCTATAACAAGGGCGGACGCTCCTATGGCAATGACCGCCGGGATTCCAGCGGCTACCGTCCCAAGTATAAAAAAGAAGCACCTGCCAAACTCTCCTTGTGGCAGCGTTTCCTGGGCCTCTTCGGCATCCGCCCGGCCAAGAACAACAAACCCGCCGCCAGGGATAAAGCCGCCGCCAAAACCAATACCCGCGTGGCCCGCAACAGGCAGGAGCGCGTTTCCGCTCCCAAGCAGCCCGTCTCCAACCGCAGGCTTTACGTGGGCAACCTTTCCTATGAAGCGACGGAAAGCGACCTTGAAGACGTATTCAAGGGCATCGGGGAAGTCAGCTCCGTGGAAATCATTTACAACCCCCGCACCCACAAGTCCAAGGGCTATGCCTTTGTGGAAATGAAGAAGATGGAAGATGCCGTCCGTTCCGTGGACATCCTCCACAACCAGCCCTTCATGGGCAGGAACCTGCTGGTCAGCGGCGCCAATGAACGCCAGGAACAGTCCCGGCAGCCCCGCGAAACCCGCGAGCCCCAGGAAGAACAGGTTTCCATGGAGGAAGTGAAGGAAACCTCCACTCCCCTGCTCCAGCCGGAAGCTTCCGCTCCCCAGGCCCAGGAACAATAACCGTTTTATCATGCAGAAGCCGGCCTTTGGAAAAAGGCCGGCTTCTTGCGTTTACAGGACGACGCGTTTTATCCCTCTTTCACAAAATCCTCTTTCGCCCTCCGCCTTCTCTTTCCGGAAAACCTTCGGCCTCGCCCCGGTCAAAAACGTGCAAAACCATGCAGCCCATACGCTTGCGCCTATGCCGCCACGGACTGGAAAAACTTGAAGCCCCGTGTCCCCCCCTTCCCGGCGACGGAATGAGAAGAGGACCATGACCGTCACGGCAATCCCCAGGCTCCGCGCAGGCGCAGGTATTCCTTGGCGGGCAACAGGATGTAAAGGGGATGCCGGGAGGGGTCCAGCCATGCGATCATGGCTCTCAAATTTTCCTCGCTCATGGCGGTGCACCCCGCCGTGGGAGCTCCCCCATCCCTGCGCCAGATATGGAAAAAGATGGAGGAACCGGCTCCCGGCACGGGTTTTTCCCGTCCGGATGCGGCATTATGCCGGATGAACAGTTTCAGGCTGTGGGCGTAATCGTTCAGCTTCATCTGCTGCTTGAACTCCCACGGCGTGACGGGGTCATGCTTCAGCACGAAGTGCTGGTTGTACAGCGGAGAAGCGGGATCATCCACCCACATGTCCCGCGGCGTGATGCGGCGGTACGGCATGGAACGCTTCTTCTGCGGAACGGGAACGGTGCCATACACGCCCCCCAGCTCAAAGATGCCGGCGGGAGAGCGCAAGTCCCCCTCCTTCTTCACCGGACCGCCGGAGGGAGGCATGCTGACGCCCCTGCCCCACACCAGACCGGACTTTCCCAGACGCGCCGGAAACGGACCTTTCACCATCACCCAGCCGCGCGGCCCCTTCTCCAGAAGGCTCAATTGCACATGGGAGCTGTTCCAGCCGTCCGCGGAACCCACAATCACCTGGCTGCAATCCGCGGGAAGAGCCGCGGCCGAAAAACAGAACGCCGCCAGCATGCACAAACACAGGTATACTGCCTTCATGGTCCGTAGCATAACGGCGCCGCTCCGGAAAAAAAGCAAATACTCCGTCTCCGCAGCCGCACCGCTGAACGGAAAACTTCCCTAGTTCAGCGGAAGAACCTCGTTCAACAGGGATTCGATGCCTTCCTTGGCAAAGCGGGAATACAGGTACAGCTTTTTGGCCTCCATGTACTTGCCCAGGGCGGAACCCACTTCTCCCGCGTTCCTGCACTTTTCCGCATCATTCAGCAGGTTCACCAGGGTACTCGCCTTCGTCGTCAGGTCCAGATACTGGGCGTTCAATTCCTGGTCATTGATGAACAGCTCCTGGTCCTTGGAACGGAGCTGCTGGAGTTCCTCCCAGGCGCCGTACACGTCCTGCATGGCTTCGCGCTGGCGCGCCGCGCCCAGAGCCCGTTCAATAACGGCCATCTTGCCAAGGTCCTCCACAAACTGCTTCTGGAGTTCCGGATCATCCTTCACCAGAACGGCGAATTCATGCTGGTTGTCAAAGATGCGGCGGTAATTCTTATTCTTGTGAAAGCGCTTGAAGTCCTCCAGCGCGTGGGACTGCTGACCGGCGGCCATCATGGCGTTCCGCAGCGGAAGAAGGCGGGGGTTCTTGGGCCAGATTTCAATGGCGCTCTTCAGGCATTCCTCCAGCTTGGCCCGGTCACCTCTGGCGAGGGCTTCCTGGCCCTGGGCAATATAGGCGTCACTGGCGAACACGGCGGCGCTGATGGCGGATTCCGCACGGCCCGTGCTGAAATCCCGGGAGGTCTTCTTGAGGTTTTCCACCAGGGTGAGGGCTTCCTCGTAATCCTTGCCGTTCATCAGCTCAAACAGCTTTTCCACGTCCCGCTTGAAGGCGTACAGCTTCTGCTTCTTTTCATACGGGAACGTGTTCACGGCGGGCATGAACTCCCCGATCAGCAGCGCCTCATTCAACCGTTCCAGGGCATCCACGTAATGATGGGAATCAACCAGGTTGTTCACGGCCTTCATGTGGCGGTCGGAATCACGGGCCAGCTCCCGGGAAAGGTTGTCCAGAATGGCGACGGTGGGCGGGGTGCCGAGCGTGCCGCTGAACATCTTGGCGGCGTCCGAATTCTTGTCCAGCCGCAGCTTGGTATCCCCGTCATTGAACAGGCGGCTGTAAATGCCGCAGCCTATGGAAACATGGTCAAAGCGCCGCTGAGCGAATAACTGAACCAGCGTGGACTGGAAAACGATCTTCGCTTCCGTCACCGTCAGCACCTGTTCACTCTCCAGCTTCAGCTTGCGGGCCTCCATTTCCACCATGCGCTTTTCCAGGTACTTGTAGCGTGGGTTGTTCTTGGCCGGATTATTGGCAGAAGTGCCCTTTTTCCCGCCCTTCTGGTTGGAGGGAGAGCCGGAGCTGGTGGTCACGCCGCTCTCCATGAGGCTCATTTTCTGGGCATTGCTGCGTATTTCCCTCTCCATCGCTTCAAGCATCTTCCCTTTGTTCTTTCCATTGCTCTTGGCCTGCCATGCGGTGTAGATAGCCTGGCAGAGGGCATCGGAAACGCCACCGTCCAGCGGATTGCTGGAGGCGGCGGTCAGCAGATCCACCACCTGCCGCACCACGTTGTCCGCCATCAGCTTTTCCTTGCGCATGGAAAGCGTCTCATGAAGCTTTTCAAAAATCTTCTGGTATTCCTTCGCATCCTCCGTGCTTTCCTCCGGCTGGCTCAGGTACTTATTGAAGCGCGCCTCAATTTCCCGGAAACTGCCCATGTTCAGCGTTGTTCCGTTGATGGTCACGGTGCCGTCCTGGGGATTCAGGAAAGGAATTTCATTGCCGTACAGGGACTTGGCATCTCCCTGCCGGGAAGGCTGGTAGGCATTCGGCTGCGCGGCAGGCGGGGAGGAAGGGGGCGCGGCAGGCGCACCGCCGCCGGAAGCGGGGGGATTGTACATCATCTGCCCCAATGCGGGAACCGCGCAGGCCAGGGTCAGGAGAAAGCAGCTTTTCATGGGGCGGGGAAGGTTGTTCATTTAGGCTGAATGGATGTGGCTACGCATACGCCGCGCACCTTCGGATTGACGTCTTCCACCCGGAACTCTATTCTGTATTGTTGGTCCCGGTTGATGTTCAGTCCGTTCCTGGCTTCCGCAGAAACACAGACGGGAATAATGTACTCACGACCGGAAGCGTCCCTGTACAAAAAGGAAATCAGCTCGGACTCGCCGCGCGGAAAACGGTCGATCACCGTTCCGTCCAGCGCATAGTTGTTATTGGAAAGCTGGGAGGCGTTCGCCGCCAGGATATCCAGCGGAATATCCGACCCCGCCTGCGGCTTCTCCCTGGCACGGAACACGACAAACCCCACGATGACGGCCAGCACAAGAACAGCCGCGCCGGCCATCAGCATCGGCGTGGATGATGAGGAACTCTTCTTTTTTGCTGCACGTCGTCTCGCCATAACTTTTGATGGAAAAAGTATATAACGAACTCCGTGCAAGTGCACGCATTAAATTACAGCTCCCAGCGCGAGCGGCGGATTCCCGCGTAGGAAGCCGCAATGCCGCATGCAACATGCACGCCCAGAACAATGTAACAGGTCAGCGCGGGCGTCAGGTCCGTATCCAGCACATTCTTGACGGCGTTGTACACGTCAGATTTCAGGGCGGAGATGCTGCCGGACCACGCCCAGTATGCGGAAATGAAGGGCCGTATGAAGCCCTCCACCTGTTCCGGAAGGGCCAGCACCGCTCCGGAAAGGGGAAGCTGGAAGCCCACCAGGTAAATGCTCAGGAGGGAGGCCTGGTCCGCACTCCGGGCCAGGGAGGAAATGCCCAGGCATACAAAGGTCATGGCGGCATCCGCCAGAATCAGGAACAGCAGGTGCGTCAGGCCCCCGCCGCGGTCCCAGAAGAAGTCCACAAAGGCGAACATCCAGACGGACTGCACCAGCACCAGAACGCTCAAGTAGGCCAGCTTGCTCCCCAGGTACGCGGAGGGCCTCATTCCCGCGTATTTCTCCTTTTCCATGATGGCCCGTTCTCCGGCCACCTCCCGGGCGGCGTTGTTGGAACCCATCAGGCCCAGCAGAATCACCTCGAACATGATGATGCCGGAGACGGCGGAACCCGTCTTCATGTTCAACTGCTGGGCTTCCATGTCCTTCTGGATGGTCTGGACGTCCTGCGTGGCGGAAAGGCCCACGATCTGCCCGGTCCCCTTGTCCGTGAACATGGCTACCAGCACCGGGAACAGCAGCACCATCACCAGTTGAAGAACCAACTGGGAACGGTCGCGGAAAAAGATGCGCCAGCGCCGACCCAGCAGGCAGAAGAACTGCGTGAAGAATCCCGGAACCTCCGGAATGGCTTCCGCCGCGGCCTCCGGGGAATTCCCGTTCCCTTCCGCAGGCGCAGTTTCCCCGGAATCGCTCCGCACGGCGTCCCCCTTTTCCGTTCCGGGTTCCTCGGGAGCCTTCTCCGCCTCCACGTTGCTGCGGACGGCATCAGGGTCCGGCAATTCTCCGGAAAGAATCTTCTTCTCCCTTTCCTGTTCCAGGCGGGAATAATAGGAATCCCGGTGCTTGCCCCACGAACGGCACCAGGAGGGGCCTTCACGGTCCTGAAGCTTCGGATAAATCTCTTCCAGCGAGGAAACGCCGAAGTAATGCAGCATCGTCTTCGGAGAACCGTGATAGGCCACGCAGCCCTGGTGCATGACCAGGATGGAATCATACATGTCCAGGTGGGAAAGGCTGTGCGTGACGGAAATGACGATGCGGCCTTCCGAACGGGAGATTTCATGCAGGAGGTCCACAATATCGTGCTCGGACCGCGGGTCCAGGCCGGACGTTACCTCATCGCAAATCAGCAGGCGCGGATTGGACACCAGCTCCATGGCCAGCGCCAGGCGGCGCTTCTGGCCGCCGGAAAGAATCTTCACATCCCGGTCCGCAATCCCCTCCATCCCCGTTACCTCCAGGGCATTGTCAATGCTGTCGTCCAAATCGTCCACGGAATCGAACCGGCAGCGGAGCCTGGCGGCGCTCTCCACGTTCTCATCCACGCTCAACTGGTCATAGGCAATGCTGAACTGGGGAACGAACCCGATTTCCGACGGCTCGAAGTCCTCTTCCGCCAAATCATGGCCGTTCCAGAAAAAACGTCCGTCCGTTTCCGCAATCATGCCCGCAATCGCCTTTAACAAGGTGGTCTTTCCACAACCGGAAGGGCCAACAACAGCCATAAAATGCCCGCGAGGCACATTAAAACTAACATTGTCCAATAATTTCAAAGGACCATCCGGTGTTTCTATTTCATATGTAATGCCGTCCGCCTGCAACATGGTTCTTTTACTCTAGCGTATCAACTTCCGCATCATCAAGGAAAATCGGGCATCAGTGTTTTATCTTGCCGTAAACGAAGAATATGTTATTCAAAAACTTTCCCTTTAAGGCATTTCCCCAATTAAAATCAAATGGTTTTCCCCCGCATTCTTGCTTTAGCCGCCTTGCTGGCCCCCCTGGCGGCCGCCGCCCGGCCTCCATCCGCGGACCAACCCCGTTTTACCGCCGTCCTGGATGATTGGCGCATTTCCTATATGGACGAACCCGGCCATGTCCATCTCGGAATCTCCATCATGCTGCAAGGCAAAGGAACCTTCGTCATTCCTTCTTCCGGGGAAGGGCAGCTCACGCGCCTGGTCATGCAGGATTCCACCGGAAAAGAAATACCCTGCAATCCCTATCAGCCATGGGGAACGCCCGGCAAGCTCAATCCTTCCCATGTCACCGGGTCCAACTCATCATCCTCTCCCGGTTCACCCTACAAAACCCTGCAATTCTCCTGCGGATTCAGGGAGCTTCCGGCCCCTCAATCGGAATGGCTGCGCATCCGCGGGACCTGGACCGTCCAGTTCTGCCCGGAACCGCAGCGGCTGATGCTGAAGCAAACGGTCAAACCGGCGGAAGAACCCCAGACTTTTTATCTGGACCTTCCGGAACCGGACGTCCGGGAGGACAGCGACATCGCCCGGGCCAATTCCGCCAGCAACACTGCTTCCATTCAGCTGAAAACCAACGAAGAGCGGACCGCCCTCTCCTGCGAGGCGGAATTCCCCTCTTCCGCTTCCATTCAAGGCTTTGCCATTCTGGATTCCTCCGGACTCCCCATACCGGGCCTGCGGCGCGCCCATACGCCGGAAATCACAGAACATAAAGATGGTAAAACCAGCATTTCCTGCCTGCATGAAATGGAAGAAGGAGCGGGAAAACCATCCCCTTCCCTTCCCCGTGAATTGAATCTCGGCGTCGTTTACCTTCCCCGCAAACATTCACTGGATGTTCCCATTGACCTGGCCGTGAACCCTTCCCTCTCTCCGCCTTCCACTCCCCGGGAAGCGGTGAACAACCATGAATCCGGCCTCTCCGCACAACCGTCACCGGCTCTTCAGGTAAAATTATACAATTGGGTTTTCCATAAAGAAGGCCATGAACCCGTCTTCCTCGGCATTTACATTCATACGGATAAAAACCACGCCCTGCTTAATGATATGGAACAGCAGGGCGCCAGTTACATCAACCTTTCCACCCCCGGCGGAAAAACAGCCGTTCACTGCCGGGTTCATCCCCCCACATGGGGCACTTCCACCTACAATATGCTCTTTTTCCCTCTTCCCCGTTCACTGCCTCCCGGCGACAAGGGATGGCTGCTGACCGGGGAGCTCCGCGTGCCGGCCGGAGAGGTCCGGACAACTCCGGCCCGGACGATTCCCGCAGAACCGGGCAAACAATGGGCGATCGACGTTCCGGGGGCATCCGGAGACTATCCTCCCTTCCAGGTTCAGGCCACCCTCCTCAGCATCAAGCCCTCAGCAAAGGAATTCCGGGCCACCTTCAAGTTGAAGGGTCATCATGGAAATCCGCATTTCAGCGGCTTCCATGTGGAAGGGGGCATGCAGATCATGTCCAACAAGGACCCGGAGGATGAAACCGCGCAGCTCATCACCTATTCCTTTCCGCACTCTCCCGCTACTTTAAGCTGCTGTGTAAAATACATCGGCCGCCCAACCGTCATACGCCACCCCCTGAACATGCGCATCGGGCTGGGAGGCATCGTCCCGGACCCTCCGGAAAAATGACATTCCGCTTTTTTTCATGGCTTCCGTCCTGCTACGGAACCATGATGGAGGCATGATCCGGCAAGCGTCCCGGGAAGATTTTCCGGCAATCCTGAAGCTTCAATTACTCGCCTTCGGAGAAGTGGCGGAGCGGCTTGGACTCGCCAGCATCCCGCCTCTGGAACAAACCCTGGAACATTTGCGGGAAGAGGCGCGGAACAGCGTCTTCTTCAAGTATACGGAAAACAGCCGCATCGTCGGCTCCGTCAGGGGCTGTCTGGACGGCAAAAACGTGTGCCATGTCGGCAAGCTGGTTGTGGATCCGGCCCGCCGGAACAGGGGAATCGGCCAGCAACTCATGCTTGCCCTGGAAGAACACTTCCGCGGACAGGCCGCCGCCTACCTTCTGTTCACTTCGGCAGATACTCCTGAAACCCTGTATCTGTACCTCAAACTGGGCTACACGGAACTGTACCGGAAAGAGGCCGGAGGGATGACCACGGTGTTTCTGGAAAAGAAGGCGTGAGGCCGCCGGAAGCCCTCATTCCATTAGCTTCCACACCGCCAGCCGGGTGATGGAGCCTATCAGCAGAAGAGCCGCCGCAATCAGGAAGGGAGACCATCCCAGCACCCCCGCAGCCAGCAGAAACGCCACGGCGCACACCAATAGAAAAGCATTGATGAACCGCATCAGGCTCCATTCCTCCGGATAGAGGGGCGATAGGCTGAAGGCATCCGCCACCCTGTCCATCACGAATTCAAGAATTTCACTTTCCATCCATTCCCACATAGACTTAACTTTTTTACCGCAATTTGACCATCAATGATTTACCTGCACATGCAAGTAAAAGAATGGTCGGAGTTTTTCATGATGAAAGGGTTTTTCAAGGGCCCGGAGGCCCTTGTTCCCGGCGGCGCGAGCATCAGGCAACACAGGGGAATGGGGGCGCCCATGGCGTAAAACAGGCATCCGGCCTTCACGGACCCTATTCAGAACGGGAAGTCCGCATCGCCCACCGGGTCCACGGCCTTTTCCTCAAACTTCTTCACGGCTTTCTGCTGGGGATTCACGGCGCGGACGACGAGCGCGCGGGGCGGCATTTCCCGGCGCTTTTTGAACTCGCACTTTTCCTCGCACAGGTTGCAGGTATTCAGGCGCGCGCGTTCCTCAGGCCGTTCCGTGGTGACGGGGCAGGCATGTTCGCACGCGCCGCAGCCGATGCACAGAGAGGGGTCCAGCCTGGGCAGGCGGTGTTCCTGGCCATCCCGCCCGATGTAGGGCACCGTATAAAGGGCCTTGGTGGGGCAATGCTCCGTACAGGCGCCGCAGTCCATGTCCTCCCGGGCAACCAGGCAGCGGCAGACGTAAAACCGGGCTACGGCGATGCGCGTGGTATCCTTCGTAATTTCCGCGGTATCCCTCTCCGCAGTAATGGGCAGCCTGCGAATGGCTCCTGTGGGGCAGACTTCCGCGCAGCGGTGGCAGTCGTACAGACAATACTTGGTGGAAAAATCCATCCGGGGCTTCATGAACCCTTTCAGCCCAAGCTGCAAATAGGCGGGCTGGAGCACATGGGTAGGGCAGTTGGCAATGCACATCTGGCAGCCGATGCAAACATCCAGAAAACGTTCCAGGGAACCGGCTCCGGGAGGAAGAACGCACTGGGTGGGGTCCAGCCTCTGGGCGGCGTCGCCCCGGCATCCGGAAAGAGCCGCCGTAGCCAGGCCGGCCGCCGTAGCCCCCAGGAACTGGCGGCGGGAGCTCCCGGCAATGAAGGGAACCGCGGCAGAAGAAGCGGGAGCGGGCGCCGGAGCGGTTTTTTTCTTCCTGGCGGGAATCAGGCGGCGGGTTTTGGCAAACCAGCGGTAGCGTATCCCCCCCTCGCTGCACGAACGCACGCAGTCATAGCATGCTACGCAGCGGGAGGAGTCTATTTTGTATTCCTTGAGGTTCAGGCACTGGGCCTTGCATGATTTGACGCATTTGCCGCATTTCTTGCAGGAGGCGGGATCAAAGCCCAGCCGGAAGAGGGAAACGCGGGAAAGCAGCCCCAGCAGAGTACCGACGGGGCATACCGTATTGCAGTACAACCGCCCTTTCCAGGCGCTCATGGCGACCACCAGGCCGAGCATGCCGGCAGAAGCCAGCAGAGCCGGGAGAGCCACGGGAAAATAATTCATCCGGACCAGGTCCGCGGAAGAACTGTCAGCCGCCAGCAGGTTATTGCTCCAGATGGCGGCAGGCCACGCCAGCACATACATGATGCGCCCGAAAATGCTGTACGGGTCCAGCCAGTTCAGGGAGAGTCCGGCCAGTCCCGTCACGCAGCAGGCGGCCAGCAAAACCAGAACCACATACCGCACCCACAGCACGGGGCGCGCAAACTTCAAGAAGCGCTTCGGCGCAATCCAGCGGCGGATTCTGAAAACGATGTCCTGGAGAATCCCCAGCGGACAGAGGAAGGAGCAGTACACCCTCCCGAACAGCAGCGTAAGCAGCAGCAGAACCGCCAGAATCACGGCGGAAACGGCCACCCCGTCCAGAGCCCCGAGCACGGATGGAATGAATTGCCACTGCGCCAGGGAAAAGGAGTCTTCCATGCCCTCTCCGCCGCCCGTCATGTTCGGTACGTTCCACGCGGGGATATGGTGCAGGAAAGCGTACGCAATCCCGAGGAAGAAGATGACGGCCACCGTCACGCGGAGCCACTTCAGCGGACTGACGAAAAAGGCTTTGATGACTGACATATTTATTTTAAACCCGCCGGAGGCGGAAAGTTGGCCCCCTTCGCGTCATCCGCAGGAGGGGGCGCCGCGTCAGGCCATGCTGATGCGGCGGATATTGAGCTTGGAAAGGTCGGCGGTGCCCAGCCCCATTTCTTCCCCAAGCTGCACGTGGCGGATCTTTCCGGCCTTGTTCAGCAGGGCCGCGCCTGCGGCGTCAATGGCTACGATGTCACGGGAAGCCAGAAGGGTTTTGCGCTCCACCAGGTCATTCGTGTCCTTCCCCACGGGGCCGTTGCGCACCATGGGCATGTAGGCGTCCAGCACGCACAGGTCCGGCTTGCGGAAATACACGGCGTCCGCGATGCACTGGTGCAGGTCGTTCTTATGCATGGCTCCACGGTCCCAGACGGTGCCCATCACGTTTTTCATGCAGGCGGTCATCTCGGAACCGCTGTGGTGCTTGAGCGGGGGGCAGGTGATATAAACGTCCGCTTCCAGCACGGCCTTGTGCACCTTGGCGGAGGTGAATTTTTTGGCCTTCGGGTTTTCCGTCTGCACGTACTGCCCTTCATTGCCGCCGTCCACCATCACGCCCCCGGCTTTTTCCACGGCCTCTTTCACGCCGCTGCCTTCATAGGCGCCGTTGTGGCAGCAGTGGTCGAATACCCTGACTTCCTTCGCCCCCGCCTGCTTGCATAGCTCCACCAGCGTGGCGACGGTTTCAGGATGGGTGTTGGAGCCGAATTCCGGAGCCTTGTTCCAGCCGATGTTGGGCTTGATCACGACGGTCTGGCCCGGCTTGACGAATGCCTTCATGCCTCCCAGCGTATCCACGGCCTTCCTGACCATTTCCGCACGGGTTCCGTTGCGGACGGCCACCAGGTCCGGAATGCCGGAAGCTGCCGAAGCTCCGGCCTCCTGGGCGAACAGGGAATCCATGTCCGATATGGCTGCCAGCGCCCCTACGGCGGCAGTCCCTTTTAGAAAAGTGCGTCTGTCAGTCATCTTCGTTGCAAAGTCAGTGGTTTATCCCCGCATGCAAAGGCATGTACAAGGTTTTATGCCTCTTCCTAACATACGCGTTGCTGAAAAACAACCTGTCATCATTCCTGCACGGGAATTTTTACAAACGAATTGTCATACAGGAGCGGCTCCTATAAAACCCGGTCATGAAATGTTCCCTGCTCAGCCGTCCCATGACCTGCACGCATGACTGGATCAGCCGCGTCGTCCTGCCCGGGGATACGGTCGTGGACGCCACGGCAGGCAACGGACACGACACGGTTTTCCTGGCCCGTCTGGCCGGCCCTTCCGGCCAGGTGCACGCCTTTGACGTGCAGGAGGAAGCCATTCGCGCCACCAGGGAGCGTCTGGAGAAAGAAGGGCTGCTCACCTCCGCCGTCCACCTCCATCTGGCCAGCCATGACCGCCTGGCGGAACTGGTCACCGGTCCCGTGAAGGCCGTCGTCTTCAACCTGGGCTACCTGCCGGGCGGGGATAAAAAAACGGTCACCAAAACGGGCTGCACCCTGGCGGCGCTGGAACAGGCCGCCGCCCTCATCGCCCCGAACGGCCTTCTCAGCGTCATGTGCTATCCCGGCCACGAAGGCGGGGATGCGGAAGCGGAAGCCGTGGAGGACTTCCTTTCCCGCCTGCCGCACCATTCCTGGCGCACCGGCAAATACCAGCTCCTGAATACCGGAACTCCGGCCCCCTTCCAGATCTGCGCGTTCAGGCTGGACTGACCTTCCCCGTAAAAATACGGGAACAAGGCCAGTTCACCATCAAATGCCCGGAAAAACCATCAGTCCCGGCATTCCTTCATCCATTCCACCACCTGCGCCAGAGCCCGGGCGCGGTGCGACATGGAATTCTTCACCTCCATGGGAAGCTGGGCAAAACTCAGTTCATGGCCTTCCGGGACAAACAGCGGATCATAGCCGAACCCCCCTTCCCCGGCCGGTTCCGTCAGCATGTGGCCTTCCACGGAACCGGAAAACTCCGCCAGCACGCTGCCATTCCTGGCAAGCACCATCACGCAGCGGAACCGCGCGGAGGGCTTGTCCCCCGGCTTGACTCCGGCGCGCCGCAGTTCCTCCATCATGCGGAGGTTGTTCCGCGCGTGGTTCCCTTCCTCCCCGCCGAAGGAGGAGGACCAAACGCCGGGACGGCCGCCCAGCACATCCACCTCCAGCCCGGAATCATCCGCCAGCAGGACGCCGGGAATGCACCTGGAGGCGGAAAGCGCCTTGAGCGTGGCGTTCTCCGTAAACGTGACTCCCGTTTCATCCACGGGCGGAGCCTGGGGGTAGTCGGCAAGGTCCTTCACTTCCCATTCTCCGGCCAGCATGGCGCGGATTTCCCCGGTCTTGTGGGCGTTGCGCGTGGCAACCACCAGCAGAGGCAATTCTTGTTCCATCATCATGAATTTTTTGCAGTTGAAAACCGTATGGAAGACCGCGTTCAGCAGTCAATTTCCAGGCTGACGGGACAATGGTCGGACCCCGTCACGTCCGGATGGATGGCGGCGCCCTTCACCCTGGGAGCCAGCGGATTGGAAACGCAGAAGTAGTCAATGCGCCATCCGACGTTCCGGGCGCGGGCGCCTGCGCGGTAGGACCACCAGCTGTACCAGCCCGGTTCCTCCGGATGCAGGGCGCGGAAGGTATCCGTGAACCCGGCCTCAAGCAGCAGCGTGAACCCGGCGCGCTCCTGGTCGCTGAACCCGGCGGAAAAACGGTTCTCCCTGGGGCGGGCGATGTCGATCTCCTCATGGGCTACATTCAAATCCCCGCAGAAGACGACCGGCTTGGTTTCCGCCAAGGCCGCCACATACTTGCGGAACGCAGCATCCCACTGTTCCCGGTACGGGAGGCGCACCAGCTCGTTCTGGGAATTGGGGGTATAGCAGTTGACCAGGTAAAACTGTTCAAACTCCATCGTGCACACGCGCCCCTCCCGGTCATGCTCCGGCCAGCCGATTCCGGTGGACGTGGAAAGGGGCTGCACACGGCTGAGGATCAGCACGCCGGAATAACCGGCCTTCTCCGCCGGATTCCAGAGCTGGTGCGGCCAGGAGGAAATCCACAGGTCATTCACCTGTTCTGGACGCGCCTTGATCTCCTGAAGGCAGAGGACGTCCGGCTCCAGCGCCTCCACGGCGTCCCCCATTCCCTTGCCGAGGATCGCCCGCAATCCGTTCACATTCCATGAGACGAGTTTCATGCACGCATACTTCCCGTTTTTGCCGGCTCCGTCAAGCCCTCAAACACCCCCGCCCCGCACCCTTCCAGGGGACCGCTGAAAACCCTTCTTCCGGAATCATCCCCAGTCTTTTGCATGCCGCATAGAACAAGCGTTTTTTCTTGCCAGGACCGCCCCCTCATGCTTACTTAGATAGGCAAACACCCCGAGAGACACTCGAGAGTGGGTCTGTCGACCCGCTCTTTTTTGTCTATCCATCACACTCCTCCACACTCATGACAAACGATATCAAAGCTTTAATTGACTACTACGAGAGGGAAAAAGGGCTCTCCCGTGAAAAAATTCTTCTCGCTCTGGAATCCGCTTTTCTCTCCGCCTACCGCAAGATGGTTCCCGGCTCCGGCAGCATCAACTACCTGAGGGCTGAAATCAACGTGGACAAGGGGAAGGTGCGCATCTTTGCGGATCTGGAAGTGGTGCCGGATGAAGAATACTCCGACAAGTTCAACCAAATCCCCCTCTCCCTGGCCGTCAAGCTGGACCGGAACGCCGTCCTGCACGACCTGCTGCCCACCAACATCACGCCGAAGGGCTTTGGCCGCATCGCGGTGCAGACTGCCCGCCAGACCATGCTCCAGAAGCTGCTGGATGCGGAAAAGGAAATGCTTTACGACGAGTTCAAGGACCGCGCCGGCGATCTGGTGACGGGCACCATCCGCCGCTTTGAAAAGGGGGACATCTTTGTGGACCTCGGCAAATTCGAGGGCGTCATGACCTCCCGCGAACGCGTGCCGAATGAAGACTACAGCGTCGGCGACCGCATGCGCTTCTACGTGGTGGAAGTGCGCACGGAAGCCCGCGGACCGGAAGTCATCCTCTCCCGCAGCCATCCGAACCTGGTGCGCCGCCTCTTTGAATCGGAAGTGGTGGAAATAGGCGACCAGACCGTGGAAATCCACGGCATCGCCCGTGAAGCGGGCTACCGCACCAAGGTGGCCGTCATCAGCCATGACGACAAGGTGGACCCGGTGGGCGCATGCGTAGGCATGCGCGGAGCCCGCGTCAAAAACATCGTCCGGGAGCTCAACAACGAAAAAGTGGACATCCTGGAATGGACGGAGGACCCCGTCATCTTCGTCCGGGAGGCCCTCAGCCCCGTGGAACCGCGGGAAATCACCGTGGACGAGGAAGCCAAAAAAATCTTCGTCATCGTCCAGGACGACAAGGACCTCTCCAAGGCCATCGGCCGCAGGGGCCAGAACGCCCGCCTCACCTCCCGCCTGATGGGCTGGGACGTCCAGGTGCGCGTCTTTGACGTCCAGGAAGCGGAAAAACGCCAGAACCAGGCCGCGGCCGAGGAAGTGATGCGCCAATGCCAGGCCGCCGCAAAGACCCTCAGCGAACAACTGGAAATCCCGGAAGAAACCGCCATGGGCCTGGTGACCATGGGTGGGACGGACCTGGTGGCCCTCACCGGATTTGAAGCTTCCGACATCGCGGAAAGCATGGGCATTCCCGCAGAGGAAGCCGCCCAGATTCTGGACAAGGCCCGGGACCTTATCTCCCAATAACCGTTGAGCGCGGCGCTCAATATCTAACAAACTTAAATTAAGATGCCTAATAAACAAGAAGAGAACGAACCCAAAAAGGAAGTGTTGGATCTGATCGGCGGATCTCCCAAAAAGAAACGCGCACCCCAGCCGGAACCCGCACCGGCGCCATCCCGTCCTGCCCCGGTCAAGAAAGAAGCTCTCGACTTGCTTTCCGGCCCCAAGAAAAAAGCGTCCGTCTCCGCTCCCTCCGAGCCGGCTACCGCCCCTGCCCAGGCCGCACCCGCCGCAGAATCTGCCGCGCCTGCCCCCCAGGAAACGGACTCCGCAGACGATAAAATCATCAACCTCAAGCCGCCCGTCTCCGTCTCCGAGCTGGCAGGCATGCTGCAAGCCAAGCCCTTCCAGATCATCAAGGACCTGATGGGCATGGGCATCTTCGCCAACCCGAATACGCCGCTGGACGCGGACGCCGTCAGCGCCATCTGTGACCTGCACGGCTACACCTTCGCCCGTGAAAAACGGGAAAAGGGCGGCGGCGTCAAGGCCCAGCAGGAACCGGTCAAGGAACCGGAACCCGTGCCGGTGGTGGAAGAACCCAAGGCCACCCTCATCCTGCGCACGCCCATCATCACCGTCATGGGCCATGTGGACCACGGCAAAACCTCCCTGCTGGACTACATCCGCAAGGCGCGCGTAGCCAAGGGGGAAGCCGGGGGCATCACCCAGCACATCGGCGCCTATACGGTGGAATACAACGGCAGCACCCTCACCTTCCTGGATACCCCGGGACACGCCATCTTCACGGAAATGCGCGCCCGCGGCGCGGACGTGACGGACATCGTGGTACTGGTAGTGGCCGCCAATGACGGCATCATGCCCCAGACGAGGGAAGCCATCGCCCACTCCAAGGCGGCCGGCAAAACCATCATCGTGGCCATCAACAAATGCGACCTTCCGGCCGCAGACCCCGTCAAGACCAAGAGCGGCCTGATGGAGGAAGGACTGGTTCCCACGGACTTCGGCGGCAACGTGGAATGCGTGGAAGTCTCCGCCCTGACCGGCGACGGCATCGACGACCTTCTCGGCCTTCTCGTCCTTCAGTCGGAAGTGCTCGAACTCCAGGCCAACCCCAAGGCCAACTGCCGCGCCTCCATCATTGAGGCCCGCGTGGAACCCGGCACGGGCAGCTCCGCCACGGCCATCGTGGAAAGCGGCACCATTCGCGTAGGCATGCCCTTCATCTGCGGCCCGTACGCCGGCAAGGTGCGCGCCCTGGTCAACGACCACGGCGAACGCGTCAAAAAGGTGGGGCCCGGCATGCCCGTGGAAATTACCGGCTTTTCCGAAACTCCGAACGTGGGCGACGAACTGGTGGAAATGGAAAACGAACGCGCCGCCAAGAAGCTGGGCGAAGAACGCCAGGAGGAACTGCGCAAGCAGCGCCTGGCCCAGCCCCGCAAGGCCCGCATGGAAGAACTGCTCGCCATGATGGGCGACGGCACCCAGAAAGCCCAGCTCAAGATCCTTCTCAAGGGGGACGTGCAGGGCTCCGTGGAAGCCATCAAGAAGGCCATTATGGACATCCAGTCGGACAAGGTGGAATGCGTCTTCCTGAACGCCTCCGCCGGCCCCATCTCGGAATCGGACGTGCTGCTGGCCTCCTCCTCGGACGCCGTCATCCTGGGCTTCAACGTCAAGGTGGAAGCCAACGCCGTGAAACTGCTCAAGCGGGAAGGCGTGCAGGTGAAGCTTTACTCCATCGTTTACGAACTCATCGACCAGGTGAGGGATGCCATGCTGGGTCTTCTGGAACCGGAAACGCGTGAAACCATCATCGGCCACGCCAAAGTGCTCCAGGTCTTCAAACTCAACAAGGGCCGCGCGGCGGGCTGCATGGTGGAGGACGGCAAAATCCTCCGCAGCTGTGAAGCGCGCGTCATCCGCGACAAGACTCCCGTCTTTGACGGTAAAATGTCCACCCTGCGCCGCTTCCAGGATGAAGTGGAAGAAGTCAAGGCCGGCCTGGAATGCGGCATCCGCCTGGGCGACTTCAACGAATACGAGGCAGGCGACATCATCGAATGCTACACGCTGGAAAAAATCCAGCAAACGCTGTAACCCCAAGCAGGAATCATATAACAGGGATGGACGCCCCTTTCACGCCCCTCCGGGCGTTCAAAGAAGCTCCATCCCTGTCCTTTCTTCCCCCATTCTTCCTTCTCCGATTGAACCAATCGGTCCATCCATCACTCTATCCCTTCATATGAGCAGACGCACTGACAAGGTAAATGAACTCCTCCGCCGTGAAATAGGCACCACCATCCAGCGGGACTTTGAATTCCCCGGAACGATTGTCACCGTTATTGAAGTGGAAGTGACGGACGACTTGAAAGAAGGAAAAGTATGGGTAGGCGTCGTAGGAAAAATGTCCCCCGCCCAGGTGCTGGAAAAACTGAACTCCAGGCATGGCCTCATCCAGTCCGCCGTAGCCAAGCGCGTGGTGCTGCGCAACACGCCGCGCCTGTCGTTCCGGCTGGACGACTCCGCCCAGCGCGGCGTTGACCTGGTCAACCTCCTGGAAGACATTGATAAAAACCTTCCCAAAGCCCCTCCGGCCGATCCGGAAAACGGCGAGGAATAAAACCCTGCTGAACAGTAAAAAATCCTCCTTGTCTTTTTGCAAGACAAGGATTTCTTTTTCCGGCCAAAAGCACGGAGGCAATCGCCGTGCCGTGTTTACGGACCGGCAAAACGGCGAAGTGGAATTGGCAGGATGATTTTTTCAGGGGAAATTCTGTAACAGATACAAGGGCCGGGAGGCCCTTGTTCACAGAGGAACCGTTACCGGGAAACGGGGTGGAATTTATTTCTTCCTTACCTCGTCACCTTCAACCTCAGGAACCGGCGTGCCGGGGCGCTTTCCTCCAGAGCCGCCGTATCACGGAATTCCCCGCGGACACCGGCCGGAGTGACGATTCCTTCATCGGACCATTCCTTCAAGTCGGACGAACTTTCCACACTGAACGCCACATCCGCCGCTTCCGGATTTACCGGCCAGGAAAGCACGAGGTATTTTTTGCCCCCTTCCTCCCGGATCGCCAGCCCCGTCACGCTTCCGCACGGTTTGTTGGGGTCCAGGCCCGTTGCATACTTCATCAGGTTGGTGACCCCGTCTCCGGCGGGACAGGCATCCGGAGCCATCTGGTCCTCCGGCGTTCCGTCCCCGAAGTTGTCCTTTTTCCACTTATCGTACCCTGCCGGGGCCGGAGCCGCGGACTGGGTCAGCGTGAACGTTCTTTCCTCGCCGCCGCACTGGACGGTGACCACGGCCACCCGTTCCGTTTGCTGGGCGTTGGCTTCCATTTGAATGTCCAGCGTGGCAGTTCCGGAGCCTGAAGCCGGCCGGACCGTGACGCAGGCCTGGTCACAGGATGCCGTCCATGGAAGCTGCGTCTGCACGGTCAGCGTGGTGGAGGCAGCGGCAAACCCTACGGTTTCCTCCGTTTTGTCGATATTGACGGGGTTTACGTATTCATAGCTGAAGGCGCTGGCGGGAATCTCCTGCCTGCCTATTCCCGGCCCCTCCCATTGCATGGTGAGGGCAGAGCCGGAGGCGTGGCCCACATAACCGATGCGGATGGGATGCACCCCCGCCGCAAGCCGGACGGCCTGTACCGCATTGGGCGTGACTTCCGAACCCTGCCGGGCATTGGAGTTGGCTTCCGTGCCCGGCGTATAGGCGTAGTCCGCATCAATGAGCTGCATGCCGTGCAGGTGTACGAAGGCTTTGGATCCCGCGTTGGAATCCGTCTGAAGGTAGAATTTGTACTCCCCTGTAACGGGAACGGTAAGGTAGCCCGTGAGTTCCACCCCCTTTTGAGCGGCGGAACCGGCATTCACGCTGAGAGAAGCCACAGCGCCTGTGACAGAGGGCGCCTCTTCCATCTGGCGGAAGTCGGGCACCCAGTCAAAACCACGGTTCCAGCAGCGCATTTTCAGACCTTGCCGGAGATTGGCCGGAGCCGTTGCAGCGGGCACGTCACCGGCATTCAGAGTTCCATTCGTGGAAGGCAGGGAGCGCCGCACAGACAAGGCCCGGGCCTTCATCTTCGCCTGCAAGTCCGGACGGGAGGAGGCGAGATTGGAAGCTTCCTGCGGGTCTTTTTCAGTATCATAAATCTGGAAGTCCTGATCCGTCCCGGAAATGTTGAAACGCACGCCTTTAAGGCCATCCACAAACACGACCTGCTGCAAACCACGGGGAGAGCTTTTGTGGTGCGACAGGAAGTCCTGATAGGAGGCGCCATTGCCGCCATAGTTATATTCGGAATAAATCAGGCTCTCCTTCTGGCGTTCCGGCACGCCGGCCAGCGTCGGCAGCAGGGAAACGCCGTCGCAGCGCGCAGGAACCGCCACGCCCGCCGCATCCGCAAAGGTAGCCATCCAGTCATGGAACTGGCAGGCATTCAGGCTGATGCCGTTGGCAGGAATCACGCCGGGCCAGCGCACCAGGGTGGGCACGCGCATGCCGCCCTCCCAGCAGTCGCGCTTGATGCCGTCCATCATGCCGTAGCTTTGGAAGAAGGCGGGATTCTGCGCCCCCCGCTGGTGCTGCCCGTCCGAACCGCTTTCATTATGAGGTCCGTTGTCGGAGGTAAAGACGATCATCGTGTTGTCATCAATTCCCAAATCCTTGAGCGTTTGAATCAAATCCCCCATCACATCATCCACGCGCCTGATCATGGTGGCGTGGCGTTTCTCCGTCTGGTTGGGGGAGGCGTCATTGATTCCCTCATTGTCCGGATGGATGTAGGTATCCTTGGAGAAGGTTCCTTCCACCCCGGCCGCTGCCGCCCGCTGCGCCGTAGCCGTGTTGGAGGCTTCATACCCGTCCTCATTCCCGGCCACCCACTGCAAGCCTCCCTTGAGGCCCGGTTTGGGGGGATAGGCGCACGCGGGCACCGCCAGGGAACCGTGCGGAGCGGGGAAGGCCAGGTACAGGAAGAAGGGCTGGCTGGCCGATTTGGCATGGTGGTCCACGATCCACTGCTTGGCGCGCGCGCCGAACAGGTCCGTGTCATAGGCCGTATCCGGAACCTTGTTCGTCACATTGGCGAAGGCGGGGGAAGAGGCGCCGTCATTGTATTCGTAAATGTTCTTGGATTCCGTGATGTAGTGGTAGTGCCCCGTCAGGTGCTCCATAATCCCGTAAAAGTAGTCGAATCCGCGTTCGTTGGGGCGGGCATACAAGCCGGACGGCCCCTGCCCGTAGCCGCCGATGCCCCATTTGCCGACAGCCGCCGTATGGTACCCGGCGCCTTTCAGCACTGTGGCCAGCGTGTGGGAGTTTTCTATGGGATAATCAAAGCTGTTGTTGCGGATAACTCGGGAATGGCCCTGGTGCACCCCCAGCAGCAGGGAGGCGCGGGCCGGGGCGCAAACGGGCGCCGCGCTGTAATGGCGCCGCAATTGCATCCCTTCCACCGCCATGGAATTCAGCTCCGGCGTCTTGAAGCTGTTGCGCCTCGTTACCGTTCTTCCGTTCTTGTCCTGATGGTTCCAGTTTTCTTCCAGGTCGCCCCAGCCCATGTCATCCACCAGCACGAAGATGATATTGGGCCTGGCCCCGGAAACATGCCCCGGCATGGCCGGCTTTTCCGCCACATCCGTCTGAAGCGTCAGCAATTTGGCCGCCTCATCATAATTCCATGAAACCGCCCCTTTCGGCAGTTCCTTCACAGTGATGGAGGCGGTCGTTTCCGGCTTGAACTGCACGCCCAGCGTATGCCTGCCCGGCCAGGCGGCAATGAGATCTTCAAAAGAGGAATCAAACAGGACAACGTATTCCCGCGCCTGCAGGGAGGGGCTCTCCGGCTGTACGGCTGACTTTTGCGGCACGCCGTCCAGCACGGATACATGGACGCGCCCCAGCGTCAGGGAAGAGCTGGGCAGGGAAATGTCCCCCTCCACGGAAAGAGCGCCTCCGGGCGCATAAGTGATCGTCCCCGGAAACGTGCCGCTGCCGCCCAGCGCGCAGCTCCCCTGCACCACCAAGTCCACCGCCGGAATCTCCCCGTCAAAATGGATGGAGGAGTTGTTCAGCGTAATCGTTACATTCCTGCCCACGTTCCGGATTTCCCCCGCCTTGACGTGCCGGTCCGTATAAGTCACCCGGGCGTCATCCAGAATCGTCTGTTTCAGCGTCCCCTTGTCACCGGTAATGCCGGATGAGCCGGAAAGCGTCACATTCCCGTCCACTCCAGTTTCCGCCAGGTCCAGCGTGGAATTTTCCAGCGCAAATTCCGTGTTCGCGCCGATGTTCCATTGGCCGGACGCCTTGGCAGAGGTTCCGGAAAAAGTCACGGAGGCCTTCTCCTGCGTCACCAGGGAGCCCTGGTACAGGGACATGCCCTCCAGCCGCCCGGCGTCTTCCACCGTAATCGTATTGCTCATGCCCCGGTCCGCCAGGTCCAGCGTGGGCATTCCCTTCCCGGCACTCATTACAAAGCCGATGAGGCCGGAAATATTATTCAGCAGCATTCCTTCTCCAATGCGCACGGCTCCCCCTCCCGTCACCGTCACGCGCCGCGGAGCATCGTTTTCAGAAGTCAGGGAATACAATCCTCCGGAGGGAGCTCCATCGTCCTGCCCCACATAAAAACAGCGGCCTTCCGCCACATTCCACTCCTGGTCGGCGGCTACGCGCAGCTGTGCAATCCCGAAATCCGCATTATAACCGCCCGTGCTCGTGTTTTCCACGGTAATGCCGCCCGTCTCCACGCGCAGATATACGCCGGAAGAAGTATTCAACACGAAGAGCTGGACCTTTCCTCCCGGCTGATTGTTAACTCCCGCCACCCGGATTCCTTTCAAATACCGTCCTCCGGACCCCAACCCGCCTATATTGGTCATGCCAGCCGAGTCTGTCCCGTTCGTGACCATCCAATGCGTGTAGGCGGAGGCCGACGCGCCGGGAGCAGCCGCCGGCGCGCTTCCGTTCAGAGCCCAGTTTGACAAGTTCGACCAGGGAGACGCCGCCCCTTTCCAGACATATTCATCGGCGGCAGACCTGGCTGGCGCGAGAAATAATAAAGAAGGAACAAGAACAGATAAGAAACGGTACAGGAACATGGCAAGCTGGCGGAAAAGTGATTCAAGAGGCATCAGGCTAAAGAACAAACTGCCTGAGGAATCATGTTGATTACTGATATTAAATATTAAAAAGTGTTAGATTCTGCTAACTGAAAATAAAAAAGCCGCCAATTTCAAAAAACGGACGGCTTGATCAAATGTTTCAGGAGCATGGACTTAAAGTCTGCGGCGGCGCATCATCAGCGCAGCCAGCCCCAGAAGACCCAGGGAGGCCGTGGCAGGTTCGGGAACCACCAAATCACCGTTAATCTGAATTCCCGAAAGCCCGGCAAAGCAGCCCTTGTTATAAGCGCTGTTATTGGAAGCCGTGATGGTGATGGTCAGGGATTCCCCGGCTTTCAGCAGAAAATCATCGTACGTGTGGCTTCCCGTATGAATGCCGGTCCATGCGCCGGTGGAACCATTGGCGGCGGTGGAACCGTTATAGGTCAGCGTCTGGTCCGGCTGCCCGTCAATGGAGAGAGTCATATCGACAGGCTTGTTGAAATTGCCTTCATATCCGCCCACATAACCATTATTGGCTATACCGTTGCCACCATTCTGGGCAGCCCCCGCACCCGTGAACCCGACCATGGACAGGTCAATGGAAGAAATCAGCATGTCCTGAGAACCGGTATTGGTGAATGTGAAGGAAACGCTCCATGTATTGTTTCCGGCGCCTCCCACATTGGCATTGGGGGAAAACACGGAGGCCGGAATGGAACCTGAGGCCAGGAGGTCATTGCCCGAGGTGCTCTTGCTGAAATCGTCAGAACTGATCGAGGTGGAGGAAGTGAGCCCTACATCGGATGTCGTGTTCACCGTGACGGTATCCAGGGAAGTGCCGGTCCGGTTAAAAGTAGTGGAACACAACACCGCAGCCTGGGAAACTGCTGTTCCAAAAGTCAGGGAGGCAATGAATATCAATGATTTCTTCATAACTAGGAGAGGTTGGATGAAAACAACCTTTATCCCTTAGCGGATTGCCAATCCGAAAAAGAAATCCGATGTGCCATTTTTATGCATAAAAATCTGGCATTAGGAATTTTACAACGATTTAAAATTCCCAAAAAAGAAACTCTCATCAGAAAACGCCCCTGGGCGTTTATCTTCCTAAACATCTTGTTTTTATCATTTATTGTTGACTTCGGATTGGCAATCCGTTCCGTATTTTTTTCTCCTTCACTAACGGCTTGCCAGAAGAGAGGAGAACAGTTAAGTTCCCCGAACGGACAGCCTGTCCATGAGATGGCTGGACCTTTTTCCAACATGAACGGTTACTGCTACTTCATTCTGGGGATATTGATCCTGGCGGCCGGTTATTTCACCTACGGGCGGGTGCTGGAAAAGATTTTCCGGCCGGACGCCTCGCGGCAGACTCCCGCCGTGGCCTGCACGGACGGCGTGGATTACGTGGTGATGCCGCGCTGGCGCGTGTTCCTGATTCAGTTGCTGAACATTGCGGGGCTGGGCCCTATCTTCGGCGCCGTCATGGGCGTGCTGTACGGGCCGGCCGCGCTCCTGTGGATCGTCATCGGCTGCATCTTCGGCGGAATGGTGCACGATTACTTTTCCGGCATGATTTCCCTGCGCCACAAGGGGGAAAACCTGCCGGAAATCCTGGGCCGCTACCTGGGCAGCCAGGCCCAGTGGATCAGCCGCGCCGTCTGCATCGTGTTCAGCGTGCTGGTGGGCGTCGTCTTCGCCGTGGGCCCCGCCGCCATCCTGGCCCCCATGACTGGCTGGAGCGTTTCTGCATGGGTGTGGATCATCTTCGGCTACTACTTTCTGGCGACCATCCTTCCCATCCAGGCCATCATGGGAAAGGTGTATCCCCTTTTCTCCGTCGCCCTGATCATCATGGTCGTGGGCATTCTGGGCGTGATGCTCCTGGCTCCCTTTGCGGAATTCATGCCGTACTGGATGCACATTCCTTCTATGGAAGTGCTCCCGGACCTGGACTTCTTCCATAACCGCCACCCGGCGGATTTCCCGCTCTTCCCCGTGATGTTCATCACCATCGCCTGCGGAGCGGTGAGCGGCTTCCACGCCACGCAGTCCCCGCTGATGGCGCGCTGCCTGAAAACGGAGCAGGAAGGACTGCCCGTCTTCGGCGGAGCCATGATTACGGAAGGAATCATCGCCTTCATATGGGCTGCCGCCGCGCTGACCTTCTACGGCACCCCGGAAGCCCTGGGAGCGGCTACCGCCAACGGAAAGGCCCCGGCGCTGGCCATCCAGATGATTTCCGAATCCTGGATGGGCCACGTCGGCTCCATCCTGGTCATGGTCGGCGTGGTCATCCTCCCCATCAGCACGGGGGACGGCGCCCTGCGGGTCACGCGCCTGATGATTGCGGATTGCTTCAAGCTGAACCAGGAGCAACTGAGCCGCCGCCTGATGATCGCCATCCCCCTCTTTGCCGCAGCCATTGCCGTAAGCAGCATGGACTACGCCATCATCTGGCAGTACTTCGGCTGGGCCAACCAGCTCCTGGCCGCCGCCACCCTCTGGGCCGTCTCCATTTACCTGCGCAGCAAAAACCGCTGCTGCTGGACGGCCGCCGTTCCCGCCGCCTTCCTGAGCCTGGTGGTGCTCCAGTACCTGTTCTCCAGCCCGGAAATGTGCGGTTTCAGTTATGAAGCTTCCCTGGTCTGCAGCGTCCTGCTCGTGGCCGTCATCGGCGTGCTGTGCCTGTTCCGCGGCTCCGGACTGGAAAAAGCGGAGGAGCCCAACCTGTAATTTCATGAACCCCAGCCCCCATACGCCCGGACACGCCCGCAAGGTTCCATGGGGAGCCTTCTGGCGGCTCGTGCTGATCCAGGCGCAGAATTCCTTTAATGAAAAGGGGGCGCAATTCCTGCTCATTCCCCTGGGCGTCTGGCTGTACGGCACGCAGGGAGACCTGGAATACCCGCTTGGGGCCATCATCGTGCTGCCCTTCATCCTGTTTTCCCCGTTCGTCGGCTGGCTCTCGGACCGTTTCTGCAAGGCGCGCATCATCCAGTCCATGGCGCTGCTCCAGATCTGCGTGCTGGCGGGCATGTACTGGAGCCTGCGTACCCATAACCTGGACGGGGCCATCCTGTGGTTCTGCGTCTTTGCCGTGCAGGCCACCATCTTCAGCCCGTCCAAGAAGGGCATCGTCAAGGACATCGTGGGCACCTCCCGCATGGGGTTCGCCAGCGGCATTGTGGAAATGGCTTCCATCCTCAGCCTGCTCATCGGCCAGATCGGCGTTTTCGTCTGGTTCCGCTACCTGCTGGAGCCTTCCACGGATACCGTCTGGCACCACTGGCTGGGGGAAGGCTTCTTCCAGTGGTTTGACGCCTGGCTGAAACCCTCCGGCCTCAACGACGGCTGGTATGCCGCCTCCTTCCCCTGCCTGGTGTTCCTGCTGATGGCCGTTCCCGTGGCGATTTCCAGCTTCTACCTGCCCCGGTACGCTCCGGAGGGTTTCCGGCCCTTCTCCTGGTCCCTGTTTTACGAACACTTCCACCAACTGGGCAAGCTGTGGAAAAACCGCAACCTGCGCGTCAGCGAGATGGGCATCGGCTACTTCTGGTTCTTCGGCGGCACGATCATGCTGATGACCATCCAGATGGCCAAGGAAATCTCCGGCGGCAGCGACGATTTCAGCTCCGTGGGAGCCGTGCTGATGGCCTGGATGAGCGGAGGAACCGTGCTGGGGGGCATCCTGGCCTCCCTGATCTGCCGCCGCCACATCCGGATGAACGTCTCCGTGGCGGGAGGCGCGCTGATGGCGCTGAGCTGCGTGGCCCTCTCTACGGTCTCCATGACTTCCACGGTCTTTTATGCCCTGCTGATGGCGGCGGGCATCTCCGCCGCACTGTTCCTGGTGCCGCTGAACGCCTTCTTCCAGGACCGGGCGGACAACGACAAGCGCGGGGACATGATTGCCGCCGGCAACCTGGTGGACTGCGTGCTGGGACTGATGGCCGTCGGATTCCAATACGCCATGATGCTGGTGATTCCCCCCTCCTGGCAATTCGTCGTCATGGGAATCCTGAGCCTCGGCATGGCGTGGGTGATCTTCCGTTTTTCCCGCGTGGCGCCGGGCGCAAGATAAAATGTACTGGCAATCAGGCAGTAATCTTTAAAAATCCTCCTTTTAAAGAAAAACCTTTCCCTCCTTCCGCGCACCCTGCGCCATTCTCCCGTCAGGGCGCGCGATTTACTTGCAAACCCGCTTTTATTCGGGCAACATAGGGGGGAAAACAAGAAGCCATGAAAAAGTATCTTACCCTTCTGTTGTGCTCCCTGTGCGCCCTGGCGGGCTTCACCGCCTCTGCAGCATCCACCGCCAGCCTCAAAGACGTCAATATCGTCATCTCCACCACCAAGGGGGACATTGAACTGGCCCTTTACCCCTCCAAGGCGCCCGTCACCGTAGCCAATTTCCTGAACCTCATCAACAGGGGCTACTACAAGGGAATCTCCTTCCACCGCGTGATTCCGGACTTCATGATCCAGGGCGGCGACCCCACCGGCACGGGCATGGGAGGCCCCGGCTACAGCTTTGAAGACGAGTTTTCCCCGGACCTCAAGCATGACGGCCCCGGCGTGCTTTCCATGGCGAACGCGGGACCCGGCACCAACGGCTCCCAATTCTTCATCACCCACGTTGCCACGCCTCATCTGGACGGCCGCCATACGGTCTTCGGGAAGGTGCTGAAAGGCCAGGCCATCGTCAACTCCATCGTCCGGGGAGACAAGATCAAGGACATCCGCATTCTGGACAAGAACGCCGCGGCCGCCGTGCTGAAGGCGGAAGCCGCCCGCGTGGCCCAGTGGAACAAGGCGCTGGACGCCGCCAAATAAACCGGGAGCAATCAACGGCATGAATATTCTCAGGCGGTTCATCAACCAGGTCTTCACTCCGCAGAAAGTGGAGGCCACGCCGGAGAACGTCGCCAAATGGGAAAAAAAAGCGCCCGGATGGACCATCCGCTGCAACCGCTGCGGCCTGGAGGAACCCTTCGGGAAATACGGCATCCTTTACAAATCGGCAGGCAGGAAAAGGAACTTTGCCCGCTGTCCCCGCTGCCGCAAATGGTCGTGGCTCGTCATTTCCAGAAAAACGGCGTGAAACAACCCCGTATTCATCATCAAGCGACTCTAAAAATCCATCCACCAACCATTCATTTTTATGAAAACACTCATTAAAAACGCACGCATCATCTCCCCCGGCATTGACCTGCCCGGGGCTGCCGTGGAAATCGAAGGCAAGACCATCACCGCCGTCTATCCCGCCGGGAGCGAACTCCCCGCCGCAGACAAGGTGGTGGATGCGGAAGGCCGCATGCTCCTTCCCGGTTTCATTGACATCCACAGCCACGGCGCCGGCGGCTGCGACACCTGCGACGCCAAGCTGGAAAGCCTCCGCACCATTGCGGAATGCAAGATGAAGGAAGGCGTCACCTCCTGGCTGCCGACCACCCTCACCCTGTCTCCCAAGGTGCTGGAAGACGTGTGCGCCTCCGTGGCGGAATACATGAAGAACCAGGAATTCGCCAAGACGCCCGGCATCCATCTGGAAGGGCCGTTCATCAATCCCAAGTGCTGCGGCGCGCAGAATCCCGCCTTTGTCCGCCAGCCGGACTATGATGAAGTAGCCAACCTGAACTCCATCGCCAAGGTTCTGCTGGTCTCCCTGGCGCCGGAAATGCCCGGAGCCGTGGAATTCATTGAAAAAGCTACGGCCAGCGGCATCCGCTGCTCCGCCGGGCACAGCGCGGCCACCCATGCGGACTTCAACAAGGCGAAATCCGCGGGCCTGGTGCACCTGACCCACTACTGCAACCAGATGTCCCCCCTGCACCACCGTGAAATCGGCCTGGTGGGCTCCGGCCTGCTGGACAGGGAAATCAAGATTGAAATCATCTGCGACACCATCCACCTCTGCGCGGACATGCTCAAGACCGTGTTCAAGAACAAGGAAACGGACCAGATGATGATGATTACGGATTCCCTGGCCTGCTCCTGGATGCCGGACGGCCCCGGAGACCTGGGCGGCCTGCCCATCATCGTGAAGGACGGCGTGGCGCGCCTGCAGGAATCCGGCGCGCTGGCCGGCAGCACCCTCAAATACGCCCACGGCCTGAAAAACGTGCACCGCCTGACCGGCAAGCCCCTCAGCGACCTGGTGAAGGCCACCTCCTGGAACCAGGCGCAGTCCCTGGGCCTGGAAGACCTGGGCAAAATCGCCCCCGGCTTCACGGCGGACATGGTTCTGCTGGACGATGACTTCAACACCTGCAAGGTGTTCATCGACGGCGTGGAAAAATACAGCGCGTAACCGCGCGCCCGCGCGCCGGACGGGACGGAAACCCTTCCGGCGCGCCATCCCCCTCTTACCGTATTCCAACGTTCAACATTCACCTCCATGGCTATTACCATTGAAATGCCCCGCCTGTCCGACTCCATGCACGAAGGAATCGTCCTGAGATGGGTCAAAAAGATAGGAGACTTCGTAGAAGTCGGCGACCATCTGGCCGACATCGAGACGGACAAGGCCCACGTGGAACTCCAGGCATGCGAGGACGGAACCCTGATGGAAATCCTGGTGCCGGAAGGCGGTTCCGCCGCGGTGGGCGCTCCCATTGCGCTGCTTCAGTCGGAATTCGGCGCCGCCTCCTGTGACTGCCCTCCTTGCCCGCCCGTCAAATGCAGCCCGCTGGCCGCCAGGCTGGCCGCGGAAGCCGGGCTGAACGCCGGAACCCTGCGCGGCACCGGACCACGCGGCAAGATCATGGCCGCGGACGTGCGCGCCTCCATACGCCCCGCAGACGGCCCCGCCCGCCGGGTGCAGACCCCGCTGGCGCCCCGGGACACGCGCCACGCCACGCGCGTGGATAATTTCTACCTGTACTCCCTGGAGGCGAACATGGCCTACCTGGCCGCCATCAGCACGCCCATCGCCGTCCAGTGCGAAAAACTCATCGGCGGCCGCTACAGCCTCTTTGACTACGTGGTGCGCGCCGCGGTGAAAGCGTGCATCAGCGAGCCGGAATGGCTGGCGGGAGACTCCGCCGCAGAACTGCTCATGGTGCTGGACAAGGGGGAAAAATACGTCTTTATTGAAAACGCCTCCGGCAAGACGATTTACAACATCGCCATGGAACGGCTGGCCGCCCCCGCGGCAGGGCCGCCCCCCGCGGGCAGCATCACGCCCAACATCCTGCTGTGCGACAGCGGCGTGAACGTGGAAGCCCAGCGCACCGTGCTCCCGGAAATGCCCCACAGCATCATCAGCATCGGCGGCACCACGCCGAAAACGGGCATAGAAGCGGGACGCCCCGTGTCCAAGCTCATCCTGCCCGTCACCCTGTACGTGAACGCCAACATCCTGCCGGAATGCAAGGCGTCCAGAATTGCCGCCGAATTCAAGACGCTGCTGGAAAATCCGGTCCTGCTTCTCCTGTAGGGCTGCCGGCATCCTGCCCCCTTTTCCTTGAACGTTCCATTCCCTCCCCTTGTCTCATTAACCATGAAAAAAGTCGCCATTCTTGCCGCCCCCGGATTTGAAGAAATAGAACTCATGGCCCCGCTGGACATCCTGCGCCGCCTGAACTTTGACGTGCAGCTGGCCGGCGTGCAGTCTGACAAGGTGGTCAGCACCCATGACGTGACCGTCACCACGGACACCATGCTGGACAAGCTCCATGCGGACAAGCTGGACGCCCTGATCCTGCCCGGCGGCGCAGGCGCCTGGGTGCTCCGTGATACGCCGGAAGTCATCCATCTGGTCAAGAAGATGCATGCCGCGGGCAAGCTGGTGGCCGCCATCTGCGCCGCCCCCATCGTCCTGGCGAAAGCCGGCCTGGTCAAGGACAAGAATGTCACGGCCTACCCGGCCCAGGACGTCTACCGGGAACTCAACGAAGCCGGAGCCCACATCGTCAAGGATGAAAACGTGGTTCTGGACGGCAACATGCTCACCGCCAACGGCCCCGGAGCCGCCATGCTCTTCGGCTACTGCATCGGGGAATACCTGGGAGAAGACCTCCAGGTAGCCCAGCTCAAGGAGCAGATGTGCTACACGGGCCTGTAGGATTCCGGAAAGCATTCCGGCTCCTTCACGGTCTCATACCATACCAAAAAACCGAGGGAAGAAGGGTTTTCCATCTCACCTCGCCAGGTGCCTTTTCAGGGTATAATAAGCCCCCCGGCGTCCTTTGCGGGATGACATCAGGCGGGCACGCAGGGAAGAAAAGAAATTGCCCTGGAGGGGGTAGTCCAGCAGAAGGCGGCAGAACGCCTGGTCCCACCGGTCCAGCCGGGAGAGGGCTTTCTCCGCGCCCACCAGTTCCAGCCATTTTTTCCACCCGGACAGGAGGGTTTCCCGGTCTTCCGGCGACGCCTTGAAGAAGGCCCCTTCTTTCATGATGAAGTGCCTGCGGATGAATTCCATGTAGTAGTCCACCAGCCCGAAGACGGCGGGGGAATCCAGCAGGCCGTGCCGCTGCCAGAAACGGGCCACCCGGTCCATGCCCAGCAGGTCCATGCGGAAGTCGCCCAGCAGCAAGTCCCGTCCATACGTGGCGGAGCCGGGACGTTCCCTGCGGTAATGGTAAAAACGGTCCGACAGGGTCCGGAGCCGGGGTGCGAAGGGCAGCAGCATCAGCAGGAAGGCCAGATCCTCCCCTTCCTTCAAGCCCACCACAAAACGGAGGGAATGTTCTTCCACCAGGCTTCTGCGGACCAGTTTGTTGTACACGGGACCCACGCACCGGCACCAGGCGGAACCGCGGCGGAATTGCTCCACCCGTTCCTCCGGATAAAATTCATCATCCGGGGACCAGCCGCCCTCATGGACGGCCACACCGTCTTTTTCCACGAATTCCCGGCAACCGCACACCACGACGTCCGCATCATTCTTTTCAGCGGCGCCAAGCAGGCGCGAGAACATCCTCCGGTCCACCCGGTCATCCGGGTCCACAAAGCCCACGTATTTTCCCTCCGCGGCATCCAGCCCGGCATTCCGGGCCGCGGACACTCCGGCGTTGGACTGGCTGATAACCCGGAGGCGATTGTCTTTTTCCCGCCACCTGTACAGAAGCTCCAGCGTCCCGTCCGTGGAGCCGTCATCCACGCAGATGATTTCCATGGGACCCAGCGTCTGCTCCGCCAGGCCGGACATGCATTCGTCCACGTAGGGCGCTACGTTGTAACAGGGGACAATGACGGAAACGGCGGTTTTCATGATAATCCGGATAACAGGAGCTTAAGACGGTGGTACCGCCCTTTTCTTCCGCTGCATGCCGACATCAGGGTACTGTGAAGACGAGCGCCGGGACCGAGCTTTACCGGTTCCGCACCCAGCAGGCGGCAGAACGCGCGGTCCCACTTGTTCAGGCCTGCAAAGCCGGGCCCGATTTCCACGCCTTTCAACCATTTGCGGTAACGCGCCGCCAGTTCCCTGCGTTCCTCTTCATCCAGCCGCCGGAAGATTTCCTCTGCAGAGGTGACGTGAGCCAGCAGATAACGCTTCATGATATGGGCCAGCCAGCCCTGCCTGACGGCAGATTCCAGCCAGCCGATTTTTTCCCAGTAGGCCGTCACATATTCCAGACGGTCCATGTTCATGGAGTAAAACCATCCGTCCCGGTCCCAAACGTCGGAAAGGGATCCGGCCCTTTTCCTGCGGTAAAAGTATAATTGATCCGGAATGACCGCCAGACGAGAGGCGTGGGGAAGCGCCGTCAGCCAGAAAATGTCATCTTCCCCGCCGCGAAACCCCGGTTTCATGCGCAGGCCGTTTTCTTCAAAAAAGGAACGCCTGTACACCTTGTTCCATACCACCACGTCCATCCGGAGCCACACGGACTCACCGCTGAAACAGGATTTTTTGGCATCAGGTTCAAATCCGGGTTCCGGCGCGTGCCCGGCGTCTTCCATCACCGTGCCGTCTTCTTCGGAAAAGGAGGTATATCCGCAGGCCGCCACCTCCGCACCATGCCGCTGCGCGGTTTCCACCAGCCGGGCATACATGGAGGTATCCACGTAATCATCCGGATCCACAAAGCCGATGTATTCACCCGCCGCCGCATCCAGCCCCGCATTGCGCGCGGAAAAGGCGCCCTCGTTTTCCTGGTGAATCACCCGGATGCGGGCGTCCTTTTCAGCCCATCCGCGCAGCACGTCCGGCGTATCGTCCGTGGAGCCGTCGTTGACGCAGATGATTTCCAGGTCTTCCCAGGTCTGCCGGACCAGGCTTTCCAGGCATTCATCCAGATAAGGAGCAACGTTGTAGCAGGGCAAAATAATGGAAACAGTACCATCCATAGAGAAATCGGGAGTATCATTCAGTTTTTCATGGGAAAAACCAGCGGAAACCATGATTCATGATGCCCGCGCCTTTTCCCGCAACGGCTACCTTACTTCAACACGGGCGTTCCCGCAAGCCCCAACGATGCGCAGAATGTTAAGAACCAGTCCGCCGGGAAGCTATTTCCCACCGCCGCAAGAGGAAAGCTTCCCTTTAAGCCTGTAGTAACGTCCCCGCCGTCCGCGGCAGCGGGAGAGAAGCTTCCACCACGCACGGGACAGGAAGCCGGGATGTTCCGGCGGAGAAGCCAGCATCCGGCACAGCGCAAAGTCCCATTTGCCGAGAGTCCGGAACGCCTCCGCTTCCCCCGCCAGGGCAAACCATTCCCGGCATTTGCCGCGCAGGCGCCCCCATTCCTCTTCACTCAACTGCGGCAGGGGCTGCCCCGGATTCAGCAGCCGGACCAGAAGATAATGCCTCAGAGCCCGGAGTACCCAGCCGCGCTCCAGGCCGGATTCCAGCCAGCCGCATTTTTTCCAGTACGCCGTGGCATGCAGCAGGCGTTCCGCCACCAGCAGAAGGGGGCGGTCCTGTTCTTCCAGCATCTGGGAGACGGAACCGCGCCTCCGGCGGCGGTACCAGTACAGACGGTCCGGAATGACGGCCAGGCAGGAGGCATGAGCCAGCGCCATCAGCCATAACACGTCGTCCTCCATGGACCGGAACGAGGTTTCAAAACGCAGGCCGTGCCGGTTCAGAAAATCCCTCCGGTACAGTTTGTTGCACGTCACCACGTCCATCCGCTCCCAAACGGAACCCGCGCGGGCCATACTTGACTGCACTTCCTTTTCCACGCCCGCAGCGGGGGACCAGCTCAATTCCTCCAGCACGGAACCGTCACCGTCGGAAAAACTGGTGTAACCGCAAGCCGTGACGTCCGCGCCATGCCTGCGGGATTCCTCCACCAGACGGGCATACATGGCATGCTCCACATAGTCGTCCGGGTCCACAAAGCCCACATATTCACCCGCAGCCGTATCCATCCCGACGTTGCGCGCGGAGGCCTGCCCTCCATTTTCACGGTGAATGACGCGGATGCGGCCATCCCTCCGCGCCCACGCATCCAGAAGCGCCGGGGTAGCGTCCGTGGAACCGTCGTTCACACAGATGATTTCAAGGTCCTGCAAGCTCTGGTTCACCAGGCTTTCCAGGCACTCCTCCACATACGGAGCTACGTTATAACAGGGAACGACGATGGAAACGGACATGGGGCGTCAGGAATGGTTTTTTTCTCCGGCGGAAGCCAGGAGCAAGCGAAGAGCGGAATAGCGCCCTCGGCGCCCCCTGCGGAGGGAAAGACGCTTCCACCAGCGGCGGCGCAGCCAGCCGGGACGTTCCGCAGGCTGTTCCAGCAGGCGGCAGAAGGACGTTTCCCATTTGTCCAGGCCCCGCAACCGGTCCGCCCCTCCCACCAGGGAGAACCATTCCCGGAATTTTCCGTGCAGCCGGGTCCATTCCTCCGCATTCAGGCGCGGAAGCGGCTTGTGCGCCGGCACCAGATGCACCAGCAGGTAGTACCACAGGGCGTGCAGAACCCAGCCGCGTTCCAGGCCGGATTCCAGCCAGCCGCATTTTTTCCAGTACGCCGTGGCATATAGAAGGCGGTCCGCCACAAGAGGCAGCGGACAACCTTCTTCCTCCCATGGCAGGGAAATAGCCCCTTCTCTCTGGCGGCGGTACCAATAGAGCCGGTCCGGAATGACCGCCAGACGGGAGGCGTGGGCCAGCACCATCAGCCAGAAGGCATCGTCCTCCCCCTGCCTGAAGCGGGGCTCAAAGCGGAGGCCGTTCCTTTCCAGGAATTCCCTCTTGTAAAGCTTGTTCCATGCCACGGCGGCCATCCTTCTCCATACGGCATTTTCCTGAAAAACGCATGCCTGTACATTCTCTTCCACTCCTTCTTCCGGTGACAGGCTCCATTTTTCCAGTATGGAACCGTCACGGTCGGAAAAACCGGTATAGCCGCAGGCCGTCACATCCGCATCACTCCTGCGGGCTTTTTCCAGCAGGCGGCCATACATGGAGTGTTCTACGTAATCATCCGGGTCCACAAAGCCGATATATTCCCCGCCAGCCAGGGCCATGCCGGTATTGCGCGCCGCAGAAAGACCGCCGTTTTCCCGGTCCACCACCCGGATGCGGCCATCCCTTTCAGCCCATGCGCGCAGGATGGCTGGGGTATCGTCCCCGGAACCGTCATTCACGCAAATGATCTCAAGGTCCCCCAGCGTCTGGAGAGTTAGGCTTTCCATGCATTTATCCAGATAAGGAGCTACATTATAACAGGGGACGATGATGGAAACAGCCGCGCTCATACCAAGAAAACCCTATGTAAACGGATTTCAAATCCGGGGTCAAGGGCCGATTTTCATACCAAGGAGCTTACGTTGCGTGGCCCTTCCTCGAGGGGAAACCGTTTTCCCCCGGAAAAAGCCTTCCGGAATTACGCAACGGAAACCTGGACCGCGGCAAGCCTCTCAGCCGTTGAAATGCATGCATTCCGTCAGGACGCACTGGCTTTCAGGAAAGAGAGTTCGCTGCCTCACGGTTTGGCTTCCGGAAGCCGCAAGCGTTTACGGCACTCCAAACGGTACGGGAATCATTCCATATTAATCCATGACGGATTTGAAATTCGTATGATGCCCAAACAAAATATGAGCGTTTTCACCGCCGGGAATGTCCCATGCAGAGAATAACGGAACGCCGGAACAGGGATGCCCGTTTTCCCTGTTTCAACAGCTCTTCCGGTATTCATCTCCGCCATGAAAAACAAGACCTTTCTCCCAACTATCTTTATACCGGAATTCCCGGCAGGCACCGGAAACGCTTTCAGCTTTTCCCATTCTTCTTCATGACCTGTTGAATTCCTTTTATGCCGACTATCTCTCCCTTATCCGGCATGGCGGAACCTCCCGTTTCCGTCATGTTCGCCGTCACTTCCTCCTGGCTCATCCCGCTGGCCGTGGCGATACGCTCCCTTTGCGTGCATTCCGATCCGCGGCGGAATTATGAACTCTACATCGTTCATCATGGATTGGAGGAAGAGCAGATGAAGGAACTGGGAAAAGCCGTTTCCGGCTATCCCCGCGTCTCGCTGGGGTTTTGCAGGCTTCCGGAGAGGCTGCTTCGCATTCTGCAGCACAGGGATTGCGGACGGTTCTCCCCTCTCACGTATGGACGCCTGCTGGCCGCCGCCCTGTTCCCCCGGCACGACAGGGTGGTTTACCTGGACGTGGACGTGCTGCTGAATGGAGACGTGGCCGAACTTTACGATGCGGACCTGCACGGCGCGCCGATAGGCGCCGTCCGGGACTGCGCCGTCCTGCAAAGCATCAGTACGGGCCGCCTTCCCGACCATCTGGAATACATCAGCGGCATGGGGGTAACGAATCCGCGCCTGTACTGCAATACCGGGGTCATGGTCATGGACCTGGTCCAGATGAGGGAGCAGGAAACGGAAGACAGGCTGCTGAGGCTGCTTGAGGCCCATCCGGATTCCTTTCCGTACGTGGACCAGGACATTATCAACATTGTCTTTCACGGCCGCATTGCTCCGCTGCCCCTCCGCTGGAATTACCACTTCCAGTTTGAGCTGCACCATGCGGGAATGGCGGACCTCATCTCCGGCACCGAGTTTGAAGAAGCCCCGGCCCTGTTTGAAAGCCGTTCCTGGAAGCTTTTCCACCTGGTGGGTGATTACAAGCCGTGGCTGCCGCCGGATATGGAAAAAATCTACCATCGCCTGTATCTCGCCCTCTGGTGGCCCCTTGCCCGGCAAACTCCGGCTTTCCGCAGGGAGCTGCGCGCCCTGTACCGGCAATTCACGCACGCCTTTCGTTCCCGGCTGCGCCACCACCAATGGAGCCTCCCCGTCTCTCCGGGCCGGAATTTCCGGAAACGCCGGGAGAAAATCAAAACCCTTTAACGCCAACTGGCCGTGTTTGACGGCTCATGGCCCTGATTCCATCCCATCCTTTAACATCATGCCCTCCTCCCTTTCCGCCGCACCGCCCACAGCCTTCCATGCTGCCGCTGCGCCTCCTGCCATAGACGTCATGTTTGCCGTCACCTCCGCCTGGACCGTGTGCCTGGCCGTCACCCTGCATTCCCTGGCACGCCATTCCAACCCGGAACGGAACTACAGGCTGTGGGTGGTCCATGACGGGCTGGAAGAAGAAAACATGCAGGAACTGGACAAGGCCGTTTCCGGTTATCCGAACGCAACCCTTCAGTTCATGACCATTCCCGGCAAGCTGGAACAGATGCTGCGCCGGAGGGACGTGAAACGCTTTTCCGCCCTGGCCTACGCGCGCCTGCTGGCACCCAGCCTGTTCCCCCGGCATTCCCGGATTGTCTATCTGGATGCGGATACGGTCCTGAATGCGGACGTAGCGGAGCTTTACGATACGGACCTCTGCGGGGCGGCCGTGGGCGCCGTACGGGATACGGCGGTGCTGAGCAGCCTGGTAGCGGGGTATCCGCGGCGCCAGCTCCGGAAACTTCAACCTTTGGGCCTGCACGATCCCTTCCACTATTTCAACTCCGGCGTGCTGGTCCTGGACCTGGACCGAATGAGGGAGGAGGATGCGGAAGTCCGCCTGCTCCACGTCATTGAAGAACACAATGAGCTCCTGGAACATCCGGACCAGGACGCGCTGAATATCGTCTTCCACCGGCAGATTTTTCCGCTGCCTGTTGAATGGAACTACCATTTCCAATTTGAACTGGGGAAAAACGGACTGGAAGAGGCCTGCGCAGGCACGGAATTCGCCGGGGTTTCCAACATCCACGCCACCTGCTCCTGGAAGCTTTTCCACATGATCGGCTCCAAAAAGCCCTGGCTGTTCCCGGAAAAATCAGAGGAATACATCGTGTCTGCGGCCGTCTGGTGGAAGCCGGCCATGGAAACGGCCTCCCTTCGGCCCCATCTGTCCCAATTGCTGGAGGAATTCACGCAATGGACGCGACGGCAATTGCGCCACAATCAATGGCACCTGCCGTTCTCCTTCGGGAACGGCTTCCGGAAACGCAAGGCCAGAATCAACCTGCTGAAACGCCTGCTGCGCGTCTTTGAAGGCGTATAGCCCCGCCGGCGGCAACAGGCGTTCGAGAAGAGCCGCAGTCTCCAATCACTCCGGCAGTTTGATGATTTCCCCCGTTTTAGGTTCCCGGTCTTTCAGAGCCGGATTCAGGCGGATAATTTCCCCGGCGCGCTTTCCGTCCTTCAACCGGCTTTCAGCGATGGACGCCCGGGTTTCCCCGGCCTTCACCTGGTAATCCCGAGCTCCTTCTGCCGGGCACGCCTGTACGTACGCCACTTTCCCCACATCCACCACCTGGTCCCGGCCATTCAGGCGGAATACCAGCGTTTTCCGCTTTTCCTGCGGACGGCCGTAATCCGTGTACACTTCCGCGTACAGGGTAACGGGAGCCAGCATTTTCTGCGACCGGGTGCCGTAATAATGCGTCTGGACCAGATAGGGACCGGGAAGAGCCTTGCGCACCAGGTATTCTTCCGGCCCGTAGCCCTGCGTCACGTCACGGGACAAATGGCCGCCATGAGTGGTCAGCCGATGGGAGTAATAGCATTTTTCTCCGGTGATGTCCGTGACCCAAAGGTCCATGTCAGACGCATCCGTGTCCCAGTTGATGACCACGCGCAAATCAGCCTCCACCGGCTGGAGAAAGGCAGGGTCCAGCCCCCCGGTATCCAGCTTCACTCCCGCCGCCCTGCTCCGGGAAACAAGCCGGTTCAGTTCCACCAGCACAATCTGCTCCACGCCGGTGAAGCGGCGCGGCATCGGGCGTTCCAGCACCTCCCGGTACATGTCGAACGCCTTTTGGGCTTCCCCCAGTTCATCCAGCACCAGCGCCAGATCCCGGTAGGACTGGGGTTCTTCCGGAAACAGCGTTTTTACGGTTTCAAAAATGAACCTGGCCTGCCGGAGTTCTCCCATGTAACGCAGCTTGTAGCCCAGCATGCGCAGCAGGGAACGGTTTTCCAGTTCCAGCTCCGCCAGGTTGGACAGAATCTGGACAGCCAGCGCCTTGTCCCCCTTCCCGGCAAACCAGTCAGAGCAGTCCATGTAAAAACCGGGGCTGTCCCCATACTTTTCCTTGAGTTTCATATAGACCGCAAAAGGCCGGTCAGCCGCATCCAGAGCCGCCAGATACGGAGCCTTGGAGTCCCACGCCTTCACGTTTATGACGGGGGAAGAACCGGCATCCTGTTCCCGCGCCTTTAGTCCATTTAATGTTTCTCCCCCTCCCAGGAACAGGGACCCTACCACCTTTTGATTTTCCGGAGCGGAATTCTCGTTCCCCAGCAGATCCGGGGAGGCGGAGTCCGGAGAACTCCCGGCTTCTGCATTAAAACTTCCGGACGCCCTGATGACAGCACCGGAATCTCCGGATATATTGTTACCTTGAACTATAACAGGCGCCGGAGCGGATTCCCCCGAATTTTCTTCCTCCGGAGAGGATCCGGCCGGACGCTCCCAGAGAGAATCCACTTCCGCCAGCATGGCGCTTCTTCTTTCATCATAAGCGGCGGAGTAATAGGCAGTTTTTCTGCGGGCCACAGTCTCCGCACCCCTTCTTGCCGAAACATTTTCCGGAGCCTTTTCCAATATCCTGTTAAACAGGGAAAGGGCCTTATCGTAATCCCCAAGGTCATAAAAGCCGTAGGCCAGGCGGAGGCTTCCCGCTATGTCCGCAGGCTCCCTGTCCAGTTCCCTGTTCAAGTTTGCTCTTGCCTCAGCCAGCTCCCTGTCACGGGCAGCGTTTTCCCCAGAGGTTTTTTCAGCCTGTGCTTCTTTTTCCCGGAGGCGCCTTTCCATGACCGTGACGCCCTTCAAGGCCGTCCGGTTATTACGCTCATCCTTCAATACTTTCCGGTAGATTTCCAGCGCCTCCCGGTCATTGCCCCGGCACGTATGAATCAAGGCCTGTTTCAACCGGTCATCTTTCAAGACGCTTTCCATCTCTTCCGGATTGAAAAATTCCTTTGCGTACCATTTCTGCATTTCTTTCCAGGAAGCAAGGCACGCTTTCAAGCGGTTTAATCTTGCGGTCTCTTCAGCCATGTCCTCCTTCCGTTCGCGTTTCAGCATCCTCTTGTCATATTCCGCCCGCAATTCTGAAGCGGAAGCGGGAGGACGCACACCATATTTCAGGTATTGCTCCAGGGAGTCCAGCACCAGCAGAGAGGTACCGGGCGTCACGATTCCATATTCCATTCCCAGGTTCCCCACAGCTTCATCCCTAACGGCAGAGGGTGGACGGCAGAGAAGTTCCTGGAGCCTTGCCTGGGCATACAAGGCCCTCAGCATGGTTCCGGGCGTCCCCCCGGAGGCATCCGCCGCCACGGGAATTTCCACTCCGGCAACCTCCACCGTCCCGCGGTAGGAACCCGGCTCCAGTTCCGCCAGCAAAAGGACGGAATCCGATGGCATTCCAGGAATTTCATACCTTGAAAACGTCCTCCAGGGCATATTCCCCCTGTCAATAATGTATCGGATGGAAATTTCTCCCCTGACGAGGCGCTCCATCGCCTGCTCCGCCGTTTGACTGGCCAGGTCGATCACAGGAATGCCCATCCGGATGAACGTATTCGCATCCTTGCGCGGTGTCACCATCAGGGCGAAGGTTTTAGCGGAGCTAGTCCCCCGCTTTTCCGGCACGGAGCTGAAATTGATAAATCCATCACTGACAACCAGGCAGTCCGACGCCCCGGAACAAGCGCTCAGCTTTTCCCGAACAGCGCTCCAGTCACACGTGGCCCCGTCATAGTCCAGAGCCAGCAGTTCGCGGGCCAGCTCGTCCAGATTGTCCGGAGCGACCTCGAACGTTTTTGAAGGCATGATCCGGTCCCGGAAGACAGTCAGGTTGATGCGGGTTTGCCGCCCCTGCGTTCTGCCGCAAGCAAGATATCGTTTCAGAAAATCCAGGAATTTCCGGACATCCGCTCCTTTCATGGAACCGGAAGCGTCCCAAAGCAGCTCTATCGTGGGCGCAGCTTCCACGCCGCTCTTTCCGTCCGTCCGCTCAGGCCGGGGAATAATCACGGCGGCATAGTCCCTGCCGTCAAAGGACTCCACAAATACCTTCGCTCTCCCCGCATCTTTTCTCTGCGCACGCGGCAGGGAGATGAACAGGTCTTCCGTCAGGGACAGATCCTTCCATTCCTTTTCCGCCAGGAAGGCGCTGCGCCAATCCTTGAATTCCACGTTGTCCAGCGGGGAGGAAACGACAACGGGCTTCCGGCCGGCGAACACTTCCACCCTCAGCTTGAGGGAATCCAGTTTCTCCTTGAAATTCATTGGAAGCTGCAGGGACGGCGCTCCTGCGGCATCCACGGGAAGAACTGTGGAATAGCGCAGCCGCACAGTGCGGGTTCCTCCCGCAGGAATGGGATATACGCGCGTCTTGAACATGTTGCCGCCGGACCATTCCACCAGTCCGGGATCAACCTGTTTGCGCACCTCTTCTTCAAACGCCACGCGCGCCTTTTGCCTGGGTACCGGCACGCCATCCACCATGCGGCCGTTGATGTCCAGCGCATACCCCTGTACGATGGCTCCAGCCGGGAGAGGGTACACCAATTCCCCTTCCATCACACGCGTGTTGGGGTTGTGAAAAACCAGCGTCACTTCCGTTTCCGCCAGGAAATCCATCACGCGAGACTTGATTTCCGCCCGGGAAATGGAAACGGGGCTCTCATCCGCGCGGCATTCCACTTTCATGGAAGGAGGAGGGAGAACAACGGAACGCAAGGAAGCCGTCTGGGCCAGAGAAACGCAGCAGGCAAGAATGCACAGGCAGAGAGAATATGTAAATTTCATCATTCTAGGGGGGGTGGGGAGAGATGGAAAAAGGCGGGCTTTCCCATCTCCCTCCCTTCCTACCACAAGGCACAGTCCAGGGCAAACTATTTGTTGTAAACGGCTCCCGCATGATTGCCCGCAAAAGGGCCAATCCCCCGGGAGGAAAGGAATCTGCCCTTCCCCGTTCAAAAGTGGAACCTGACGGCGGCAAACCAGGTCCATCCGCTGAAGCACCTGGCGCCTTCCGGTGCTCCGCTGGTCGTCGTATATTCCCCCCCTGCCATCAATTTCAGCATGTCCGGGTCTTCCGGGAAAAAATAATAATTCAGGCCGAAGTAAAAGGAGTTCATCGTGCTGACCCATTTGGGATAGGTGGTCACCGCGGGAACATAGCGGGCGTACATTTTCACGGCGTCCCGCCCATGGGAGAGCTGGTAGCGGAACACGCCTTCCAGATGCGGGGAAAACCTGTAGGAAGGCAATACCGCCAGGCCGTAAACATTCTCTCCCAGAGAGGTCCCCACCACGCGGAAGCCGGACATGAGTTCCGTCACCATGGAAAATTTCCCCCGGGACATGACCCAGTCCACCGCCGCCACATCCCGGGCGCCAAGCCCGGAGTAATAGGAATCCTCCGGCAGGGAGCGCCCCGCGTAATGGGTGAAGTTGTGGGCATACGTCAGCCAGACGCGGCTTTTCTCCCCCGGCAGAAAGCCGCGGGCGTCCAGATGGACGGAGGCCTTGGCAAAGGCATTGTCCGCCGTATTAAACCTGATTTCATGCGCCAGGCTGTCGCTGGTGTCGTTCAGGAAGACGGAAGCCTCCCACCCCACGGGCACGTCCTGCCGCGGGTTTTCCAGCACAACGCCCCAACTGGAGATGGTCCCGAGCTGGTTGACCAGGTCGGACCGTTCCAGGGTCTTGAGTTCACTGGCCGTCTCCCGGAATTCCGCCGTCATCTTGGAGGTGATTTTCCCGACGCGCGCAAAGAAGGAGGGATTGACCTTGTATTTCAGGTAGAGTTCAAAGATGCTCCAGTCCGTCTTCGTTCTTCTCCAGCGGCCATCCTCCACCTTGTACATGCCGTCCAGCTCCCCCATGTTGGTCAAACTGTGCAGCGTCAGGCGGTTTTTGAAGAAAACGGCTTCAAACCCTATCTGGAGCCTCCGCCATTCGTTTTCCCTGCCATGAGAGCCCTTGCGGAACCGGTTGGCTCCGGAAGGGGAGACCTGAGCCCCCTGGTACTGCCCCGTCAGCAGCAGCTTGAACTGGTTCAGGAACTCCGCGTCCTTGTTGTCATAGAGATAGGGCATCTTCTTCAGACGGGAGTACAAGCCATCCTCCGCCGGATGGGAAGGAGCCCTTACGGAGGCTCCGGGGCCCGCAGGCCCGGACGCCTGCCATGCCGAACCTTCCGCCCATACAGAGCCGTACCCCCCAGCCAGCGCGATCAGGAAAAAACAGCATACGCGGGCAAACATGTCTCATGAAAAGACATGTTCCGGACTGCTACGTGTTGAAGGTATGCCGGAGGATGCCACGCATGCGGCCCAATGCTCCGGACCGGGTTAATGCGGCGTGTGGGGCTCCAGCATCTGCTGGCGTTCCCGTTCCTTGTCCTTGGCCAGGCGGCGGGCCTCCTTGGTCAGGTACTGCTGCAAACGGAAGGCTTTCTGGCCCTTTTTCCGAACGACGTGCTCGGAAGTGCCGTCAGGCAAAATATTGCAGGCCTGCACGTTGTCCCTGAAACAGGCGTCCAGGATGGATTTGAGGCGGCGCGCCAGCTTCCCGTTGGTGACGGGCACCATGAGCTCCACCCTCTTGTCCAGATTGCGGGTCATCCAGTCCGCGCTGGCGATGAAGAGCTGGTGATTGCCGCCGTGGTGGAAGAAGAAGATGCGCGCGTGCTCCAGATAGCGGTCCACAATGCTGACCACGCGGATCACCTTGCCGTTGGGCCGGGGGCCCGTTTTCAGGCAGCAGATGCCGCGCACGTTCAGTTCAATGTCCACCCCGGCGTCCGCGGCCCTGTACAGGGCGTCAATGATTTCCACATCCTGAAGGCTGTTCATCTTGGCGGAGATGCGAGCCGGTTCCCCCTGCCGCGCGCGCTCCGCCTCCCCTTCAATGAGTTCAATGAGGCGCGCCTTCATCAGCACCGGGGAGGGGTACAGCTTGCGGAAGCGCATGAGCTTGGTGCGTCCCGTTACGGAGTTGAAGAACTGGGAGGCGTCTGCCCCCAGCTGGTCGTCGCAGGTGAGGTAGGAAATGTCCGTGTAAATCTTGGCGGTTGTTTCATTGTAGTTCCCCGTGCCGAAGTGGCAGTAACGCCGCAGCATGCCCTGCTCCCGGCGCACCACCAGGCATATCTTGGCATGGGTTTTCAGGCCCTTGACGCCGTAGACCACCTGCACGCCGGAACGCTGCAGTTCCTCCGCCTTTTCCAGGTTGCGGGCTTCGTCAAACCGGGCTTTCAGTTCCACCAGCGCCGTCACTTGCTTGCCGCTTTCCGCCGCCTTTTTCAAGGCGGCTACGATGCGGGAGTTTTTGGCGGTCCGGTACAGGACCTGCTTGATGGCGATGACGTCCGGGTCTTCCGCGGCTTCCTCCACCAGGCGCAGGACGGGTTCAAAGCTTTCATAGGGATGGTTGAGCAGGATGTCTCCGTTGGCGATGTTTTCAAAGATGCTGACGGCAGGGTCCACGGAGGGTGACGGCTGCGGGGACCATTGCTCCACTTTCAATTGGTCATTGCCGGGGGCAAAGGCCATTTCCATGAAGTCGGAAAGCATCAGGGGGCCCTTGAGGTCATACGTTTCCTCCTTCCCCGCGCCGACGATCTGCATGATCCTGTCATGCAGGGGGACGGGAGCGGAGGATTCTATTTCCAGCCTCACGCATTCGGAGAATTTGCGGGCCACAAGCACTTCCTCCATTTCATCCGCCAGGTCCAGGGCGTCCTCCTCCTGCACGGCAATGTCCCCATTGCGCGTGACGCGGAATACCGCGGCGGAGAGAACGGTTTCACCGGGAAAAACGGTGCCGATGCATTCCCGGACCAGGTCCTCCAGCATCACGTAGCGTTCCGTTTCCGCAGAAGGGACGGGCACGCGCCGCGGCAGGCCGTCCGGCAGGGCCACCACGCTGGCGCGGACCTCCCCGGTTTCATTGTCCCGCAGTTCCACGCCCATCAGCAGCTTGAGGGACGGCAGCGCGGGAGCCTCCGGCGCATCCATGTCCAGCGGCGTCAGCAGCGGGAATATCTGGTTGTTGAAGTATTGCTCCAGCGTCAGCTTCTGGGAAGTGCTGAGGTCCTCCATGGCCAGCGGATTGATGCCGTTGATTTCCATCCACGGCAGGATTTCTTCATGAAACAGGCGGTACTGGTCCTCAATCATGCGGCCCACGCGGGTGCGGATGTCCTTGAGCTGGCGGGTTGGGGTCAGCCCGGAAATGTCCTTCACGCGGGAGCCGGAATGCCGCAGCATCTGGAGGCCGCCCACGCGCACCATGAAGAACTCGTCCAGGTTGGAGGCGGTAATAGCCAGGAACTTCAGGCGTTCCAGCAGGGGAAGGTCCGTTCTCACGGCCTGGTCCAGCACACGCTGGTTGAATTCCAGCCAGGAGAGCTCTCTGTTGATGTATTCGTTAGACATGGAGAAAATAAGGGATGGAAGTTTCTTGAATCGGCCTACCGCTGGGGCACCAGCACGACGTCATAACCGAAGATGTCCGCAAACAGGTCGCCCTTCAGCCGCAGCGCCAGGTCTTCCACGGCGGTTTCACGCACGCCCTGGAGCTCCAGCTCCAGCATCCGGCCCCGGATGCGCGCCCGGACGCCGTTCACGCGCTGGGCATGGCCGCGTTCCAGGGCGTCCGCCACGCGCAGGATGGCAGCCATCTTGGCTACGCGCATGCGGTCCGTCAGCTCCAGCTCCCCGTACATGGGGTCGGAATTGGCGGGCACCTCATGCCGGTGGTAGCGGGCCAGCAGGGCGATCGTTTCCACGTCGTCCCGGGAAAGGCCGAAGATTTCACTGTTCAGGATGATGTACTGGGAATGGAGCTGGTGGTCCTGCTGGCTGATGAAAGACCCCACCTCATGCAGGATGGAGGCCACCTCCAGCAGCAGCCGGTCGTGCTCGGAAAGGCGGTGCAGGTCCTGGAGCTGGTCAAACATTTCCATGCACAGGCGAGCCACATGCTCGCGGTGCCCCTTGTCCGCCTTGTACCTGTCCGCCAGAATCCCGGCGAAGTGGAGCACCTCCGCCTCCAGGTCCCCCGGATGCTGTTCCGCCCGGATCAGGCTGCTTGAGAATTCCTCGTCATAGCCGCTTCCGGGGATGATCACGTCATTCAGGTTCAGGCTGCGGGCAATCATCTCCGTCATCAGCACGGCGGGCAGAAGGGAATCCACCCCGGCAAAGTCCGCCCCGTAAACGTTCATGCGCTGCTCCAGGGTGGTGCGGGACATCCGTTCCGCTTCCGCCACCAGGGCGGAACACGCCACCTTGCCTTCCGGCGTGGGGTCCAGGCGGTCACGGAGCTGCTGCATCTCCTGGCCGATGACGATGAGCCCAGCGAGGCCCTTGACGCCGCCGTAATCCAGGCAAATCTGGTCTACCTGCCCGCGCATGTGCTCCCGCAGCAGGGAAAGTTCCGCCACATCGTCCCCGTATTCTATTTCTCCGACGGCCTCGCCCGTGCGGTGCGTCCCCAGCCGGTAGCAGGAATAGCGCACGATGCGCCCCTTCTGGAACAGGAGCACGCGGGTATTGCCCGGCCCCGTATGGACCACGAGCACCTTTTTCTTGCTGAATCCCGGGTATTGCGCCAGCGTTTCCTGCACCTTCACGTAAATGAGGCGCGTCATTTTGCCGTCGTCAATCCGGCGTCCCCGCAGGCCGTGGGCCACGTGCATGCGGTTGACGAACACGTCCACATTGTCCGCCTCGGAAATGATGTTGGAGATCATGAGCCGGACGGAAAGCCTGCTGCCGGTTCCGTATTCCTTGAGAATTTCCAGATAGTCTCCGATGATTTGCACGCAGCGGTCCATGGTATGCCGGGAAATGCGGTGGAAACGGAAGATGTCCCGCGCCATGGGCACGGGCTGCTGGAGAAAGTCCAGCAGGCGAATCCTGTCCTGAACCACCTCAGCCACCATCAGGCTCATGGAGCTCGGCCCCAGGTAGATCACCGCCTGCGTTGATAATTCCGAATCCTGAACCTGCTCGCCTTGAATCATTGCCATACCATGTATTGTTTCCCAGCCGTGGAGCAAGAATGGCGGCGTGACAAAAGCGCCATCCCCGCCCGTTCCAGCAAGGGGCAGAATAAGGAATTTGCCTTTTGACGGCAAGAGATAAGCGCGGCTCCTTTTCCGGTCCGGAGGAACGGCCCTGCAGGGCGGCTATTTCCCGTAGGCTCCCAGCAGGGGAACCAGGCGCGGGGCAAACCTTTTCATGCAGAAGAAGAGCCCCGCCAGCACGGCGAAGATGACCGGAACCAGGCAGAGCCACAGGACGTCCCAGGCCTCCCCCTTCCACGTAATCCAGCCGCTTTCACGCAGCAGGATGATGACGATGTAGTGCGTGCCGAAGATGAAGAAGCACGCCGGGGCCAGCCCCGCCACCCATCTGGCCGCGCGCGGAAACCACTCCGTGAACAGGATGGCCAGGGACATCAGCCCCAGCATTCCCAGCGCAATAAGCATGGAGTTGTGCTGGTCCCGGTGGCCCACCAGCCACCAGGTGAGCGCGAGCGTGGCAAGCAGGAACGGCACCGCATACCGGCGCACGGATTCCGTCAGGAACGGAAGGGAGTAACGGGATACGTACATCCCCACCAGGAAAAAGCCCAGGCTGTTGGCGATAGGATAGTCATGATCCGCCAGGTCCAGCGCAAAGTAGTTCAGGGAGAGCATGATGATTCCCACCCAGAGCATGTAGTTCCCCATGCGGTGCAGGAGGGGCGCTACAGCGGTATAAATGATGATGTCGCGCAGAAACCACATGGGGGCGTCCACCGGGTGCCCGGCAATGCCCAGGCAGCGGCCGAACGCCGCGAGGGCGGACCAGAAGCCGCTGCCCGCCTCTCCCTTCAGCCAGGCATACATGGGCTGGTAGGAGGCGTAGTATTCATGAAGAGGGGACCAGCCGATCAGAACGGCCGCCGCCAGCCCCCACACCAGGTACGGGCGGAGAAGAAACCAGCTCCGCTTCCACAGGAAAAGGCGCCCCCCGTCCAGCGGACCGAACGAACCGCGCCCCACAAAGTAACCCGCCGCCAGCAGGAAAAAGGGAGTGCGCGCCGCCAGGAATTCCGCCCATATCCACCGGTAGAGCTCCGCCGAATAGAAGGCCATGTGGTTTGCAATAATCAGGATGCAGGCAATCACACGGGCCACATCCACCCACACCATCCGGTGCGTGGCCGTCCTCTCCAGAATTACGGGAGCGGGAATCTGGGCGTCCGGCGGCGTCATTCCCTTGCGGGGCTGGAGTTACAAAGGGGCGATGCCGAGCTGCTCCGGCAACGCGATGCGGGGACGCTCCGTCACAATCAGGGGAGCCCCGTCCGTCACGATGACCGTGTGTTCAAAGTGGGCGGATGGCTTGCCGTCCGCCGTGACGACCGTCCAGCCGTCATCCAGAATCTTGACGGAAGACCTGCCGGCGTTCACCATCGGTTCGATAGCCAGCGCCATGCCCTTTTTCAGGCGCGGAAGCTTGTAATGGGGGCGGTAGTTGGGAACCTGGGGCTCTTCATGCAGATGGCGGCCTATGCCATGGCCTACAAAGTCCCTGACCACGGTGTACCCGCGGGGACGCACAAAGCCCTCCACAGCCGCGCAGACGTCCGCCAGCAGCGCGCCGGGCCTCACCAGTTCAATGGCACGGAACAGGGATTCCTCCGTCACGGCCAGCAGGCGCAGCTTTTCCGGGTCCACCATGCCCACGGGCACGGTCATGGCGTTGTCTCCATGCCAGCCGTCCACAATGGCGCCCACGTCCAGGCTCACGATGTCCCCGTTCTGGATGCGGCGCGGACCGCCGCTGCCGTGCACCACTTCCTCATTGATGGAAATGCAGAGCTGGCCGGGGAACCCGCGGTACTGGTAGAAGGAGTTGCCTACCTTGTGCTTCTTGAAGATTTCACGCGCGATGTCGTCTATTTCCCGCGTGGTGCGGCCCGCCTGGACCTCGGCTCCGATCTCCATCAAGATTTCCGCCGTTACAGCTCCGGCCTTTTGCATCTTGGCAACCTCGCCGGGAGACTTGATGTGGATTCGTTCTGCCATGGAATTCGTCTTTCTATTGCCGGTATTCTTCCAGCTTGCGGGCCAGGTCGCGGGAAACCTCGGCAGGTTCCCGTTCCTCGGTTACCGTCATTTTAACCACCAGGCCGCGGGCTTCGTAGTACCTGGCTACGGGCAGCGTCATGGCTTCAAAGTCTTTCCAGCGGCGGGCGAAGGCCTCCATGTTGTCATCCTTGCGGGAGACCATTTTGCCTCCGCATTTGGAGCATTCCTCTTCCGACGTCTGCACCACATGGCCGCACGTGGAGCATTCCCGGCGGTGCATGATGCGCTGTTCAATGAGTTCCCGGGCTACGTCCATCCAGACGACCACGTCCACGGAGGTTCCGCGCTGGGTCAGGAAATGGTCCAGGGCTTCCGCCTGCGCAACCGTGCGGGGATAGCCGTCCAGCAGCCATGCGTCATTGTCCATTTCCGAAAGCCAGCCGCGCACCATATCGTTGACGATCTCGTCCGGAACCAGCATGGCCTTGTCCATATAGCCCAGGGCTTTCCGTCCCAGCTCCGTGCAGGATTCCACTTCCCGCCGCAGCAGGGAGCCGGTGCTCAGGGAGTTCAGGTTGAAAGTATCAGCCAGAAACCGGCCCTGGGTTCCTTTGCCGGATGCGGGAGGCCCAACCAGGATGAAATGCTTGAGATCCTTCATGTCTTTACTTTCGGAAGAGGGAATGGCGTTCCTTACTGCATGGCATTGTAGGCGATGGCACCAGCCAGCACCAGCAGGGCGATGACGACCCACATGACAGTGACCGTGCGGCTGCCTGCGGCGGCTCCGGTACCCTGGATGTGACCGTATTTGCCCTTGAGCTTGCCTTTTTTCAGGAAGCCGTCGTAGTTGCGGGAGAGAAGAGTGGTTTCCACCTGGCGCATCATGTCAAGCAGCACGCCAACCAGAATCAGAAGGCTGGTGCCCCCGAAGAATTGGGTGACCAGGTAGGGGATGCTGCCCCCGATGTTCAGCAGGGAAGGCAGGAAGTAGATGAGGGTCAGGAATGCGGAACCGGCAAAGGTCAGCCTCTGCATGGTCTGGTCCAGGAAAAGGGCGGTGGGAGGTCCGGGGCGGATGCCGGGGATGTAGCCGCCGTTGCGCTTCAGGTCTTCCGCGATCTGGGAGGGCTGGAACATGGTAGCCACCCAGAAGTAGGAGAAGAAGAAGATCATGAGGCCGGAAATGATGTAGTAGCCGGAGGAAGCGGGGTTCATCCAGTCATTCATCTTGGTGGCGATCCACTGCAGCGTGGTGTTGTAGTGGGCGATCTGGGAGAAGAGCACCTGCGGAAGGGACAGGATGGCCGTGGCGAAGATGACGGGCATCACGCCGGAGTAGTTGAGCTTGAGCGGCAGGTACTGAGTGGCGCCGTTGAACATTTTATTGCCCATGACCCGTTTGGCGTATTGCACGGGTATGCGCCGCTGGGCCTGCGTTACCGTGACGACGAGCGCCACCACGATAATCAGGAAGGCGATCAGGGCCACGAGCAGCATGGCGCCCATCGGGACGACCGCGCCGTCCTTGTACACCAGCGTTTTCCAGGCCAGGGTCACCGCGCCCGGAAGGGCATGGATAATGTTGACGGAAATAATGAGGGAGACGCCGTTGCCGACGCCGCGCTCCGTAATCTGGTCGCCTATCCACATCAGGAACATGGTGCCCGCCACCATGATGAGCACCGTCATCAGGGCAAACTGCATGCCTGGGTCAATGACGAGCTGGCAGTCCGGAGGGATGTTGAGGCCCACGGCTTTCAAACGGTCCGGATGTTCCAATGTACCGACCAGGAACCAGCCCTGCACAATGGCGATGACGATGGCAATGGCGCGCGTCCATTTGGTCATCTTCTGGCGGCCTCCCTCTTCCCGCACCATCTTGGCCCACTGGGGAACCACCGCGGAAAGGAGCTGGGTCATGATGGAAGCGGAGATGTAGGGCATGATGCCCAGCGCAAAAATGCCGCACTGCTGCAGGCCGCCGCCGGAAAAGATGGTCAGCACGGTAGCCAGGCCCGCACCGGGACCGCTGGCATTCGCGGAGGCTTCAATCACTTTCTGCAGCTCCATGACGTCAATGCCCGGCAGGGGTATCTGTACCCCCAGGCGGACGACGACGATCATCGCCAGTGTGAACAAAATCCGGTGCCTGAGCTCCGGTACTTTCATGGAGTTTGCAAATGCGGATATCATGGTCCTGTAATATAGAAGTTGTCGCGCAGCTTGGCTTGCATGTCACGGCGGCTTGTACCCGGGGCATCCATGGGGACCGCAACAGTAAACACAATGATGCGAACCGGGTCAAGCTGCATGACCCGGTTCGCCAAATGTGATTAGGCTTCGCTGAGCACGGTGACGGTGCCACCGGCCTGAGTCACCTTTTCGCGGGCGCTGGCGCTCACGAAGTCCACGACTACGTTCAGGCTTTTGGTCAGGGTGCCGTTGCCGAGAAGTTTCACGGCGTCACAGGGACCTTGAACGAGCTTGGCTGCACGCAGGGTGTTTTCATCAACCGTAGCGCCGGCTTCAAACACGCGTTCGAGCTGGGAGAGGTTGACGATGAGGATTTTGTCCTGGAAGCGGGTGTTGTTGAACCCCTTCTTGGGCAGACGGCGGTGAAGGGGCATCTGGCCGCCTTCAAATCCCGGGCGGATGGAGCCGCCGGAACGGGCCTTCTGGCCCTTGTTGCCTTTGCCGCAGGTCTTGCCGAGACCGGAGCTTTCCCCGTTGCCGAGGCGCTTCCTGCGGTGCTTGGCTCCCGGATTGGGCTTAATCGTATGAAGCTGTAACATGTTATTTACAATGGTTGGATTTCGTGGAGGCGGCGGCACGGGGCGGCCGCCTCCTGGTCAGATTAGATGGCCTTTTCCTTCTTCTTGCCGCGGTCGGCAAGGACCTGGTCGCTCGTGCGCAGGGAAGCGAGAGCCTGCAGGGTAGCCTTCACCACGTTGGCATGGTTGGAGGAACCGAGGGATTTGGCAACGATGTCACGCACGCCGGCTGCTTCCAGCACGGCACGGATGGTGTTGCCGGCAATGAGGCCGGTACCGGGGGAGGCGGGCTTCAGGAGCACCTTGCCGCCGCCGAATTCGGAGTAGACTTCATGCGGAATCGTGCCGTTGGCGATGGAGACCGGGCGAAGCTGGCGCTTGGCGGCTTCCGTAGCCTTGCGGATGGCGTCTGCCACTTCATTGGCCTTGCCGAAGCCGAAGCCTACGCGGCCTTCCATGTCGCCGCTCACGACGAGGGCGGAGAAGGAGAAGCGGCGGCCGCCCTTGACGACCTTGGCGCAACGGTTGATGAACACAACCTTTTCAGCGAGCTGGGGGCCTTCTTCCACGGGAGCTTCAGCCTGGGGGCCACGGCGTCCGTCACGGCGGGGACCACGGGGTCCGCGGCCATTCTGGCCGTCACGGCGGGGTCCGCGGGGGCCGCGGAAGTCGCGGCCGCCCTGTGCGGGTTGCTGCGCTTGAGCGGGAGCGGCGGCTTCCGTAGCAGGAGCAGTGTTTTCCGTTTCGTTATTCATTTAGGGAATCTTTCAATTAGAATTTCAAACCAGTTTCGCGGGCGGCATCGGCCAGGGCCTTCACCTTGCCGCAGAACTTGAAGCCACCGCGGTCGAAGACGACTTCAGTGACATTGGCGGCCTTCGCACGTTCACCAATCAGGTTGCCTACCTTGGTGGCAGAGGCGCGGTTGGCGAGCTTGGAAGGATCGGCGATGGATGCATCGGCCGTGGAAGCGGAGCAGATGGTCTTGCCCACCGTATCGTCGATGATCTGGGCATAGACGTGACGGTTGGAGAAATAGACAGCCAGGCGGGGGCGGGAAGCCGTTCCGGAGAGCTTTCTGCGGATGCGGCGGCGAACCTTGGAGCGGATGGCTTTGCGATTGATAGTACTCATCGTGTATAAATATGTTGTAATAGTTATTACCTGAATTACTTACCGACGCTCTTGCCTTCCTTGCGGCGGATAACTTCACCGGCGAAGCGCACGCCCTTGCCCTTGTAGGGTTCCGGGGGATAGTACGCACGGACTTCAGCGGCAAACTGGCCTACGACCTGTTTGTCGATGCCTTCGACCGTCACTTTCGTGTTTTCGGTCACGGTCACCTTGAGGCCTTCGGGAATCACCTGGTTGATCGGATGGGACTTGCCCAGGTTCAGGTCCAGGATGTTGCCCTTCACGGCGGCGCGGAAACCGACGCCGACGATTTCAAGGTTTTTGACGAAGCCTTCGGAAACGCCGATGACCATGTTGTTCAACAGAGAACGGTTCGTGCCGTGCAGGGCGCGAAGCTGGCGGCTTTCGCCAGCGCGGTCAACGGAAAGCTGATTGCCTTCAACGGAGGCGGTGATGCCTTCCGGAAGCGTCCAGGAAAGCTTGCCTTTGGGGCCTTCCACCTGAACGGAAGAGCCGTTAACCTTTACCGTTACCTTGTCCGGCAATGTGATGGATTTTTTACCAACTCGGGACATATGTTTAGGAAATGTTAACGGTTACCATACAAGGGCGAGAAGTTCGCCGCCGATGCTCTGCTTGCGCGCCTGCGCACCGGTCATCACACCACGGGAGGTGGAGACGATGGCAATGCCAAGCCCACTGAGAACGCGGGGAATGTCCTCGGAAGAAACGTACTGGCGGCGGCCCGGCTTGGAGCTGCGCTTCACGTCGGTGACGACCGGCTTGCCCTGGGGGGTAAATTTGGTCTTCACCTTGATTTGCTTCTTGGTTCCTTCACCGGTCACTTCATAGTTCCAGATGTAGCCTTCTTCCTGCAGAATCCGGGCGATTTCCACCTTGATGTTGGAGCAGGGAGCGGTAAATTCCTCATTGCCGGCCAGGCTGGCGTTTTTCAGGCGGGTGAGGAAGTCGGAAATGGGGTCACTTAATACGGCCATGGTAAGAAATAGTTAGGCGTTAGCGGTTTGAGTTTCTTCGGCCTTCTTCGGTTCACGCATGGGAACGCCCAGACCGCGAAGCAGGTCGCGGCCTTCATCGTCCGTAGGAGCGGAAGTCACGAAAATGATGTCGAAGCCGATCTGACGCTTGATCTGGTCAAGTTCGATTTCGGGGAAGATGGACTGGTCGGAGATACCGATGGCATAGTTCCCGTTGCCGTCAAAGGACTTGTAGGGAAGGCCGCGGAAGTCGCGGATGTTCGGAGCCGTCACGTTGATGAAGCGGTCCAGGAATTCCCACATGCGGGCGCCGCGCAGCGTTACGCGGGCTCCCAGAGGTTCGCCTTCACGCACCTTGAAGTTGGCCACGCTCTTGCGGGCGAAGGTGACGGACGGCTTTTGTCCGGTAATTTTAGCGATTTCATTGACGGCATCTTCCACGGCCTGTTTACGGTCCGGGTGCTTGCCCATGCAGGAGGTGACAACGATCTTCTCCAGGCGGGGAATCTGATGCACGTTCTTGTATGCATGCTTCGCTTGAAGGCCGGGAACGACCTTTTCACGGTAGTATGTTTGCAGTGTTGGTGTACTCATTGTTTTAGCGGGTCAGCTCTTTATTAATGATTTATGTGGCTTAAGCGCAGGGTCAGGCCGGAGGCCTAGCCTACTTTTTTCACGTTGGAGATGTGAATCGGGCCGTTAATCTCCTGAATGCCGCCTTCCGGGTTCTGTTCCGTCGGGCGCACAGCCTTTTTCAGGGTGCGGACGCCTTCTACGATGACAGTACCTTTGGAAGCATTCACGGCGAGAACGGTGCCGCGCTTGCCCTTGTGGTTACGTCCGGCGATGATTTCTACTTCATCACCTTTTTTCACGTGGGTCTTCATATATGACTATTTCTTACGCGTTTATGCGATTAAGATCTACCACCCCCTTGGTGGTAGGGCAGGAAGAGTATTATAGGATAGGCCTTTTCGTCAAGCCCGCATCCTAAAAAAATCGTTTTACCGCCCCTGCGCCAATGCGGAACGATCAATGGAGAAGCGCCCCGGCCTGCAAAAGACGCCGGGCCCGGTTTCCGAACCGCCGGAACGGTTTTATTCATCATCCGTAGGAATCTCCGCTCCCTGCCAGCGCAGCTTGGCCCTCAAGAGAGCGCCGAAGTTCTGTTTGCGGAGATGAACCAGGGAGAGGGTTTCCGGAGCTTTCCGGATCACGAGGCTTTCTCCCACTTCAATGGGATAGGCGGAACGGCCGTCCAGGGAATAAACCATGGAATCAAAGCGGCCGCGGCGCTCGCGGGGCCGCAGGCGTATGGTCATGGTGTCCGGAAGCACCACGGAACGGTTGGTCAGGCTGTGCGGGCAGATGGGGGTGACGCACACTACGCGGGACATGGGCCATACCAGCGGCCCTCCGGCGGAAAGGGAGTACGCCGTGGAGCCGGTGGGGGTGGAGACCAGAACGCCGTCCGCATGGTAGCGGTTCAGCAGTTCTCCATCTATCTCGGCATCCAGGTCCACCATCTTGCCGGACTGGGCGCGGATGAGGGAGACTTCATTCAGCGCCAGCTTGCGGGGAGGGACTGCGATACCGTCCACGCCCATCCGGACCACCTCCAGCATGGAGCGCTCGTCCGTCAGGAAAGAACCCTCCTGGAGCGCGTACGCCAGCAGCGGCAGCTCCTGTACGGAACAGGTGGTCATGAATCCCAGGCGCCCCAGGTTCACGCCCGCCAGGGGCACGTGGTGCGCAGCCGCCAGAGAGGAGACGGTCAGCATGGTGCCGTCCCCGCCGAAGGTTACCAGCATGCTGCACCGGACGATGGCCTGTTCCAGGGCATCCGGCGTCTCAATGACGCAGGACCCCAGCCCGTGGCGGGAAAGCTCGCGGCGCATGATGCGCAGCGCTTCCCCCAGTCCCGGTTTTTCCGCCAACGCGACCAGGCCGATTACCTTGGAAGGATTCATGCGGGCAAGCATACTGCATTTTCCCGCGCCGCTCAACTGGTAAACCACGGCAGGGGGAAAGATTCCTTCCGGGCATCCCTATCCATTAAATTTCAATTCCTGTTTCTTTTTTGTTATACAAGATTATAAACATGTGTTAAAGATAAAAAGCGTGAATTGGTCCCTCCCCGTCCTGCTGCTTTTTCTGATGCCGGGCTGCTCCACTACGGAGAAGTGCGGCCAGAAAACGGCCCCGGCCGTACAGGCGACAGAGGCGCATGTAAAAAATGCGCCCTACCGGGTGAGGGGGAAAAGATATACTCCCATGAGCGTCGCAGACGCCCTGCAATACAGTGAAACCGGCTATGCCTCCTGGTATGGCGGGAAAGGACGCAGCATGAAGACATCCTCCGGAGAGTACATCAATCCCCAGCGGTCCATGACGGCGGCCCACAAAACCCTGCCGATGCCGTGCAAGGTGAAAGTCACCTGCCTGGCAACGGGCAAATCAGCCGTCGTCAGGATCAACAACCGAGGCCCCTTTCACAGCAACCGCCTGATAGACCTGACCGCGTCCGCCGCAAGCCGCATCGGCCTGCACAGCCGCGGCGTATCCAAGGTCCGTCTGGAAGTCATTTCAGTGGGTGACGGCCCGTACGAGGTTTTCGCCCGTTAATCCCTTTTATCATTTCCCGTATCTCTACTTTCTCCATCCATGATTCCGCCCCGCATTCTCCTTGCCGGCTGGCATGCCTGTGCCCGTTCACCCTGGCTCAGAAGCTCAAATCGGATCCCCACAAAACGCTGATCATCATTTCCACCAGCGATATGCACGGCAATCTGGAAAAATTCCCCAAACTGGCCACGCTGGTAAAACAGTACCGCGCCAAGTACCCGCACGTGCTGCTGGTGGATTCCGGAGATTATTTCATGGGCAACCCCTATGTGGACGACTGGGAAAAACGGGGCGAACCCCTGACTGTCCTGATGAACAAGCTTAAGTACGACATCGTGACCATCGGGAACCATGACCTGGATTACGGGCAGGAAGCCCTGCGGGACCACATTAAGGGGATGCCCGGCACCAAGTTTGTCGTTACCAACGTCAATCCCTCCCCCACGCTGGAAAATTGTTTTTCCCCGTATGCCAGCATCCCCATCAAGGGCACGCCGATTTCCATAGGGTTCATCGGCCTGGTGGACCTGCAGACCACGGACGTCCGCAGGATGAGCGGCATTTCATGGAAACTGCCGGATGAAGAGGATTACAAGGGCATCACGGACAGGTTCCGCCTGCACCATAACACCATCAATGTCATCCTCAGCCACCTGGGATACGACCACGATCTGAAAATGATGAAGTATTCTCCGAATATCGACGTCATTCTGGGTGGCCATACTCATGTGATGCTTCCGCACGGCCATCTCAGAACCGGAACGCTGCTCAGCCACACGGGCCACAGACTGAGCCATGCAGGCGTTACGGAAATCACCTTCTCCACGGAAAAACCCGCCTCCATCCTTTCCAAGTCCACGAAGGCCGTTTCCCTGGACGAAAGGATTCCCAGCGACCCGGAAGTAGAGAAGATTGTCCAGCAGTTCACCGGAAACCCGTTCTTCAACCAGCAGGTGGGCGTCGCCGGGGAGGATATCACGCACGTCACCGTAGGCACCTTTTTCTGCAAAGCCATCCAGCAGGCCTCCCATTCGGACATTGCCATTTACAACTGCGGCGGCGTACGGGCCAGAAGCCATCTCTGCAAGGGCCCCATCAAGATCAAGGATATTTATGAAATGGAGCCCTTCCGGGAAAAGGTCGTCACCTGCTCCATGAGCAAGGCGGACATTGAACAACTGATTCTGTCCAAATTCATGTCCCCGTCCGATGACGAAGGAGGCATTCTGGAAGTTTACTGCTCCGGCTTCTCCTACCAGATTATGGACGGCGTTACGCCAAGCATCACCAGCACCTTGAAAAACGGCGTCATTTACACTGTCGCGATGGGCGACTACCTGTGCAACAATTTCAAATTCCCTCAAAAGGGAAACGGCAAACCGACGGGAATAAGCGTCCGTTCAGCCCTGATCGAATATCTGAAACAAATCAAGGAGCTTTTCAATCCGCCGCCGCCCAAACTGCCCATCATCAAAGATACGACGTTCGCCCTGTAAGCGGCACGGGAACCGCATGCCGCAGGGCGGCGGGATGGATTGAACAAGCTGGGCGGCCATGCTACATTCCTTCCAGCCATGCAGCCGCAATCCCATCACGCAGCGCCGGAAGAGGAACGGAACTTCAGCGGTTTCCGCATCCTTCCATCCGGAGCGCCGGTGACGGACACGCCCCCCTTCGACCGCCTGTTTGAAGAGGGGGCCGGAAACGGATTATATGCCCTCGCGGTCTCCAACTGGGAAACCGCGCCTGACCCGGGCGCCTTTTTTATCAAGAACATGGCGCGCCAGGCGCTCACCCGCATGGCGCACGCCGCCGCGGAAAGGCCGGATGAGGTGGACACCGTCCTGGACCACCTGCTGGCCTCCACGGCGGAAAGAGCGGCCCTGGCGGAGCAGTTCCCTCCCGTGCCGGGGGCGGAATACGTCACTCCGGGCGTCATCGCCGGATGGCTTGAGGATTTCCGGAGGCTGGTGAAAAAGGAAGTCGGCACCCGCAGCATCACTCCCGCCGCGTGGCTGAACGGGCTGGGCGCCCCCTGGAACCAGATTGGGAAGGTATTCTTCCACCTTGCGGAAAACCGGGATGACGCCACGGGCTCCCGGCCCTTTGCCTTCATGGCTACCTTTGCGCATCAAAGCGCGGCGGACAACCAGGTGCGCCACCTTCCCCTTTCCACCGCCCTGAAACTTCATGAAGGGAACTACACTGCCCTGCTGGCCGTGCTCCAGCCCTTGAAGGAAGCGGCACGGGAAAGCTCCCTGCTGCAGCGCCTGCTGGACAATGGAAAGATTTACGCCCCGCTGGCCTGGAGCGCTGCGGAAGCCCGGGACTTTTTACAGGACACGCCAGCCTATGAACATGCAGGCATCATCGTGCGCATGGTGAACCTGTGGAGAAAATCCCCTCCCAAATTACAGGTAAAAGTCACGGCGGACGCTCCCGGCAGTGAAAAAACGGCTCACTCCTCCGGGCTTTCCGTCCACAGCCTGCTGCGGTTTTCCGTAGCCGCCACGCTGGGAGGCAGGGACCTGGCCCCGGAGGAACTGGAGGAACTGCTCAGCAATGGAGACGGCCTGATACGCTTCAAGGGGGAATGGGTGCGCGTGGACGCTCAAAAAGTCCGGGACCTGATGGACCGGTGGACCAAGGCGGCGCGCATGATGAGTTCCCTGGGCATTCCCCTGGTTCAGGGGCTGAGGCTGCTGGTCAACGGCCCTTCCGACCAGCTTGCGCAGCTCCCGGAACCGGATGAAGACTGCGTGGTGGAACCGGGCCGGGATCTCCGGCAGGCCCTGGATATCCTGGCGGGGGAGGTTCCCGTCTCCGTGCCGGAGCTTGCGCCCCGGTTGAACGCACTGATGCGCCCTTACCAGAAAGAGGGCTTTTCCTTCCTGTACCGGGTTACGGAACGGGGCTTCGGCGCCTGCCTGGCGGACGACATGGGGCTGGGGAAAACCCTTCAGGCCATCGCATGGCTGGATGCGCTGCGGAGGGAAGGCCGGCTGGAAGGCCTCCCGGCCCTGATCGTGGCCCCGGCGTCCCTCCTGTCCAACTGGAAGGAGGAAGCGGAACGCTTCGCGCCGGAGCTCGCCCTGCGCATCATGCACCCCTCCGCCCCGGATTCATGGCAGCCGGAGGAAATCCCGCGCCGGGAAGGCTGCCACGCCGTCATTACTACCTACGGCATGGCCGCGCGCACGCCTGCGCTGGCCGGGCTGCATTTCCCGGCCATCATTCTGGATGAAGCCCAGGCCATTAAAAACGCAGGTTCCGCACGTTCCCGCGCCATCCGCTCCCTGCACGGGGAGAGGCGCGCCGCCCTGTCCGGCACGCCGGTGGAAAACAACCTGAATGAATTATGGAGCCTGATGGAATTCCTGAATCCGGGCCTGCTTGGCGGCAGAAAAAGCTTTGAAGCCTTCACCCGCTCCCTGGAACGAGGCTATGCCCCGCTGCGCCGCCTGGTGCGCCCTTTCATCCTGCGCAGGATGAAGACGGATCCGGCCCTGGTCCCCGACCTGCCGGACAAGACGGAAATACCCGCCTACTGCCCCCTCACGCCGGAACAGGCCGCCCTGTACCAGACGCAGATAGATACGCTGCACGCCATGCTGGACGAACCGGACCCGGCCGCCCGCCTCATGCTGATCCTGCCCGTCCTGGCGCGCCTCAAGCAAATCTGCAACCATCCGGCGCAGTTCCAGGGCACGGACGACTACGCCCCGGAACGCTCCGGAAAGTTCCTGCGTCTTCAGGAATTGTGCGCCTCCATCGCCGCCCGGCAGGAAAAAGCCATCCTCTTCACGCAGTTCCGTTCCATCATTCCCCATCTGCACGACTTGCTTTCCGGGGTCTTCGGCCGTTCCGGGCTTACCCTGCACGGAGGCACGCCCATTCCGGAACGCCAGGGCATCGTCACCGCCTTCCAGAAGGAATCCGGGCCTCCCTTCTGCATCCTGTCCCTGAAGGCCGCCGGGACCGGACTGACTCTGACCCAGGCCTCCCACGTCATCCATGTGGACCGCTGGTGGAACCCCGCCGTGGAGAACCAGGCGACGGACCGGGCCTACCGCATCGGCCAGCACCGGAACGTGCTGGTGCACCGCCTGATCTGCCGCGGCACCATTGAGGACCGCATTGACGCCATGCTGACGGAAAAGCGCCGCATGGCGGACGACCTGTTCTCCGGCGGCCCGGAACAGTGGCTCATGAACATGAGCGCAGAAGAACTTAAGGACGTTCTTTGCAAGAGCTGAACCAATTTTATCTCCTGAAGGAACGGTTGATGAAAATCAATTCAACGGGGAGATGAGAAAGGAAACAGAAAAATGCATTAACACGCATTTTTTCCTCTCTGACGAGGGAAAGTCAGAAAATCCGGTTTTCTTGATGAGCCCTGTTTTTGGCATCCGGCCGCCCATGCTGGAGAATTTGCCGGAAATCATAAAAACAGGACCGTACACCATCACGGCATTCCACCTGTTTGCGGCAGCCTTGGAACAATCCCATGACGAAATCTTTCACCGTGCATTCCGCGTCCATTGTGTCTCACCCATATTAGCCATGCAAAGTTGCACCGGGGAAACTGATTCGCGAGCTTCCAGGAATGCCTTATCTAACAGTAAAGCTTATAATTTATTTATTATGAATTAGAAAAATATTTTTACCACCCAATTCCTTTACGATGGAATAACGGCAAAACATCTACCGGGATTATCAATTTTCATTGACAATTTATCATTTCAATTTCATAGGTGATAATATGATGATGGTTCCAAAAATATTGTGCTGTTTTTCGCTTGTTTTGGGCATCCTCGTTGGAGCGGCACATGCCAAACAAGCAAAATGCGGCTATGAGCTCATAAATATTTCAGAGCCGACAGCAGAGCTGGTTGAACCGGTTAAGGGAAAATCAATGAAATTCAAGGTTCATGCGACTGCCATGGCAACTTACACTCACAAGGACGGCTCCACTGTTTCAGAGATCGTGAATCTGGATCAGGGTGCCACTGTTGTCGTGGATGTCTCGGAAGACCTGCCCTGGAATGAGAGAGCAAAAGAAAAGGCGATTCTTCTTTTACACCAAAAAGCCCTTTCCAGAAGAATGGAATTATGCAGAGACAACGGATGCAGCAAATAATGGCGGCAACACAATAACCATACATATTAACAATAACATAGGGCAATGAAGATGAAAATATTATTAAAAATAACCATTTTGACCATAGGATGCAGCGCCATGCTGGCCATCAACCCATCATTTGGAGCGGACGAATCACAAAAACAGGCCGCCGGGGCCGTCCAGTTTCCTGCCGGTTCCTATAAAAATCCCGCCGTGCTTGATCTTAAAGGGGTCAAGGATTACAGCATGCTGGAATCGGCGCGAGATGAATACCTCAGAAAACATTACGACGGCTACCGTGTTCTGGGTGAAGGATTCACCATGATTGGAGGCCGCTACATCCTTACCGTCAGCTTGACGAATGATGAAGACGAAAACAAGGTAAACAATCTTAAGCTGGTCTATTTCGACATGACTGATGCGTATAAGAAATTAGGCAAATCAAAAGACAGGCAGACGCGCGAGAAAATAAAGGAATTGAAGAATAATCACCACCCCATGAGTGAAAAGGAACTCATGGAAAAACTGGAACGGGGGACGACGGAAAAAACCGGAAAATAAGATAAATGCCGTCTGGCCCCGGTTTTCATTTTAATCCCTTTCTATTTCCATCGTGAGGGATTTTTTACTGGAATGACTCCGCGCGCTGGCCTGTTAAATATAGAGCCTGTATTTTCTGATAAGCCGTAGTTTTGTTTTTTTCAGGAATGCGACTCGCAGGCATCATTTCCATGATGGCTGCGAGTCAAACACTGTACATCTGCTTTTCCAGCGTCTTCTGCTATTTTCCTTCTCAGGAAACCACGGCCAGCGGCGCGGTGGTTTTCCAGTCTCCGCGGGTAAAGTCCGGGAACTCCACGGGCATGCCGCCCTGCGCGATGGAATGAGCCGTCAACGGCAGCAGGGAAGACCAGGCGGCTCCTTCGTAAACATTCTGGTCCATCGGCTCTCCGTTCCGGAGGCATTCCACGATGCGGGAAAGCATCACGAAGTCCATGCCGCCGTGGCCGCCCATTTTCGTAGCCAGATTCCCGATGCGTTTCCAGAGCGGATGGTCGTATTTCTCGTAAATGGCGGCCAGCTTCTCCCGGCCTTCAATCCATTCGTGATAGTTGCCGTTGCCCAGCTTTTCACCCGCCACGCGGGTCGGGAAGCCGGCCAGGGTGCCTTCGGTTCCCTGGATCAGGTTGGCGCGGGAATAGGGCCGGGGGGACGTTTCATCCAGTTGGACGACAATAGTGCGCCCCAGTTGCGTCTTGACGATGGCCGTGTTCATGTCCCCGCAGATGAAGGGGGTATTGTTCCAGCGGTGGTCCGCGGGAAGGTGTTTTTTGGCGTAGGCATTGCGCCCGAGCGCAGGGGAGGCGAACGCAGCCACCCGGCTGAAATGGTCTTCTCCGCGCGCCAGGTTCATGTACTGCGCCACGGGGCCCAGTCCATGGGTGGGGTACAGGTTGCCGTTGATCCGGGTATGGTATTCAGGCCGCCAGGCCCCTTCCCCGCGCGTGTCCCCCAACTGCGTCACCAGGCAGTGGATATATGCGGCCTCCCCGTGGAGCAGATCGCCGATGACCCCCTGCCGGACCATGTTCAGGAACATAAGCTCGTCCCGTCCGTAGTTGACGTTTTCCATCATCATGCAGTGCTTCCGGGTGGCCTCGCTGGTGTCCACCAGATTCCAGAGTTCTTCCAGGGAGACGGCCAGCGGAACTTCCACAAAGGCGTGCGCGCCGTGCTTCATGCTGTCGCAGGCGATTCCGGCATGGGTACTCCAGTCCGTGCTGATGATGACAGCGTCCGGTTTCAGCTCCTTCAGCATGGTCAGGTATTCCGTGTCCCCGCCGGAATAACTCAGCGGGCTTTTCCCCATCTTGGAAAGCACGCGGTCCACGCCGCGCTTGGCCAGGTCTTCCTTCAAATCACATACGCCCACGATTTCCACCCCGTCCATCACGCACATTTGAGCCAGATGGGAAAAGCCGCGGCCGCCCACGCCGATGAAGGCAAGCCTGATGCGGTCCAGCCCGGGAGCCTTGAAGCCCCCCATGTACATGGAGCCGGAAGGCCGCGGAGACGCCTGGGCGCCGGATTTCCAGAGGCTGTCCCCGGCAGGGATTTCCAGGGCCTGCCCGGGGAGAACGTTTCCGGCGGCAGCCGCTCCGGCCGCGAGCCCCAGGGATTTGAGAAATTGTCTGCGTGATGAAAAAATAGACATGATTTGAAAGTATGGCTTCAAGGAAGATTACGCCTCCCGTGCCGCGGATTTATCATCATTCCCGTCCCGGAGGAAAAAAGCTCCGGATGGCTGATTTTAAGGTTTGCAAAATCCGGCGGAACTTCCACTATGAGATAAACTTCTGCCTCTAACCACCTTCAATTTATGCGTTACCTTCTTCTTATCCTGTTGCTCGCCGGCGGCTATTACGGCTGGGATTATTACCAAACCGGCCTCGTGCCCAGGCATGAAGCCATCAAAGCCATGGAGCAGGAGCCTTATCCGGAGCTGGATGCGGCCCAGGCCCGTTTTGACGAGGCGGCGGAACTTCACGAACAGCAGGCGGCACGCCTCCAGGCGGCCATCCAGAGGAAGGAAGAGGCCATCCGCAAGTATTGGGATGCCCAGATGGAGAAGATCGACCAGGCAAACGCCGGGAAAAAGTCCGTGCCCGCCGTGAAGGGAAGGCCCAATGCCCGGAGCGCGGAAGCCCGGATAGCCAATCTCCTGGAACAATATGACCGCCGCGTCGCGGACGTGGAGGAGCTCAAAGGCAAGCGGGACACCACCAGGCAGCAGTTGGACAACGCCCGGAACCGGCTCCAGGAACAAATACGCCAGGTGGAAACCCGGCTGGACATCAACCGCATCCAGCGCGCGGAGGCGTCCAATACGAAGAGCAAGGATTTCAAGGTGACGGAGAGCCGGGCGGACCTGCTCAAGCTCCAGGCCAGCCTGCCGCAGGAGCTGGACCGCATCACCCGCAAGGGAGAAGCCATGCTGAGTGACCAGACGGCGGCCTACGAAAAGGCCAAAAGGGAGCTGGCCCTGTTCCAGAACAAGGTGGACAGACAGATCGCCAGTCTCCGGGACGCCATGAACTCCCCCCTGGCGGAAGAGTATGATGAGACGGAAATCCTTTCGGAAGACCCCGAGTTCCGCACCATGATCTCCCCTTACGACCAGGCCGTCAGCCATGAGGAAACGCTTGTCATGCGGACGGAGGCGGACGTGGAGGAGCAGGCCAAGGTCCTGCACGGGCTGCAGCGCATCAGGGACGGGAAAATTGAAGGGGAGCGCAGCCAGCTCAGGCAGGAGGAAGAGATTTTCTTCACGGCCGCCGCCGTCATCGGCGTGGTTCTGCTGATCTCCATTTTGCTCTCCTTTACCAGAAGGAGATGATGCCTTTGAAGGTTGACACTGCACCGCAAACCTAGTTTACTGTCTGGGCCGCCGGGAACCCCGTGGAGGCACGACTGGCAAACCCCGCCAGGACCGAGAGGTAGCAACGGTAGCTTGTTCGTGTTTGCCGCGTCCGTTCCCGGCGGTATTTTATTGACGCCCCCTCCCATACCGGGATTGAACGGGAGCCTTCCCGTGGTAGAATACCGCCCATGAACGTGTCCGCCGCCCTTGACTGGCTTTTTTCCACCCAATTCTTCGGGATCAAGCTGGGGCTTGACAATACCGGGAAGCTGCTGGCGGCAGCCGATGCGGACCGGACGGATGCCACAGTGGTCCATGTGGCTGGCACCAACGGGAAAGGCTCCACCTGCGCCATGATTGAGGCCCTGGCCAGGGCACAGGGGTATGTGACCGGCCTGTTCACCTCCCCCCATCTGGTGGAGTTTTCCGAACGCATCCGCGTGAACGGGAATATGATTCCCCCGGAGGCGCTGGCGGAAGAAATCTTCTTCCTGAAACAACTGGCGGAAGGCTGGGAACAACCGCCCACCTTTTTTGAGCTGGCGCTTGCCGTCGCCCTGCGCCACTTCCGCAAAAGCGGCGTGAACTTCATCATTCTGGAAACGGGCCTGGGCGGCAGGCTGGACGCCACCAACGCCGTGCCCAAGGACATCGCCGTGCTGGCCCCCATCGGCCTGGACCACCAGCAGTACCTGGGAGACACCCTGGAAGAGATCGCCGCGGAAAAGGCGGCCATCATCTCCCCCGGCAAACCGGCCGTGACCGCCGTGCAGAGCCCGGAAGCCATGGCCGTCATTGAACGGACGGCACGGAACCGCCGTTCCCCCCTTACGGTCGCCCGGGCGGACGGGGAAACGCCCCGGCCATCCCTGCCCGGAGCCCATCAGCGGGAAAATGCCGCCCTGGCGCTGGAAACCATGAGGCAGCTCCACGCCCTCCCCTCCCCTTCCGCAGCCGCCGCTGCCCTGGCAAAGGTGCAGTGGCCCGGAAGGTTTGAACGCCTTGAAACGCCACCGCTGGTGCTGGACGGCGCCCATAACGAACATGCGGCGCGCGTGCTCGCGGCCACATGGAAGGAGGAATTCCCCGGGCGGAAGGCGGCTCTGGTTTTTGCCGCATCCGCAGACAAGCACATCCGGGAGATGATCCCCGTTTTGCGGGAAATCACCGGAGAATGGCACCTGGTTCCCTGCACTTCCCCCCGCATCATGCCGGCGGAAGAATTGGCCGTCCTGCTGGCCGGACTGGAAACCGGCCCCGTCTTTATCCATTCCACCCTTCCTGACGGGCTGCATGCGGCCCTGGCCTCCCCGCTTCCGGCCCTGGCGGCAGGCTCCCTGTTCCTTCTGGGGGATTTGAAAGCGCTGCTCCGCCATGCGGAAAAACGCAGCACCGCCCAGTAACCCCTCCATCCTTTTTGTTTTTCCCCGTGATTTCCGACGACATGACCCTTTCCTCCCTCCGGCCCGGAGACCTGCGCCCCGAATTGCTGGCTCCCGCCGGGGACATGGACTGCGCCCGCGCCGCCGTAGCCAATGGCGCAGACGCCATTTATTTTGGCCTGGACCGTTTCAACGCCCGCTTGCGCGCGAATAATTTTACGCTGGATTCCCTGCCGGAACTGATGCGCTTCCTCCACGCGCACGGCGTGAGGGGATACGTGACGATGAACACGCTCCTTTTCACCTCCGAGCTGGCGGACGCCCTCACCTACCTGGGCCATTTGAATGCCGCCGGCGTGGACGGCGTGATCGTGCAGGATATCGGGCTTGCCCGCTGCCTGACAGAGTGGGGAAGGCAGGATCCCGCCATGAAGCTGGAGCTGCACGCCTCCACCCAGATGACGCTTTCCTCCCCGGACGGCCTGGAATTCGCCGCCGGTTTCCTGGACCTGAAGCAGGCCGTGCTGGCGCGGGAATTGAGCCTGGAGGAAATCGGGCAATGCATACGCCATACGGATATTCCCCTGGAGGTGTTTGTGCACGGGGCGCTCTGCGTGGCTTACTCCGGCCAGTGCCTCACGTCGGAAAGCCTGGGCCAGCGCAGCGCCAACCGCGGAGAATGCGCGCAGGCCTGCCGCCTGCCCTATACCCTGGTCGTGGACGGCAAGGCCGTTCCGCTGGGAGAAAGGCGCTATCTGCTCAGCCCGCAGGATCTGTGCGCCCTTGACCGCATTCCGGACCTGGTCCGCATGGGCGTGAAGAGCTACAAGATAGAGGGGCGGCTGAAAAGCCCGGAATACGTTGCGGCGGTAACGGCGGCCTACAGAAAGGCCCTGGACGCAGCCTGCGCCGGAATACCCGTGGATGAATTGGTGACCGCACGCGACCGTTATGCACTGCAAATGGTATTTTCACGCGGCTTTTCCACCGGCTGGCTGGACGGCACGGACCACCCGCGCCTGACCCACGGCCGCCACGGCAAGAAGCGCGGCGCCTATGCAGGCGCCATTGTGGACAGCGGCCAGGGCTGGCTGGACATCAGGCCGGAAGGGAACGTTCCGCTCGCTCCCGGCGACGGCTTCGTCATTGACGCCGGGGAGGACCGCAATGAAGAACAGGGCGGCCGCATCTGGAAAGTGCAGAGAAACCGCCTTTTCTTCCACGGAAAAGCCTCCGGCATTGACTGGAGCAAGGTCAGGCCGGGGCAGAAGCTCTGGAAAACGGATGATCCGGCCCTGAACGCCGAGCTGAAAAAAATGCGGGAGCACCTGCCGGAGGCCGTCCTTCCCCTCCATTTGGCATGCACCGGATCCGCCGGGGAGCCTCTGACGGTTTCCTGCCCGGAATACGGGTGTTCCGTGCAGTCCGCACAGCCCCTGCAAACGGCGGAAAAACGCCCGCTGACTCCTGAAGTTCTGGAACAGCAGCTCGGCAGGCTGGGAGGAACGGGGTTCCGCCTGGCTTCCTGCGAATGCCGCCTGCCGGAGGGCCTGATGCTCCCGCTCAGCATCCTCAACCAGACAAGGCGCGCCCTCGTGGAACAAATTCAAACGGTCCGGCAGGAGAGGGAAGCCTCCGTTCCCACCCGTCTTCCGGAACCTTTCGTCCTTCCCGCGCTTCCGGCGGGTGCGGCAACTCCGGACGCGCCGCCGCACCTGTCCGTGCTGTGCCGCAGGCCGGAACAGATACCTTCCGTTCTGGATGCCGGGGCGGACGCCGTCTATCTGGATTTTGAAGACCTCCGGGACTATGCGGCGGGAGTGGAAGCGGTCCGGCGGCACACGAAAAGCATCCCCGTCTTTCTGGCGACGCCCCGCATCCAGAAGCCGTCGGAAACCGGTTACTTCAAGCTCATGGAACGGGCGGAGCCGGACGGCGTCCTCATCCGCAACCTGGGCGCGGCGCAGTACTTCCGCCATTCCCCCCTGCACCGCATCGGGGATTTTTCCCTGAATGTCGCCAATCCGTACAGCGCGGCCATCCTGAAGGAACGGGGGAACCTGGATTATCTCACCATTTCCTATGACCTGAACGCCGGACAGGTGGAGGACCTGCTCCGCGCCGCGCCGCCGGAATGGTTTGAACTGACTCTGCACCAGCACATGCCCATGTTCCACATGGAGCACTGCGTGTTCTGCACCTTCCTGTCGGACGGCTCCAGCTATAAGAACTGCGGCCGCCCCTGTGAACGGTACCACGTGCAGCTGCGGGACCGCGTGGGGCAGCTCCATCCCCTGCTGGCGGACGCCGGGTGCCGGAACACCCTGTTCAACGGCCGCGCGCAGACGGGAGCCGGCTTTTTCCGGAGCTTCCGCCATCAGGGCCTTTCCCGCTTCCGCGTGGAACTGCTGGACGATTCTCCGGAAAAAGCACGCCTTCTGGTATCCCGCTACCGGGAATTGCTGGACGGCTCCTGCACTGCGGCCCGGCTCATCCGGGAACTGGACGTCGCGGAACAGCTCGGCACCACGGAAGGCACGCTCCGGCCCAGATAACGCAAGCCCGGGCCTGGCAAGGAGAAAGGCGGACAAAGAATGCACCGCCCGCGCCTTGAAGCGGCGCAAAAACCGCCTTATGATGGCATCAATGGGAATGGAAGACTCCTTTCCCGGAACTTCCGCAAGATGAATAATTCCCTTAAAGACCGCCTGGTCCGTCACATGGAAGACGGACATTACGAACCCCAGAGCAAATCAGAACTGGCCCGCGCCCTGAACGTGGATTCCCGGCAGAAGCAGGACTTCCGCGCCATTGTGGACCAGCTGGAGGAGGAAGGCAGGCTCGTGCGGCTGCAAAAGGGGAGATACGCCCTGAAACGGGAACGCCGGAACCTGGTGCACGGCATGATCCGCATCCTGCGCTCCGGCAAGATTCTTTTTCTCCCCAAAAAGGGGGATCCCGCCGCGGCGGACCTGGGGTGGGATCTGGAGGCCATTCCGGAGCTGGAGCTCAAGCCCAACCACCTGGGAACCGCCCTGGACGGGGACCGCGTGGCCGTGCGCGTGGAACGCAAGGCGGCCAAGGGCCGGAGAAACGTCCGCAGGGACCGCTTTTCTTCTCCGGATACCGGCATGAAAGCCCGCGTGGAGGAAGTGACGGAACGCGCGCGCTCCCGCTGGCTGGGCGTTTTCCGCGCCGGAAAGAACAAGCTGGGCCGCGTGCTCGGGGACGGCGTAGGCTCTCCGGAATACATTGAACTGGTGGAAAAACCCGCCATGGAGGTGCTTCCCGGCCAACTGGTTTCCGTGGAACCCGTGTCCCGCGGGGAAGAAAAGAAGGCCCCGCGCGGGAAAATCGTGGAGGTGCTCGGCTACCCGGACGATCCCCACGTGGACATGGAAGCCGTCATCAGAAAGTATGACCTGCCCGTGGAATTCCCCGCCTCCGTGCTTCAGGAGGTGGAATCTTTCCGGAAAAACCCTTCTTCCGCGGAACTGGGCCGCCGGGAGGACTGGACGGACCGCACCGTCATCACCATTGACCCGGCAAGCGCCAGGGATTTTGACGACGCCATCTCCATCACGGCCACTCCGTCCGGCTGGACGCTGGCCGTCCACATCGCGGACGTCTCCCATTTTGTGAAGCCCGGCGGCGCGCTGGATGAGGAAGCCCTGCGCCGCGGCAACTCCACCTACCTGCCGGACCGCGTCCTTCCGATGCTGCCTCCCCGCCTTTCCGATGATTTGTGCAGCCTGCGGCCGGACGTCGTGCGCCTGACGAAGGTATGCGAAATGAAGTTTGATAAAAAGGGGAAGATGCTCCACGCCCGCTTCGCGGACGCCTTCATCCGCAGCAAGGCGCGCCTGACCTACCAGGAGGCCTTCACCATGCTGAAAGGGCATGACAAGGGGGAAGTTCCCTCCATGGTCCGTGAAGCCTGGAAGCTGGCCTCCATCCTGCGCCGCAACCGCTACGCCAAGGGAGCCCTGGACCTGGACTTCCCGGAAGTGCGCGCCGTCATGGACAAGGACGGCCGCGTGACGGACATCATCACGGAAGAGTACGATGAGAGCCACCAGCTCATTGAGGAGTGCATGCTGGCCGCCAACGAGGCCGTGGCCCTGACGCTGAAAAACAGGAACCGCCCCACCATCTACCGTGTCCATGAAGAACCGGATTCCGCCAAGCTCTTTGAATTCGGCCAGTTGTGCAAACTGTACGGGCACCCCGTCCACGACATCGGCCAGCGCCAGTACCTTAATGAGCTGATGAAGTCCATCAAGGGTTCCCCGGACGAGCAATTGCTCAAGCTGGCGCTCCTGAAAAGCCTGATGCGGGCCAGGTACGATACGGAGCCCCTGGGCCATTACGGCCTGGCCACCGCCAATTACTGCCACTTCACCAGCCCCATCCGCCGTTACGCGGACCTGGTGGTTCACCGCTCCCTGAATCCCCTGCTGGCCAATCCCCCCAAGGGGGCCAAAGGCGCCGGCAGCGTAGGCAGGCTGGAGGAGGACGCGGAACACATTTCAGAGACGGAGCGCACTTCCGCCAGTGCGGAAAAGGACGCCAACCGGATGAAGCTTTTCGAATGGCTGGAAGGCCAGTGCTATGCGGACCATCCGGAAGTGCACGAGGCCCTGATTACGGAAACGCGCCACTTCGGCGTGCTGCTGGAAATCCCGCGCCTCCAGATCAAGGGGCTGATCAAGCCGGACAAGCTTCCCGGCGGCCGCTGGGTGTACGAGGCATTCGCCAACCGCTGGAAGAGCGACCACGGCTCCGTGCTGTGCGCAGGGCTGCGCATTCCCGTCATTCCCGTGAAAGTGGACCGGGAACAGCAGTGGGCGGATTTTACCATCGCCTCACGGGAGGAACGGCGGCAGCCGGAAAAGACAGCCTCCCCAGGCAGAAAGGAGAAGCGCACGCCCGGCCGCAGGCGGCGGAACCGCTGACGGCACACGCCCGCAGGCGGAAACGGCCACATGCGGGCGTTAAATCCGGTTCTCCTTGCAGCAGAATCAAATCTGTATTTTTTCACCAAAATTTTCTTGAAGCAAATTGTACTTTTCATGTATAAAATGGTTGCTGTTTACTTGTGAACCCGACCCCACGCCTATGAACTCAGGACGTTGAACCCGTAAGTAAGCACCATATGAATGCTGAATGCCAAGGTCCGCTCCCGGGTCTGGAGCGGACCTTTTTCCCGGAAGCCTGTCATGGCGGAAACGGGAAGGGGAAATGAGTGTGTCCAACCTGCATGACAGCAATTCAGCATATCCCCGAACGGGCGCCTTTCAATTACGCTGACCTGATTGAATACCGCGAAGGGCAAATCACCAGCCTGGCCCTTGTGCGTTCCAAAGGCGTCAACATGACCATCCTGGCTTTTGACGACGAGCAGCTCCTCCCCACCCACCAGACGCCCGGCCCCGCCCTGGTGCAGATTCTGGACGGGACGGCGTATTTCACCGTGGGCAATGAAGAGGTCAACCTTCCGCAGGGCAAGACTCTCCTGATTCCCGCCGGAGTGCCTCATTCCGTCATTGCGCAGGAACGGTTCAAGATGCTGGTCACCTCCATCCTGCCGCTGGACTGAGCGGAACGCTTTTTCCACGTGCGCACGGGAGGAAAACTCCCGGCTTCTTGTTACAGTTCCCTGACGGTAATTGACGAACGCTGCTCCAGGTTCAGCTCCGGATGGCGCACGGTAATGACGTGCGCTCCCGGTTCCAGCAGCACGGAGGCCTCTTCTCCATACTGCACGACGGTCAGGGTGGGGGATGACCACACCGCCCCCGCCGGCAGGTTGGAGCGCAGTTTGAGCCTGCGTCCCCCGCCGGGCAGTTCCGGATCCAGCGCCAGGCGCGAGCCGTCTGCCGGAACCAGGATGCGGGGAGCCTCCCCGGACCACGCCCGCGGAAGCAGGCAGAAGGTATTCCCCACCGTGCAGGAAGGACTGGTAAACCACTCCGTATAACGGCTGTCCAGATATGCCCGTCCCGCGGCATCGTAATCCGCCGGGGAGGCCGGCTGCGGCATCGTTTCCGGGGAAGCCCATTCCTCCCGGACATGGGCTTGCGGCAGATCCAGCCCCTCCGCCCTCTTTCCGGTGCGGGAATCAATGCGGATGCGCACCATGCCGGGAGGGGGACCAGGGAAGGAAGGGGCAAGATTGCGGTGAGCCAGCCTCATGACCCCGGCAAAAATGGGGGCCGCTCCATCCATGCCCCCCACCTGCTTCATGGGGGAGGCGTCAAAATTGCCCACCCAGACACCAACCGTGATTTCACGGGTGAAGCCCACGCACCAGTTGTCGCGGAAATCGGAGGAAGTGCCCGTCTTGCACGCATACCGGAAGGGAAGGTTCATCAGCTCCCGGTCATGGAACGCCGCCATCCGGGCTTCCCGGTCCGCCAGAATGTCCGCCGCCATGAAGCAGGCTTCCGCAGGCAGTACGGGCCGTTCCGGAACGGAAGCGCCCTGCTCCAGCTTCAGGGGGAGGAAGGAGCCTCCGCGCGCCAGGCACGCATAAGCCCCGGTCAAATCCCGCAAGGTCACCTCCGCATTGCCGATGGCGAGACCCAGGCCGTAATGCGCGGCGTCTCCCTGGATGCCCCGGATACCCAGGTTTTCCAGCAGTTTCAGTAGCCGTGACGGGCCGCCGAAGGTATCCAGAACCCTCATGGCCGGGATATTCTGGGAACAGGCCAGAGCCTGCCTGACGGAAACGGGACCCATGTAGGCCCTATTGTAATTCTGCGGCGCTTCCAGCCCGTGCGCGCTCCGGTACGTGGTGGGAACGTCCGGAAGAACGGTTCCCGGATAGGCCCCCAGGACAAATGCCTGGGCGTACACGAAAGGCTTCAGGGCGGAACCGGGGGAGCGCGGCAGGGAAGTCCCGTCCATCAGCCCCCCCGCCGGATGCTTCCGGTCCGCGGAACCGACCAGGCAAAGAATGTTCCCCGTGGCGTTTTCCACCACAATTACGGCGGCCTGTGTCACATGATGGCCTTTCAAGCGTTCCAGCTCCCTCCTCACGATTTCCAGCGCGCCGCGCTGCAGGGAGGCGTCCAGCGTCGTGCGCACCTCCCCCGTCCGTCCTGCGTGCATCAGGGCGGCTGTTACATGGGGAGCCGCCGGCTGCCGCCCTTCTTCCGTTCCGGCGCTGAACAGGGGTTCCTGCAAGGCCCTGTTCACCATGTCCGCCGGGAACATGCCTTCCTCCTCCAGACGCCGCAGAACGCGGTTCCGCCGTTCCAGCGCACGTTCCGGATGCCGGAGGGGGTTCAGGAAGGACGGCCCCTGCGGCAACCCCGCCAGCAGGGCGCATTCCGCCAGGGACAGGCGGGACATCTCCCGGCCAAAGTAGAAACGCGCCGCCGCGGCGGGCCCCCGGCGCAGATTGCCGTAATCCAGGAGGTTGAAATAGGACTCCAGAATTTCCTCCTTGCTCATGCTCATCTCCATGCGCCGGGCCTGGAAAAACTCCCGGGCCTTGGTCCACAGGTTCCTGCGTGCGGGAGGATTGGCATTCTTGGCGAGCTGCTGGGTGATGGTGGACGCTCCGGACACAACCTCCCCGCCTGCGGCATTCGCCGCCGCGGCGCGGGCCAGCGCCAGGAAATCCGCCCCTCCGTGGCTGAAAAAGCGTTTGTCTTCCGCCGCCAGCGTAGCCTTAAGAAGCATGTCCGGAACCTCCCGGAGCCGGACAGGCTCCGTGTGGTAATAATCCGGTCCCGGCAATGTGGCGATTCTGCCGCCGTCCCTGTCCAGGACCACGGCGCCCCGCTCTTCCGGATGGAGCAGCCCTTCCGGCAGGGGAACCAGCCAGGGCACGGCATACCATGCAAGCAGCCACGCGGCGGCCAGCCCTCCGGCAGTCCAAAGAAGGGTTTTCCGTTGAAGGAGCTTTTTGAAAACCGCCCTGTTCATAGATCTGCGCCGCATCATGAAAACACTGCACTTACTTCCCCGCGGAGACGGTCAGTTTCTGGGGAATGCTCAATCCGTAGGTTTCCGGCTTGTACATCAGCTCCGCCTTGGCGGACGGGGCGATAACGGAGCCGGACTTGGTCACCCGCGCCAGGTAGCGCGCCGTAAAGCGGCCTCCCGACCAGGAATCGGCGAAAAAGCGCACCCGGTCCTTCAGGAATTCACGGTGGGAAACCCACCCGCTCCAGTAGAACCAGCGGTTTCCTGCGTCCGCCGTCTCGCTCTCCCGGCCTCCCGGTATCTGGGAAAGCAGGGCCGGATTGACGGCTTCAAAAGCGGAGGGCAGGTAATCCTCCATCACCACATACGTCAGCGGGTCAGCGGACTTGTCCACGTGCAGCGTAATCCTCACCAGGTCCCCCACGGCAAACTCCGCCGCAGGCGTCCAGGTTCCTTCCGGAGAAAGCCTTTCATAAACGCGGGAAACGGCAAAGCCCCTGTTGACGGCGGCTCCGTCCTGCTGCGTTTTGCTGCGTCCGCGGGCCTCCGCCATGCCGTATACCCGGGTTCCCGCTTCCGGAAGGCTGAGCACGGCCTTCTCCCCAACCGCGGTCAGGAACCGGGACGGGGAAGACACGGAGCATATCCCGTCAAACGTCCGGCCGCCGCGGTCCACGCGGAAGGCGGCGGAAAGGGGCGCCTCCTGCAATCCTTCCAGGTATTCCCCCAGCAGAATCACATCCCAGCCGGAAGTCCAGGTGGAATAGGGGGCCCTTCCTCCGAAAGATCCGGACGTCCTGTCCACGATCAGGCGTTCCAGCCTTTCCCGGACAGCCCGGTCACCGGGGGCCTGCGCCATCTCCGCCAGCGCCAGCAGAAGACGGCAGCGGGGCTGTTTCATTTCCTCCCCGGAAACATTCATCAGGCTCCGGGCCTGCTCCTTTGCCTCCGCACGGGAAGAGAGGGCCGCCGCCAGGGCCAGGTACAGGCGGTCTTCCGCCCTCAATTCAGCGGCATGGTCCAGCAGGCGGTTGAGCAGGGACGCGGGCATGAGCCCCGCTCTGGCCAGCACCCATGCCCCCAGGAGCCCCTCCCGCGGGCGGGCGGACAGGGAATGCCCCAGATAGGCGTACAGCTTGTTGAGGCCCTGTTCCGGAATGTAAACCCCCTGCTCCCGCGCCAGGGTCAGCGCCAGAGCGGCATACGCGCAGTACTCGCTCACCTCCGTGCCACCCTGCCAGTAGGACAGGCCGCCGGAAGAAAGCTGGTTTTTCATGATTTTGTAAACGCCGCTCCGGAGGGCCCTGGAACGGTCCTCCGGCGATTTTCTCTTGAAACCGGGGAGATATTTGGCCAGGAGCGGTTCATAAATCCAGGGCAGCGTGGAGGAGGAAAGCTGTTCCAGGCATCCGTACGGATAACGCAGCAGGTAATTCACGCTGCCGTCCGCATACAGCAGGGGGGACGTACCCAGCGTCACCCGGATGGGGGTGCCTTTCAGGAAGGGAGTCGCCAGCAACCCCGGCAGATCCAGCGTCCGACCGGAGGAAAGCGAGAAGCAGCGCAGCTCCCTCAGCTCCGGGAAGGGAGGCACCACCTCAAACGTGTGCTCCACGGAATCCTTCAGCAAGGAATAAACGCCGGAGGAATAAGGCGTGCCGCTGCCGTCTGCGGCGCGGATTTCCCAGGTCAGCCGGGCTTCCCCCGGCTGCGTGAATTTTACGTTGAACACCAGCGTTTTCGGCTGGTTCCCGTTCAAAGTCAGCGTCTGGACGGGCTGGGGCACGGAAGCCGCAGCGGTCCCGGATTTCAGCGTGACCACCCACGGACCCTTCCTGTCACCCGTCTGGCTGACCGTCACCGGAATGTCCAGGGAATCACCCTCCGTTGCGGTAAAGGGGGGAGCGGGTTCCAGCATCACGGGCTTGTTTACCACATAGGCGCTTTCCCCGGTTCCGAAATCGGCAGCTCCCGCCAGGGCGACCGCCATCACCCGGTAGCGGGTCAGCGTATCCGGATTCCTGTACTCGGCCTTGAAACGGCCCTCCCCGTCCGTACGGAGGGAGGCCAGCCACACGGCGCACGGGTTGAAATTCTTCCTTAAATCCAGGTTCTCCGGCGCTTTGCGGGAGCCGTCGGAGGAATCTCCGCCGCCGATGAAAACTCCTTTGTTGTCCGTGGAGCGGCCACCCCAGTCTTCATCCAGAATTTGTTCCAGCGTCGTCCACGTGCCCACGGATAGGGGGCGGTCCGCATAGAAGTACCGGATGGGACGGGGAGTCTGGTACCCGATGACCTGTAAGGTGCCTTCATCCTCCGCAAACAGGCATACCTCCGCATTCCGAACCGGCCTGCCGGAATAATCCGTCACCACGCCGCTGACCACGGCGGGGGAACCGGGCCGGGACATCCCGGCGGGGGGAAACACCTTTACATTCAGGGTATGCTGGACAGGCTGAACCTTCAGCGCGGCATATCCCAGCTTCAACTGGGGATTGCGGACCTTGCGGCTGCTCAGGTCCGCCCCCTTCACCAGGAAAACGGAAATATAGACATTCGGCGCGTCCGCCTCTTCCAGAGGCACCTCAATCACGGGATTGTCCAGCGTCAGCTTTCTGGCAAAACTCCGGAGCACCTTTTCCCGCTCCACCGTCACCATCACCTCCCCCTCAATGGGCGTCTGGATCAAGAGACGGGCCGTCTCTCCCGGCTTGTACAACTGCTTGTCAGGGATGATCTTCACCTTCAGGCCGTCATGGTACTCCCACGGGGAAACGTCGCTGCCGTAAACCCAGTACTTTACGGCAGTGCGGAATTCCCGTCCTTCCGCGTCCCTGCCGGAAAAAGCCACCTCGTAAATACCGTCCTGCGGGGTGGGAACGGAGACGGCTTTTCCTCCCGTACGGACATCCGCGGAATCCGCCGGGGCAAGCGTCAGGGCCTTTTCCAGCACCGTGCTCCTTACCTCGTCATTGCGCACGGTGGTAGCATCTCCGCTCTCGTAGCGCGCGGGACGGAAAGCGGTGCGCGTCACGGTCATGTTGAGATCAAGGCCGCTACCCGCATAGGGCTTGCCGTCCAGCCCCAGGGCAATCAGGCGCAAATCCAGGGGCGTTCCCTGGCGGCAGATGGAAGAACTGTTCTTCACGCCCACAAACACGGAAGCCGGATTCCAGACGGCGCCTCGGGAAACCTTGACCAACTGCTCATTCCCGTTTACCACGGAAGCCTGGAGGGACAGCCTCCTGACCCGCGGGAAGGACTGCCCGTCCAGGGAGAACTCCACGGTATTCCTGCCTTCCCCGTCCAGCACGGAGGACTGCTGCTTCATGTGGGAGGAGGAACGGCTGCTGGAATAACCGTAATAGGCCTCCCAGTAGCCCCCATCGTCATCCCGGTAATCCCCGAAACGGTAATCCTTGTATCCGGCAGGATAAAAGTTGGAGGGAGTACTGCGCAGGGACCAGTTCACCTTGCCACCTGAAACAGGCGTGCCGGTAAAATTCGTGGCCTTCACATCCGCCTTCAGGAGATGAGCGCCGGGCTTCAATTCATGAATCTTCTCCTCCACTTCAAACTCGTTCCGCTTGAACTCGGCTACTTCCACCTCATACCGGAACTCCCGGTTATTCTTGTCAAACTCCTTCCGGTAATACTTCTTGTAATCGTATTCGTCGGAGGAATCATCCTCTGCCCCTTCTTTTTCCTCTTCCGCGGAATCCCCTTTCAGCCGCAGGCTGGCAAGGACGCTGTAAGTTCCCGTCTCTTCCCCGGGAAACGTGAAATCCAGGTCAAAGGTTCCCACATCGGACAACTTCACCTGCTTGACGGCTACTTCCCGGTCCCGTCCGTCCCTGACCGTCAGCTTGACCTCCTCCACGGGAGCGAGGCCCAGCCTGTTGTCCAGCAGGGAGCGCACGATTCCCTTCAAATGCATGGTCTCCGCCGGGCGGTACAGGTTCCTGTCCGAAAACATGAACACCCTCGTTTCCGCGGTAGTGGCGGGATTCAGCCCCAGGGCTTCCCATTCGTAGGGCAGCGTCTTCACGCCAAAGGACCACATCCTCACCTGCCCCGGCCAATCCTCCAGGGGGCTCAGGTAACTGTCCACCCCGGACAGGACGCGAACATAGGCGGCCTTTCCGTTCATCCCGGCCATGGGCAAAATCACGGAACCGTGCTCCACGGGAACGGAAGCCAGAACGGAGCCGTTCGCATCCAGCAATTGGACCTGCGCTTTTTCCACCGCTTTTCCGGTGGAAAGGGAATACACGTAAGCAAACATAGTATCCGCCGTCTTTTTATGCAGAACGCCCAAATCCGTCACCTGCACGACGGCCTGCGCGGCGTAGGATGCCTCCTTTCCGTCGAACTTCCTTCTGCCTCCGTTTTCCGACGGCACGCCAAACAGCCTGTACGCCTCCAGCACCGGATCACTGACACGGCCTTCCACCTCAATGAAATACATGCCTGGCTCCACGGCTCCGCCAAACAGGCCGTCCAGGCTGATGGCCGCTTCCGTTTTGCCGCGCACGTCCAGTATCAGCGCGCCCGTCTTATCCGCCGCAAGAAGCTCCGCAGGCAGAAAATGCCTTTGGTCGCGGTCCGTCACGGTACGGGAAAGGGGCACGGACTGGTCCCGTTCATAAATCTTCCGGTAGGCCGCCAGCGTCTGGTGCCGGTGGCCGTCCCTGATCCGGTAGCCGCGCACCGTCAAATCCTTCAAATTGCTCACGGAGGCTTTCAACTTGCGGGCTCCGGCGTACATGACGCCGTTGTTGCCCGCATCCAGATACAGGCACGGATCCTCCGGCTCCACTTCCACGGAACCTTCCGCATTCTTTCGCGCCAATTCCTGATCATCCACGGACCGGACGCCCTTCAGCCTCCATTGCAGTTTAAAAACGGCCTCGTCTGCGCTCACCAGAAAAGGCAGGGACGTATACCACTGGGGCCGGGCATGCTTCATCTCCGCCAGCCGTTCCCTGTCCAGGCGGATTGCTATTTTCCCGGCCGTCTCCGCATCCTCTCCGTCAAGGGATGTGGTAAAGCCTCCCTCCTGATCACCGTAAGCCATCGGCTTCCCGCCGCCCTCCACGAAAAACTCCACATGGTCCCGGCAGAACCGTTCCAAATCCTCAATCCGGACAGGGAGAGTCCATTCCAGAGTAAACCGGCCTCCGTTCCCGGAAAACGCATGGTAATAACCGGAGGCGGAAAAACGGGGCACGGCCCCCAGTTTGATTTCTTCCCATCCGGTTTTCTGCCCTCCTCCCCGGGAGGACAGGAAGGAAGCGTCCAAACTGACCAGGCAATAATTCCTGCCATACCGGAACATTCCTTCCGGCTGAATGACATACACGCCGGGAACAACCATGCCGTCCGGACGGCCTCTGAACCTTCCCTCCCCCGCAATATTTCTCACACGGTAGGATTTGGCGTCTCTCACCTCCTTCAACGTGGCAGGCCTTAGCCGGAACCCCGCATCGTACTCCGCGGCTCCCGCCTTGAGCTGCTTCATAAAATCTGCGGACCTCAACTGCTCTTCATCCGAAACGCCGGCAAAACGGAGGTTCTTTTCCAATGCCTCCTTCCATGAGCAATAACCGGGAAGCATCAGGAACCCCTTGCCGTCGCGATACAAGCCATTCGCAGGATTGCCCCTGTCCGGAACTGCGTCGGGAACCACCAGGAAAAAACTCTCCCACGGGTAAACTTCACTGCCCTGCCAGCCCCTGTCCATGGAAGACAGGAAGAAATTCCAGGTCATGCGTCCCGTCAGGCGCAGCGGAACGGACGGCACCGGAGAACCGTCCAGAAAACGGACATTCTCCGCCGGTTTCCATAGATAGGTGGACCGGAAGGGAACCTCCTCCAGCGGAACACACTCCAGCACGTTGGGAGTAATCCATTTGGAAGAAAACTTCAAGGAAGGAGGAACGAACATCAGCTTCGCGCCTTCCGGCATGGCCGTCCCTGCGCCGTTGCCCAGCGCCAGTTCCACCGGTTTCTCCTCCGGGGAAAAGGACATCAGTTCCGGGTCCGCCGGTTTTCCCACCTCGGAAGCGGGCACCACGGCCTTGTCAAACACCAGTTGAAACGGCTTCCCTTTTTCCAGATGGGACGGAAAGGAAGACGGATAGCGCACCGTAGTGTCGGCAATGGATGGAAAAATACCGCAAATTCCTAAGAAGCAGCCAATAGCAAAAGAACAGGTTTTCATGGGAGGAGGGTAATTCTATGTACCCATCTTCTCCTCTTTTTGAGTCTTCAACACAAGCAGAAAATCCGCAAGCGGCAAAAAATAGAGATAAAAGTCGTTACCACTTGATGAAGTTTTTTTTGTACCTTGAATAATGTTCTATAAAAACTCCTTTCTTATGCTCACTAGGATGGTAGTGCGGTCATGAATCCAACCGGTAATTTTTAAATGCAATAACTCCAGTGGAACGCGGGAAACTTGGTTCATCAGAGAAAAATCTCCTTTACCTTTTGCTAGTATTTCTCTTCCTGCACGCTGTCTTTTACCCTGGCAATGGGTAAATTTTGGAAATATGGCAAAGAAATACGTGCCACCGGAGAAGAATCCCCTCCCTTTTCACACGTTGCCATCCGCCTCAAAAACTCACCAAATATCATAACGTTCCCGGCGTGTTTACGTTGCTGGTTTTTGATTCATGGTAGTCGCAACCATTGAACAAACATCATTTCATTACCATGAACAACACTTTCAACATCGGCGCCATGGACACCGTCTATCCCTTCATTCCCATGTACCCCAACGGGCAGCCCCAGGGCGACTTCCTGGTCAACGGCCTCTCCGCTCCTGTCCTTATCCCCAAACGAACTGCTTCCTCCCCCACCCGTCACGAATGGTTCGGGTACCTCAAGGTCATGGCTCCCGCCACCTGTTTTCTCCACCTCCACGCCCACTCTTCCATCTCCCTTTCCATTCCCGCCAAGGATATGGAACTCTCCACAGAGCCGGGCTCTTCCACGCCTCTCCGCCGCCAGATCCAGTTTGAACAGGGATACTACTGGTGCCATATCGTCCACCAACACCAGCCTGCCGCGGAGGACCAACAGGAGTTCTGCATTGCCCTGGTAAGCGACAAGGAAGGAGAGCCCGACCTGGACTATTACCTGCTGGCGGAAAACACGCCTGCCGGCAAGGAAGGAGAAACCGTCCTGACTCTGGTCAACCTGTACCAGGAGGTGGAAGAAGGAGATTCGTCGAGCAGTTCGGCAGGGGGAGGAGATTCGTTTGAGTTTGATCCCAAGCCCAGCAGCAGCTCGAGTTCTTCTTCCAGCAGTTCGAGCTCTTCCTCCTCGAGCAGTTCGTCTTCCAGCTCCCGGCCGAGTTCTTCGGCTCCCGAGCCTCCGGATTCCTCCAGCAGCGCGCCGCCTTCTTCTTCCAGTTCGTCGTCTTCCAGCAGTTCGAGTTCTTCCTCGTCCAGTTCCTCGA